>JAFLBH010000005.1 GCA_017303905.1 Bacteroidota bacterium
ATGTCTAAACACAATCCCTCAAGGGTATGATGAATCAGTTTCTCAACTAATATCATCTTCATGTGATAATCGTTTCTTCAACAAATTACCTGCTACATTTTTGGCAATCATTTCCTTCAATGAACGTGTATATTTAAGTCAGCAATTTCAGATGAACAGTTGGCCGTCTCTTAAACCGCCCTTACTCATCAAAAACCCTTTCTCAATACTTCAAATTAACGTCCCGCATAAAACGGGGTGGCAAAAGTATGAACGAAATCTCATTCCGCAAAATTTTTTGAGAAAATAATTCGAAAAAAACTTGTTTTTCAAGCAAATCATTAAAAATCAACTACTAAATCGTTCAAAATTTCGACCAATATTTTACTAAAAACGGCTAAAATTTACTCTAACCGGCAAATATTACCACTCTCCAATTCACAAACTTGTTTTTGATGATTTTTATGTTGTTGTTTGTGTTAATCAAAACGTACTTCATACTATGGCAGGTGTAAACAAAGTCATTTTAATTGGAAACTTGGGTAAGGACCCTGAATTAAAATATCTGGAAGGGAATATCGCCCGTGTAAATTTTAGTCTTGCAACTTCCGAATCATTTAAAGACAAAAACGGTAATCGCATTGATCAAACCGAGTGGCATAACATTGTCATGTGGCGCACGCTTGCAGAAACAGCCGAAAAACTTTTAAAAAAAGGTATGCAGGTTTATATTGAAGGCAGATTGCAAACCCGACAATGGAATGATAAAGACGGAAACAAACGCAGTACCACTGAAATTGTTGCCGACCAATTTGTAATTTTACAACGCCGCGATCAAAATCAACAAAATTCCGGAGATTCTAACGAAGGCACAAACAGCAGTGATTTACCATTTTAATTTGAAAACATTCTTAAAATATTTTTTAGCACTCCTTACTCCTTGTTTATTGCTAACCGCATGCGAAGATGAAGATGATAAAATTTATTCGCCTAAACCGCGTGGTTATTTTAAAATTGATTTTCCGGAAAAGAAATACATTTCTTTCGATACAACTTGCCCTTATCGTTTCGAAATTCCTGCCTATGCAACTATAAGTAATGATAAACATAAAAACGCAGAGCCTTGTTGGTATAATATCAGCTTTCCGAAATTCGGAGCAACGATTCACTTAAGTTATAAAGCGGTAAATAATGACCTCAACGTTTTTCTGGAAGACTCCCGCAATTTTGCTATCCGTCATCAAATTAAAGCAACCGGTTTAGATGAATCTTTAGTGATAAGAGACAGCGCCAAAGTGTATGGTTTAGTTTACGATATTGCCGGTAACACTGCTTCATCCGTTCAGTTTTATCTTACCGACAGCACACATCATTTTTTAAGAGGCGCTCTATATTTTGATGCAGTTCCGAACATCGATTCACTTAAAATCGTGATTGATTTTTTACGCGAAGATATTTTACATCTCGTAAAAACATGCGAGTGGAAATCCACCCCATCTGTTGCGAAAAAATAATTTGATTAATTAAAAACCCTTAAGGTATTACCATCAAAACTGGTTCCGTAAAGTTTTAATGGTAAGGTGGCTGGTCCTGACATTACAGCGCCATCTACAATTTGCCATTTTGATCCGCTTATGGTATCCCTACATGTGAAATTGTCTGATTGAACCTTTGCGCGTGCTTCAAAATTATCAGCGTCGTAAGTTGAAGCACGCTCCAATGCTACGAAATCTGTTTGTGATTTCCTGTAAACAATAATTCCGTGTATACCACCATTAAAATACATCCAACCTCCGGCAGTTTGCAATTTAAAATTTAATGGGTCATTTGGATAAATATTAAGATTAACAGGCGTGTACGGAATATTACTGTTATTCACTTGCTGCGCCTTCTTTTTACACGACAAAACCACTAGCAAGCAGATTACAAGCGCTGATACAATTTTTATTTTTTTAGGGAAAAACATTTACAATTACTTCCTGTTAAAGCATTACCTTTACACAAATTTACAAAAATGCAGGAACTCAACCAAAACGAAGTAAAACCTAAGAGCAACCCCTTGCTTCCACTTTACTTTTCAATTGTTTTGGTTATTGGGATTTTCGCGGGTTATTTTTTCTCCTTCGAAAATACAATTATCAGCGATAACTCGATGCCGGGTAAAAGCAATCCGTATCGTAAAATCAATAATTTATTAGATTATATAGAAGAACAATATGTTGACTCCATTAACAAAAAACAATTAGTGGAAAAAACGGTTACATCCATGTTGAAGAGTCTTGATCCGCACTCTGATTATATTCCCGCCGAAGATTTTAAACATGTGAATGAATCTTTACAAGGTAATTTTGAAGGCATAGGTATAGAATTCAATATTTACGGAGATACCATTCGTGTCATTACTCCCATTGCCGGCGGACCATCCGAAAAGCTTGGTGTAAAAGCCGGTGATAAAATCATAAAGGTAGACGGGAAAAATGTAGCCGGTGTAAAAATAACGAATAAGGAAGTGTTTGATAAACTTCGTGGAGAAAAAGGCTCGGTTGTTGTTGTTACTGTTTTAAGAAGCGGCGTTAAAAAAACAATCGACTTCAGTATTACACGCGATGAAATTCCACTTTACAGCGTTGATGTTTCCTATATGGTTAAACCCGGCATCGGTTATATAAAAGTTAGCCGATTTGCTTCTACAACTTACGATGAATATCTCAAAGCTTTTAATGATTTAAGCACTAAAGGGATGAAGAAATTAATCTTGGATTTACGTGGTAACCCGGGAGGATTTTTGAAAGCAGCCGTAGATATTGCCGACGAATTTTTAACTAACGGTCTGCAAATTGTATACACGCAAGGTCGTGCCAACCCTAAAAAAACTTATAAAGCCAGTACACATGGAAGTTTTGAAAATAATCCGCTTGTAATTTTAATTGATGAAGGAAGTGCCAGTGCCAGCGAAATTGTAGCCGGTGCAGTTCAGGATAATGATCGCGCGACCATAATTGGCCGTCGTAGCTTTGGAAAAGGTTTAGTGCAAGATCAGTTGGATTTACCGGATGGCTCTGCCATTCGCCTGACTATTGCGCGTTACTACACACCAACCGGAAGGTGTATTCAAAAACCTTATGACGAAGGCAATGAAGCGTATTACAATGAAGAAATCGAAAGATACAACGACGGAGAATTAGTACATGCCGATAGCTCTAAACTTGATAAGAGTAAGCAATACATTACACCGGGAGGGAAAATTGTTTACGGTGGCGGCGGAATTATGCCTGATATTTTTGTACCACTTGACACAGCAAAATACACTCCATTCGTAAACCGGGCTTTTTATGCGGGTGTCATTAATACGTTTGCTTTTGAATATTGTGATAAACATCGTGCCGAATTGCTGAAAGCCTACTCGGCGGATAAATTTGTAAGTAATTATACCCTAAACGATAACGTGATGAATGAGTTTTTTACTTTTTCGAAAAACAAAAAAGTAGAAGGAACTCAAGCTGAATTTGAGAAAAGCAAAACCAATCTAAAACAGCTGCTTAAAGCACTTATTGGCCGAAACCTTTTTGATAAAGACGCTTATTATCCTATCATTAACCAAACCGACAATAGCATTAAAAAAGCGGTTGAAGTTCTTGAAAAACCATAAAGTAGTTTAAAAGTGTTTAATTAAGTAACTAACACTTTATGGTTTTTATCATAATTTAATTTTTAAAAACTCAATTAATACCTAACTTCGGGTATTCATTTATTAACCTTTAAAAACAAAAAAATATGGCTTTTGAATTACCAAAATTACCTTACGCATTTAATGCGTTGGAGCCGCATATCGATGCGCGTACCATGGAAATACATCATGGAAAACACCACAATGCTTACGTAACCAATTTAAATGCTGCAGTTACAGGAACAGATGCGGAAAAATTAAGCATCGAGGAAATTTGTAAAAATATTTCTAAGTATCCGGTGGCTGTTCGTAACAATGGTGGCGGACATTACAACCATACTTTATTCTGGAACATCATGGCTCCAAACGCTGGTGGTGTACCAACCAATGAAGTTGGAAAAGCGATTGAAGCTGAATTTGGATCATTCGATAATTTCAAAACTCAATTTGCTCAAGCAGGTGCTACACGTTTTGGTTCTGGATGGGCTTGGTTATGCGTAAAAGAAGGAAAATTAGCAGTATGCTCTACGCCTAATCAAGATAATCCTTTAATGGATTTACCTGACACTTGTAAAGGCACGCCGGTATTAGGAATGGATGTGTGGGAACACGCTTATTACTTACATTACCAAAATCGTCGTCCGGATTATATCAGCGCATTTTTTAATGTTATTAACTGGAATAAAGTAAACGAACTTTATTTAGCGGCTAAGAAATAATCCTTCGACAAGCTCAGGACTGGCGCTAAGTTCATTTTGAATAACATTAAATTGTTTAATCTTTTAAAAAAGGGATTGTTTTCGCGACAATCCCTTTTTTATTTTTGATTAACGTGTCACGTCGAGCGGAGTCGAGACGCGGCCTGATAGTTCTCGACTCCGCTCGAACTGACATAAAATATGATTCATAAGCATACCGTTGACTCGATCTAAAATGAAAAAAATCATTCTCATACTTTTCACCCTTCTTTGCGCAAAGATAAATGCAGACAATGGGGTTATTGTTTATTGGGATAGTTGTCATACCGTTACTGAAGTAAGTGTGATTGAATTTAAAAACTTAGAAAAAGAAAGACCGCTTCCGATTTTAAAACGCTTAAGAGAAAAACAATTCAACCGACAAAAATTAACGGCAGCTCTTTTAGCATTTCCGTTTCCGTTTGGGATTGTTGGATTGCATCGAATTTATTTAGGAACCAAACCCTATGTACCTGTAGCGTATATCGCCAGCTTAGGCGGGATATTCGGAATACTACCTCTGGTAGATTTTTTTGTAATACTTTTTGATAAGGATTTTGATTCTTACAAGAATAACGATAAAGTATTAATGTGGGTGAAATAGTCGGGTTAAAACAGAACTTTAAACGTAATTCTCGCCCTTTTGCACCTTCACATCATTCACAAAGTTTCGTATTTGCTGCTCGTCCTGCTTTTTGCAAATCATCAATACATCTTCCGACTCTACCACAATATAATCTTCCAAACCTTGTAACACCACTAATTTGTTTTTAGGTACTTGTACAATGCAGTTATTGCAATCGTACTGCATTACGTTTTTACCTACAATAGCGTTTTTATTATCATCGTGTTTTAAATGCGTATATAAAGAACCCCAGGTGCCTAAGTCGCTCCACCCGATGATAGAAGAACGTACATAAACATTCTTCGCTTTTTCCATCACCGAATAATCGATAGAAATATTTTTACAGGTATTGTATGCCTTTTTTATAAAAGCTGCTTCATTCTTTGTATTGTAATCATCCCATCCTTCTTTAAACACATTCGCTAATTCAGGATCGTGAGTTTCCATTGCTTTGGTAATACTCTCTGTGCTCCAAATAAAAATTCCTGAGTTCCATAAAAAGTCGCCACTCTCCATGAAAAACTTTGCCATATCGTGGTCAGGCTTCTCAGTAAATGTTTTTACTTTATAAATACGCTTATCCTTTTCCTTTTTATCGGATTCTATAAACTGAATATAGCCATATCCGGTATCCGGACGAGTAGGTTTAATTCCTAAGGTTACCAAACAATCTTCTTTCTCGGCCTTTGCAAAACAAGAATTAATGGCTTTCACAAACGTATCTTCTTTTGTAATTAAATGGTCGCTTGGTGCTACGATTGTTATGGCTTTTGGATTTATCTTATGAATTTTATAAGAAGCATACGCCACACAAGGCGCAGTGTTCTTACGAGAAGGTTCACATAAAATATTTTGCTTTGGTAATTTAGGAAGTTGCGTACTACACAGCTCTTCATACGAAGAACTCGTTACCACAAAAATATTTTCATTCGGACAAACACGCAATAATCGATCATAGGTTTGTTGCAATAAAGTGCGACCTGTCCCTAAAATATCCAAGAACTGTTTAGGGTGAGAGCTAGTGCTCATTGGCCAAAAACGTGTACCAACGCCGCCGGCCATAATTATTGCATAGTGATTCTTCATAAGTTCGAGTCGCAAAAATATAAAAATTACAGTGTAAATTCCGTCTAAAATTGTTACTAAAACGTAAAAGATTAGGTATTTGGGTTTTATTAACCTATCTTTGTGCCCGAAATCACTGTTTAGTGAGTTTAACTCGAGCGAATTTTGTCGGCCGTATGGCATTAACTGCGGAGTTGAATTTTCTGAAGCAGTTAATGTTTAATCTAAAATAAAAATTATGACTTTTGAAGAACTAGGGCTTCACGCAAGCCTTATGCAAGCCATTAAAGATCTTGGCTACACAAATCCTACGCCTATTCAACAACAATCTATTCCGTTGTTAACTACAACGCAAACCGATGTTGTTGCATTAGCACAAACAGGAACCGGTAAAACTGCCGCGTTTGGTTTTCCTATTTTAAACACTATTGATGCAAGCGATAAAGATACGCAAGCATTAATCTTAGCGCCAACGCGCGAATTGTGTTTACAAATTACCAACGATTTAAAAAACTTCGGTAAATACGTTAAAGGTTTAAATATTACAGCTGTATATGGCGGCTCTAGTATTGTAAATCAGATTAACGAAATTAGAAACGGAGTACAAATTATTGTTGCTACACCCGGACGTTTAGTTGATTTAATTGAACGCCGTGCGGTAAAATTACAAACCATCAACATCGTTGTACTGGATGAAGCGGATGAAATGTTGAACATGGGTTTTAAAGATGACTTAGATGTTATTCTTGAACAAACGCCTTCTACTAAAAACACTTGGTTATTTAGCGCTACTATGCCTAAAGAAGTAGAACGCATTGCGCGTAACTACATGAGCAATCCTGCTGAAATAAGCGCGGGTAAGCGTAATGAAGGTGCAGAAAACATTAAACATATTTATTATTTAGTAAATCAACGCGATCGTTATTTAGCATTAAAGCGTATTGCCGATTTCTATCCGGAAATTTTCGGAATGGTATTTTGCCGTACCAAAGCAGAAACCCAACAAGTAGCCGATGCTTTAATTAAAGATGGTTACAGCGCTGATGCTTTACATGGTGATTTATCGCAATCGCAACGTGATTTTGTAATGAAACGTTTCCGTAACCGCACTTTACAAATGTTAGTGGCTACCGATGTTGCCGCACGTGGTATTGATGTGGATAATATTACACACGTTATCAATTACAATTTACCGGAAGATGTAGAAAATTATACGCACCGAAGCGGACGTACAGCACGTGCGGGTCGTTCAGGTATGTCAATCGCTATTATTACTCCGAAAGAAACCGGAAGAATTAAAGACATTGAACGTATCCTAAACAAAAAGTTTGAAAGCGCGCCAATTCCTGATGGAGTTGAAGTATGCGAAAAACAATTGTTTCACTTGGTGAAAAAATTACACGATGTAGAAGTTCGTGATGAAGACATCGAAAAATATTTACCAAAAGTTTATGAGGAATTAAAAGACCTTAGTAAGGAAGAAATCATTAAACGATTTATTTCAGAAGAGTTTAACCGTTTCTATGACTACTACCAAAATGCGCCTGATTTAAATTCAGCGAAAGACGGTGGAAACAACAATAAAACGAAACGCTTCTTCGTAAATGTTGGTATGATGGATGGCTTTAATAAAAATTCTTTGAAAGAGTTTTTAGCTGAATCAGCAAAAGTACATTCGCGTATGGTATTTAATGTAGACGTTAAAAACAGTTTTTCGTTTTTTGAAACCGAAAGTAAATTCGTTGATGATTTCATGTCGGTGAATAAATCCGGCATTGAATTTAATAACCGTAAAGTATCTCTTGAAATTTCCGAAAAACGTTACAAAGAAAGTAGCGGCGGCTCAGGTGGTGGCGATAGAAAATTTGGAGGCGGCCGTTCAGGCGGTGGTGACAGAAAATACAGCGATCGTAAATCATTTGGCGACCGCAAATCATCAGGTGGCGATAGAAAATTCGGCGACAAAAAATACGGAGAGAAATCGTATGGCGATAAAAAGTTCAGCGATAAGAAACGCGATGGCGACAAAAAGCGTGATGGCGACTCTAAAGAAAAAAAATCATTTGGTTCGCGTGATGGCTTAAGCAGAAGACAACGCTACGCCAAGAAATAAATTTTAATACCTTTAAAAACCCCGAGCCAAAAGCCGGGGTTTTTCATTTTTTAACGTAAATAATTGATATTTAGCGATATAAATTTCAAATATATTCTATTTTTGCTGTAACAAAACCTCTTTACCATACGTCTTATTACTGTAAATGACCGTAACCGAATATAATAACTGCGTGGATACACATTCGGATGCTTTGTATCGCTTCATCTTGAAGCATATTAAGGATAAGGATGCTGCGCGCGATATTGTACAGGATACTTTCGAAAAAATGTGGCGTAAGGTAGATCAGGTTGAAGCTGAAAAAGCAAAATCATATTTATTTACTACCGGATACCACACTTTAATCGATTACACGCGTCGTGCAAAAAAACAAGGCAGTTTTAATGAAGTTCAGGAGCACAATTTAGCTTACGAAAAAAACTATAGCGACTTAAAAGCTATTCTAAATGAAGCTTTAGATAAGTTGCCTGAAATTCAAAAGACAGTGATTATGCTGCGCGACTACGAAGGTTACGATTATGCTGAGATTGGTGAAATTACCAATTTAAGCGAGAGTCAGGTTAAAGTTTATATTTTCAGAGGACGTCAGTTTCTGAAAAATTACATTGGTAAAATGGAGGTTGTAATATGAAAGCGGCAAACATCACATTAGAAAATTATGAAGCTTACTTGCTCGACTATATGGAAGGCAATTTAAGTAAAGCTGATACTGCATTATTACAACAGTTTGTTGTTTTACATCCTGAATTAAACATCGATTTAAGTGAGTTGGAATTGGTAGAGCTGGAAGCTGCAAACGTTACTTTTGAAAACAAGAATAATCTTAAAAAAGAAATTACACCACTTGTAAGCGATGAAGAATATGTTGATTATATAGAGAATAATTTATCTGCTGCAGAAAAAAACAAAATAGAATCATTAGCTTCTCAATACCCTTCAGTTAAAAAAGAATTAGGCTTGTTTCAGAAAACAATTTTACAACCTGAACTGAATATTGTATTTGAAAACAAAAGCGATTTAAAGAAAGAGGCAAAAGTTATCTGGTTATTCAGCCGTCAAACTTTATCTATGGCTGCTGCTTTATTATTATTGGTAACCTTTGTGTTTATGTTCCGTTTCTTTAATGTTGAAAATAATAGCGGACAAGAATTAAGCGAAGTAAAAGTTTTAAATACCAACACAATCGCGCCGCTTAATTCCGATGAAAATAAAGAAAACACAAATACTGCGAGTGAATCCGCATCAGAAACCGAAAACTCTGTTAATACTACTAAAAACACGCTTGCTAATGTTAGCTTAAAGAATAAAATCAAAAATACAAGCATTGGTTCTAACTCAGCCACTGTAACAGAACCTGAAGTTATTGTAAACAATAACAGTGTTACTCCTTCAGAAAATAATGCAATCGCCTCTTTAAATACTTCAAGCGTGAGCGCCAATAATACAATCAATGAAATTGCTCCTTCTTCTGAAGTAAAAAATAAAAAAGCATACATCATCACCGAGCAAGCTTATGATGAAGATGAAAAAGCCGTAGCGAGCAATACCGAGAAAAAAGGATTATTCGATCGTGCTCGTAAAGCGTTAAAGAATCTGAATCAAATGGGTGTAAAAACACTTAATGCCACTGAAAACGTTCATGGCGATACCGAAGAGTACACTTTATCGGTAGGTAATTTTACAGTTTATAAAAATAAATTCAATTAAGCTGTAACTTTTTTTAATCACCGTTCGTCTTATTACTAAACGGCCGAATTAAAAACATTAAACTATGAATACAAAAAACATATTACTGTCACTCGCCTTTGTAAGTACCTTTGCGGCTTGTGCACAAAACACGGATAAACGTAACATCAGTAACTTTACTAAAATTAACGCTACCGGGGTTGCAAGCATCGTTTACGAAAATAGCAATACAACTTCTTTAATTATTGAAGGCGATGCAAATGAAATTAAAAACATTGAAACTGTTGTTAAGGGAAATGTACTGTATGTAAAAGCCAATGGTAATTACAAACATTCCTTTAAAATTAAAATCACAAGTCCGCAATTAGATGCTTTAAATATGTCAGGTGCTTCTAACTTCAAGGCTCCTGCACCGGTAAAAGCAGAAACGTTCTCAATTATTGCTAAAGGAGCGAGTTCAGTGGAGATGCCTTTAAGCGCGAAAAAAGTAATCAGCGAAATGGAAGGCGCTTCCAATATTAAATTGAGTGGAAACACTACTGAATTAGTGGCCGACTTAAGTGGCGCATCTAGTTTAAAAGCCGGTGATTTGATTTCTCAAAACACATTGGTAACAGCCAGTGGCGCTTCATCTGCAAAGGTGTATGCCTCACAAAAATTAGTCACTAACTCAAGCGGAGCCAGCGATATTAAGTACAATGGTAATCCCACTGAAATTTTAAGAAAAGAAACATCCGTAAATAACTAAACATTATATAAAAATATTATGAAAGCAAAATACATACTTACAGCCATTGCAGCCATCACTGCATGCGGACTAAACGCTCAAAGCTCACAAACCCGCGAAATAAGCAGCTTTACAAAAATTGACGCCTCAGGTGCTCCAACCATTTCTTATCGCCAGTCGGATACTTTAAGTCTGACTGTTGAAGCCAACGAAAGTGAATTCAATAACATTGAAACCAAAGTGAGCGACAATACACTTTTTATTAAAGCCAGCGGTACCATTAAAGGGTCTTACAAAATCAGAATCACCGGTAATACTTTAAATAATCTTTCTTTATCGGGTGCAACAAATTTTAAAACAATCGGAAATTTAAAAGCTGACTCTTTAACCATTGAAGCTTCAGGCGCAAGTAATATTAACATCGATTGCGAAACACGCAGCATAAAAACAATTGCTGCCGGAGCATCACAGGTTAATTTAAGCGGAACCAATAAAAATCTTTATGCAGATGTGAGTGGCGCATCCAGTTTAAAATCTTACAAATTAATGAACGAAAACGTAGACGTTACCGCATCTGGTGCTTCTACAGCTAAAATTTTCTCTTCACAAAAACTACGCGCCAACGCAACCGGCGCGAGTAGCATTAAATTTAAAGGCGACCCTAAAGAAGTTTCGGCAGAAGGTTCTTCCTCATCGCAAATTGTAAAAATTGCGCCGGACGATTCACAAAAAAAAGTGACCGGTAAAGACTCATCAAGCACAAGTTTTAATTGGGGTAATAAGAAAATTATCATTGCCGATGACGACCATAAAATCGACAGCATTCACTCCGCCCGTGAACGCAGTCAGGCTTTCCGTCACTGGAACGGCGTATTCTTCGGTGTTGCCGGCTATACCGCACCAAATTACGACTTCTCGATTGATAAACCACACAATTACATGGAACTGGATTATACACGCTCATTTAACTGGCAAATCAATTTATTCCAGCAAAACATTCACATCTATAAAAACTATGTTAACCTTGCTACCGGTTTAGGATTCGACATGAATCTGTATCACTTCGAAAACAAAGTAAAGTTAAATGCTGATAGTTCTTTCACCTGGGGAAATGTAGATTCAACCAATACATTCAGCTATAAGAAAAACCGTTTAAGCTCTTACTTCGTGCAAGTACCATTATTGCTTGACTTCAACACAAGCTCCAATCCGAAAAAGGCATTTCATGTTTGCGTTGGGATAGTTGGAAAGTATTTATTAGGCGGAAGAACCAAACAAATTGTTGTAAAAAATGGTGATACCTTTAAAAATACCCGTAACGACAGCTACAACATGAATCCGTTTCAGTTTGCCGGTTACGTAAGTGTGGGTTATGGTAATGTAACCTTATTTGCTCAATCAAATTTAAATGAAATGTTTAAACAAAATAAGGGGCCTGAACTTTACCCCTTCAGTGTAGGCGTAAGACTAATCAATTTCAACTAAGTTCCATTTTTCAAGTTTTGTGTGTTACCCCGCGGAGAAATTCGCGGGGTTTTTATTTAACGAATATTTTCAATTTAAATCCCGAATTATTCATCGGTTTTTTTAATTTTGATTATGCGATTACTCGGTACACTTTTAATGACGCTTTGCATTGCAAGCTGCACTTCACAAACTTCTGTTGAGTTTATTAATCCAAGTGGAAAAACTTTAAAAGACCGCATCAAAGCACCGCATAGTTTCGAAAGAATCAACGATACTTCTACTACATATGATGAATTTCTGCGCTCTTTACCTTTAAAACCGGCCGGCCAAAAAGTTTACTTGTACAACGGCCAGTTAAAAAACCGTCAGGATGTTTATGATGCTGTTGTAGATTATGACATCGGCAAAAAAGATTTGCAACAGTGTGCCGATGCAGTGATGCGAATTCATGCCGAGTACCTATATCACTCTTTACAATTCAGTAAAATACATTTCAATTTCACCAATGGGGTAAGAGCAGAATTT
The DNA here is from genome assembly GCA_017303905.1 of Bacteroidota bacterium. NCBI lineage: Bacteria > Pseudomonadati > Bacteroidota > Bacteroidota bacterium. The sequence goes on from JAFLBH010000005.1 coordinate 12,592, forward strand.
GTGAATTATGCGGAAGGTTATCGTTTTAATCCTAAAACCAATAAATGGACTAAAACCGCGGGAGTTGATTATTCGTATGAAACGTTTAAAAAATACCTTGAATTAGTTTACACATATGCAGGCTCTTTATCATTAAGCAAAGAACTTGTGCCGGTTAAAAACATCAAAGACATTAAACCCGGTGATGTATTTATAAAAGGCGGCTCGCCCGGACATGCCGTTACAGTTATGGACGTCGTAAAAAACAAGTTAACCGGACATATTATGTTTACCATTGCACAAAGCTATATGCCCGCGCAAAGCATTCATGTACTGAAAAATTTTAACGAGCCTATAATGAGTCCTTGGTACAACGTGAATTTCGGAAATGAATTGAAAACTCCCGAATGGACCTTCAGTAAAGATGAATTAATGCGGTTTAAGGATTAAACTCTTACGCCAATAACGCACACATCATCTATCTGTTCATTGTTGCCCTTCCATTTTAAAAACGCCTCCCTTAGAGAATCCTTTTGTTGCTGAAGATTTTTGCTGGCGTTGTTCATTAAATATTCTTTTAATTGCGATGCCTTAAACTTTTTTCCCTTTGGTCCGCCAAACTGATCTTGAAAACCATCTGATGCAATATAAATGAAATCTCCTTTGTGCAATTGAGTAGCATGCGTTGTAAAGGGTGTGGAATTAATATGCCTGCCAATAGGTTGCTTGTCGGCTTTAAATTCTACAATAGTATTATCTCTCAATAACCATAACGGATTATTCGCTCCCGCCCACTTTAACTCGAGTGACTTAGTATTGAGAGCGGCCAAAGAAATATCCATTCCGTCCTTCACATCTTCTCCACTCTTACTCAATTCATCTATGATTATTTCTCGCGTGCTATCCAAAATTTTTCCGGGATCTGTCAAATTACTTTCACGAACCGAACGATTAAGCGCGTTATTACATACAACACTCATCATTGCGCCCGGAACTCCATGTCCGGTACAATCAGCAGCCGCGAACAATACCACATCACCTACTTTTTCTATCCAGTAAAAATCCCCTGCCACCACATCCTTTGGCATGTATAAAACAAAATACTCCCTTAAATGAGAAGCAATAATTTCCTCGCTTGGCAAAATTGCCTTTTGAATTCGCTTAGCATACGTAATAGAATCTGTAATCTCTTTATTTTTTAACTCAAGTCCCTCTTTTTGGGAAACGATAATAGACTCATATTCCTTATTGATTCCCATAAAATAATAACCTACGATAAATACAATTAACATACCCATTATAAAGAAAACAATGGTAAAACTAGCTCTTACCTCAATTGAAATATCCGCTATAGGGCTTACGTAATTAAACAGATATTGCTGCAATAAATAAAAGAATGTTGTAATCATAAAAATAACGCCCCTATCGACATTAGTTTTAAATATGATTACTCCTACCAGCAGGATAGGCATAAACATGACATGATTATTTATTCCTTTACCCACAGAAACTCCCATAAAAACTATAAACAAAGAGCTAATTAAATACAAATAATATTTCGCGAATTTAAACCACCGGTACTGATGAAAAACCAAAGTTGCCATAAACAAAAAAACCATAGACGAAACGGCATAAATCATTTTTAACCCGTTAATAAAAATTTCTATAGGAATATAAACCGCCATAATAAGCGGAATAAAAATCATTAATCTATTAATAAGAATTACCTCACGAAATTCCATTACGGACTCATCCTCCCGTAAGCCAATACGTGATAATTTGTGCCAATGATTTATAATTGATTCCTTCATTTATGATAACATAAATGTAATAAAGTTAAAATAATTTGCAAGTATGCGGATTAAATTAAACCCAATTGATTTCCTTCTTCAATAAAGAAAGTGTTTTGGACTCTTCAGAATTTATCTCCGGTACAAAATTATATTCCCAGCTAGCGAATTTGGGTAAACTCATTAATATAGATTCGATACGACCGTTTGTTTCCAGTCCGAACTTAGTTCCTTTATCGTACACTAAATTAAATTCAACGTAACGCCCTCTGCGCAGCAATTGCCATTGCTTATGACGCTCGGTAAAAGATTTATTTTTATTACGACGGATCAGTTCTACATATATCGGAGCAAAAGCTTCACCAACTTCTTTCCAGAATGAAAGATTTTTTTCAAAGCTCATGCCATCTCCCTCATTTAAACGGTCAAAAAATATTCCGCCAATACCACGTGTTTCATTACGGTGCGCTATAAAAAAATAATCATCCGCCCATTTTTTGAACTTCGTGTAATAATTTGCATGATGCTTGTCGCAAACTTTTTTTAATTCACCGTGAAAATATTTCGCATCGTCCTCCACTACATAGTGCGGTGTTAAATCTATTCCACCACCCAACCACTTCACACCACCGGTCATCTCGAAATAACGAATATTCATATGAATAATCGGCAACATAGGACTATTCGGATGAATCACAATGGAGGCTCCTGTAGCAAAAAATTCCGATGCACTTTTATCAGCCGAACTATGCTCTTTGTCTCTCAATAAGAATTCCGGTGTTTTCCCATGAACTGCTGAGAAATTGACACCGCCTTTTTCAATGACAGCACCATCTTTCATTACACGGGTTCTTCCGCCGCCACCTTCAGCTCTCTCCCATTTCTCTTCTAAAAATTTTGATTTGCCGTCAGCCTTTTCAAGCGCCGAACAAATAGAATCTTGCAATTGCATTAACCAATTGGCAATATTGTCTTTGTTTATTTCCACTGACTGCGGTATAACTGATAATTACTATAACGGAAAATATAGGCACCGCGATTTTCAAATCCTGTTGTGGCGTCCGGATGAAAAAATTTAAATCGCAAAAAATTCCCATCAAACGGATATTTGTCTAACTCACTTATAAAGGAAGGACCGTGCTGCTTTAAATGCGTTAAATAATATTGAGCGATATCAAAACCCATGAAATAATAATCGGAAGGATCTGACGACATTTCGGTTTGATAACTTAAAATGGCACTTGAATACGCCTTTAAGTTAACAATGTTGTTTTGTGAAGGAAAAGTATAATTAACACGGTTGAGATATTCCTGATCAATATTATCCGTTTGCGTTACATTTTGCCAACCTGCTAACACTACATCCTTTTTATCTGACCAAACCGCCAACTGCGTTACAAAATCCGCTAAATAAACTTGATTGTTGCTGAATAAAACGTAAATATTTTTCTTACCCTCAACGTACTTAGCCTTCGCGCCTGCCAAACCTTTTACCTCAACCACACTGTCTTTTAAAGATATATTTAATTGTTTCAATCGTTCGTTGTAATAATTTTTAAATGCTTTTACATACTGTTGTTCTTTCAGCATTCCATTATTGACAATGAACACTGCTGAGTTTCCTTTACACGAATCAATACAATACTCAGCCAACGCTTCCATTAACGTAAACTGAGATGGATTTGTTTTGGAAGCTAAATTATTTTTAAATAGAATTTTATTCTGTTGCGTAAAAGGAGAAACCAATGGGATAGAATATTGTTTGGCGTAAGCGGAAACAGTTTTGAAACCGGAAGGATAAACCGGACCTACGATCAAATCAAGTGATTTAAACTCATTGCTCTTGCACAAGTTTTCAATTTTCGCCGAATCCTTATCATCAACATCATAAATAAACGTTTCCACTTTGCAATCAGCACTCTTCAATGAATCCATTGCTTTCTGAAATCCTAATAAAAAATCTACGGAATACGATTGCAACTGCGGAAAGTTTGCTTTGGATTGCGTTAATACACCCGGATCTAACAACTCCGATTCATCTATTTTAAAAGGCAACATTAAACCAATGTTGTATTTTTCTTTCTTATCCTTTGGTTTAGAAATTGTACTGTCTTGCAAAACGGGTGTATTGTTTCCATTGCCATTAAAAGTGATGGCTTTAATTTGTGCGTTCGCCTTACCGAAATTTTTCTTCTCGCCCACAATCAACATCTGATCGGGTTTAATGCCTGAACTTATGGAAGGATTATAAGCTTCTAATTGCGCGCTTGTTAGTTCATATTGCTTGCAAATAGAATAAATCGTTTCCTTTTTTACCACTTTATGATAAACGTAACGATTCGTATCGAGATTAGTTGAATTTGTATTATTGGTAATTGGCTTAACTGAATTAGCAGGCTTTAAGTCGAACGGGATTTTTAACTCCTGCCCTGCCTTAATGCCATCAATAGCCTCATCATTGTCGGCCAAAATAACATTCACATCCGTGCCGTAAATTTTCGAAATAGCGTAAAGGCTCTGTCCTTTCTCAACTTTATGAATGTAATACTTTTTATTATTGATGGTTCGTATATCAGTAGATTTCTCCTGTGCATGTATAAGAAAAGACAAAAACATAAATACAAAAGTCAATGTACTTACTGCATATGTTCTTTTAAATCTAATCATTTTCATTCTTATACTTTCTTCTTACTCCTTATACTTTTCACCTTTCCCCTACTACTCCCACTCAATAGTTGCCGGTGGTTTTGAACTAATATCATACACCACGCGATTAACGCCACGTACTTTATTAATAATTTCGTTCGACATCTTCGCTAAAAACTCATATGGTAAATGCACCCAGTCGGCTGTCATACCGTCTGTAGAAGATACTGCACGCAGCGCCACTACATTCTCATATGTACGCTCATCACCCATTACACCAACACTCTGCGCGTTTAATAAAATCGCACCTGCTTGCCAAACCGTATTATATAAATCGTGAGATTTTAGGCCATTAATAAATATGGCATCCACCTCTTGTAATATTTTCACTTTCTGCTCACTGATATCACCTAAGATACGAATCGCTAAACCCGGACCCGGGAACGGATGACGATTCAAAATATTATCGTCAATTTCCAAGGCGCGACCTACTCTTCTCACTTCATCTTTAAACAAACTACGTAATGGCTCTACCACTTGTAATTTCATGAAGTCAGGTAATCCGCCCACATTATGATGTGATTTAATAGTTGCACTCGGACCTTTTACAGAAACACTTTCAATCACATCCGGATAAATAGTTCCTTGTCCTAACCACTTCGCTTCCTTATCCAATTTAGATTCCTTATCAAATACGTCAATAAAAACCTTACCGATAATTTTTCTTTTTTGTTCAGGATCCGATACACCTTTTAAAGCTGAGTAAAATTCATTTTTCGCATCCACACCTTTCACGTTTAAGCCCATGTGCTTATATGAATCCAATACGCTGTTAAATTCATCTTTACGCAACAAACCATTATCCACAAAAATGCAATGCAAATTAGCGCCAATGGCTTTGTGTAATAATACGGCCGCCACACTGCTGTCAACACCGCCAGATAAACCCAAAATCACTTTATCATCGCCGATTTGTTTTTTCAAATCACTAATGGTTGTTTCGATAAAGGAAGCAGGTGTCCAGTTACCACTGCATTTACAAATATCATATACAAAGTTCTTCAGCAATTGTTGTCCATCGGTGCTATGATACACTTCAGGATGAAACTGAATAGCGTAGGTATCTTCACCTTCAATTTGGTATCCTGCCACTTTCACATCATGTGTACTTGCAATAATTTTATAATTAGAAGGCGTTTTTAAAATAGTATCACCATGACTCATCCAAACTTGTGAGCCCTCAAAAATATTATTGAATAATTTATTCTTTGAATCAACAAATTGTAAATGCGCGCGTCCGTATTCACGTGAATTAGATTTCCCCACTTCACCACCATAAAAATGAGCTAAATATTGTGCGCCATAACATACACCTAATAAAGGCATTTTACCTTTGATGTTTGATAAATCCGGCTTTGGCGGATTTTCTTCGCGCACGCTATGCGGACTACCTGAAAGTATAACACCTTTTATATCAGAGGTTATTTTTGGGATTTTATTGTAAGGATGGATTTCGCAGTACACATTTAGCTCACGTAACCTTCTGGCTATTAATTGTGTGTATTGAGAACCAAAGTCGAGGATTAAAATTTGTTCTTGCATAATGAATTAACAAAAATACAATTTATTAAGAGGTAATTTTAGCCAAAAAGAACTAATTTTTAAGAATAGATAAACATCCTAAAAACAGCTTTTGACGTTCGAAAATAAAAAAGCCTCTCACTACGTGAAAGGCTTGTGTTTTTTGTCGGGGTGGCCAAACGCCCGAAATATCGGAAAATATCGCTATATCAATAGTTTGGGGGTGATTATTTCTCTCGGATATCCTAAGAAATCTCACTCACAAAAACTCGTTTTAATACAATTTAATGCTGATTGAAAGAACGTAAAATCTTCTTCAAATATAATGCGGGTTTTGCCGTATTGCAACATTTTGTATCAAAATAAATGGATTTTAATCAACAAGGTTTTCCTCTATAGCTGGCTTATCGATCCCGGTAAATTCGGAGAATTCACTAACGGTTATGAATTGGTGACTGGCCTTTTCATAGTGTTTTTTGATGCGGTTTAGTAGCCTTCGGGCATATCTTTCGCTTTTTCCGGTGATCCGAACCACATCTTTTGGATAGATACATACTCTTTTGGTTCCGCTCATACCTTATCCATGCTTTATATACGCCTTTGACATACTTCAAAGGTATATGGACTAAGTGTTATATAAAACAGGCAAAGCAACCCAAAACGGACTAAAGAGTATGCTGCGGACACGCAACGTTAAACGAGTATGATCTCAAAATAATTTTGTGGTATCGAATGGATTTTATTCGCGATAAAGATCCGGGAGATGTTGCAACTATAAATTCAATCAATTACTAATCCTTAAAACCATTATAAAATGGCAAGACAAAAAGGCATCATCAAGATAGAAGGGAAAATCGGAGATATTTCCTTCTATAAAACGCAGGATGGCCATTTGGCGCGCGAAAAAGGGGGCGTGAGCGGTGAACGTATCGCTAGCGACCCAGCGTTCGTTAGAACGCGCGAAAACGGCGCTGAATTTGGTTCTTCTGCGGCTGCCGGTAAGACCTTACGATCTGCCCTCTTTTCGATGCTAAACACTGCTGCGGATAATCGTGTTGTATCACGATTAACTAAGGTGATGACAGACATCAAGAACCTGGATGCGACAAGTGCCCGCGGTTTAAGAAATGTAGGCGTAGCGATCGCTTTACCAGCCGCAAAGCTTCTTTTGAAGGGCTTTAACTTCAATAACCGTGCAATACTAGGAAGCGTATTGTACAATCCTTTCACTGTTAATACCGGTACAGGTGTGATCACTATTAATGGGCTCGTGCCAATTGATGAGATTGCCGCACCACCGGGTGCAACTCATGTAACTTTTAAAGGTGCGTGGGCGAGAATTAACTTTGCTACAGGAGCCATTCAGATCTTCAACTCCAACGTAGTGAATCTTCCAATCAATGCAGTATCATCAAACGTTGTTTTGACACCAACTGGTACTCCAGCAGGTGCAGGAACAGACATATATCTATTACAGATAGAGTTTTTCCAGATGGTAAACTTAGTTCAGTATTCACTTAAAAACGGTGCGCACAACTCACTTGCGATTGTGGAAGTAGCTTAAGGAGGAAATGCTATGAACAGAGGAAAATCATCGGGAGAAATGAATGTTGTGGAACGTTTATGTGCTCCAACTCCAAAATTCTTCAAAAAACTACGTGCTATTGGCTTAATACTGGCTGCTGCAGGAGGCGCTGTTATAGCGGCTCCTGTGGCTTTACCGGCGGCCGTTATTACTGCTGCAAGCTATGTTATAGTAGCCGGAAGCGTAGCGACGGCTGTTAGCCAAGCAGTAGTATGCGAAGGAGGCGCTGAAAAATGAAAGCGCTATTAGAATCGTTGTTGATGGCGATAAAGAAATTTTGGAGAAACATCAGCAAAAACAAAGTAACAGTGATCGTGAACGTAAATGTTTGCGAGAACACGGAAACAAATCAAAATGTTTCGGTGGATGTGGAAGTTGAAATGAACAAAATTGAATTGATAGATGCAATAGCTGCAAGTGCGAAACTTACAAAGGCTGATGCCGGAATAATTGACGCAGTAAGCATGGGAGCCAAGTTAAGCAAGGCCGATGCAGGGCGAGCAGCAGATACATCTATTGAAGCGAGAATAAAACTAAGAACATTCAAAGCCATTGAGCCGGAACTATAAACAATTAATTATTTAAAAAAGACAGCATGGAAAAAGCAAAAACAGGCATTAACGTTATGATTGACGTGAAAGCAACAAATTTTCAAAACGGAAACGTGTTTGAAGGACAAGGAAAATTAAAAACCGTATTCGGTGGCCGCGATGCAATGACCGAAGAGAGGCTTACTTTCAAAGGAAGCGATTGCGGAACATCCCAATTAGAGGCGAACTACAATTCGACATCAACGGGTGATTATGAAAAGAACACCGAAGTGGAATTGGATCTTAAAGGGCGTTTGCTAAAGAATGGAACCACCCAAGATGTGATTGCCACAAACGCCAAAATCAGCAAGAATGATAAAGGTGCAGAGGAAATCAAAAACGAAGATTGGTTGACGTTGAAAATCGAGAACAAGTGCGATGCACAATGTGCAACAACCGAAAGCTTCTACACAAACAAAACTTCCGAAGCGTAGTTTGTGAGCGGGAATCATCACATAGCTACCGGAACGATTGCGGGCACTGTTTCAGGAACGGCCTTGACCGTATTGGTGAACATAGGTTCATCTGACATAATTAAAACAGCTATCCTTGCTGCTCTTGGAGCTGTGGTAAGCTTTTCGGTATCGGTGCTGCTGAAATGGTTGGTTAAACCGCGAAAGTGACTTTAAAGGCAAATAGTAAAGCCGCCCCCCTTCGATAAACTCAGGGACCGGGCGGCTTTTTTTGTGCTTATAATTGGCATCTATAAATTCTCAATGATACCTCTATAATCCCTGCCAATTGGAATTGATGCGCCACTCACTTCAATGATTTCAGATGTATACGATTCAATTTTGCTAATTGATACTATGAATGAACGGTGAACCCGCTTGAATAGACTTGTCGGTAAAATGCTTTCAATCTCGTGCGTGCTCATCTTTGGAATGAATTCCTTTTTTGTTGTTACAATTTTAATATATTCGCGCTGGCTCTCTATGTAAACAATTTCTGAGAATAGAATCTTAACTTTCTTTTTCTGAACAGTTATAAAAACAGAATCCTTTGTCTCAATGTTTTCTTTCCTTTCAGTAATTTCGATTTGTTTTGTCTTTACCTTGTTAACTGCTATTAAGAAGCGTTCAAATGCAAATGGTTTTAGCAAGTAGTCAGTCACATTCAAATCAAAACCCTCAACAGCGTATTGATTGTAAGCAGTTGTAATAATTACAGCAGGCGGATGTGACAGCGTTTTTAAAAATGCCATGCCCTTCAATTTAGGCAGATGAATATCTAAGAAAATAAGTTCGGTGGAATTATCACGCAAAAATTCAGTAGCAAGTAAAGCACTTTTAAATGTTGCCTGAAGTTCAAGAAACGGAACTTGAAAAATATAATCAGACAAGATCTTAGTTGCCAATGGCTCATCCTCTATTACAATACACTTTATTTTAGCCATGGCTTGCCAAATTAATTTTTAAAGTAGCAGTAAACTCAGCTTCCTTTTTCTCAACGATCAAACTAAAATCTTTATAAAGCAATTCCAGTTGTCGCCTAAGATTTGAAAGTCCAATATTTTCCTTCAAAGTTTTATCGTCATTTGAGCTTTCTGTAGAATTTTTTATGCAAAATATTAGTTGTTTCTTGTTAACGGAAAGATCAATATCAATTACCGGCTTATCGCTTGTTTCTGAAACACCGTGCTTAAAGGCATTCTCAACCAGTGGTATCAATAATAAGGGTGGTAACGGTTGTTTCAAATCGTCTATATTCTGATTGAAATTAAGACGCAATGAATCGTCGTAACGCATTTTTTCGAGCGCGATATAATCGCTAATAATTTCTAATTCCTGCTCTACAGTTATAAATTCTCCGTTGGTTTCATACAGCATGAATCGTAAGATCTTTGAAAGTCGTAAAATTGATTCCGGAGCTAAATCAGATTTGTCTCTTGATAGTGAGTAAATATTATTTAGTGTGTTGAATAAAAAGTGAGGATTCGTTTGTGATTTGAGATAATTCAATTCTGCCTCTTGTTTTTCGAGGCGTAATTTCTGAGCGGTTTGTTTTAATTTGAAGTTATCATAAAAGAGTTTTGAAATTCCAAAAAAGAAAAGTGAAGTAAAACCGCCCTGAGCTTGATACATCACATCTTCAATAACTATAGAAAAGGCTGTATCCGGAATTATCTTGACATGTCTTAAGGTGGTGAAAACATGCAACTGTGTTCCAAGATACTTCCAAGCATACAAACCAAATGATAGAATAATAAATTGGATCGCTACAAGAAAACTCCCAATCAGGATATTAAAAAAGACAGTTGTTCTTTTCTTAACTATAAAAGGAAGACCATATTCGAAGAAAACAAAATTGGCAATGATAAGAAAAATGACCCGCCATAATTCATTAATGGATTGAGGAAAAAATATTCTGGAACTGCTCAGCGAAGCATTAAAAATCCAAATCGATAGCCAGGCTAATCCTACCCATAAATAAAATTGAAATCGTTTATTAAAAAGTGTATTCATTCTCTTGTTTTCTAAGTAAAGGTAGGTAAATGTTTTTACTCGTTGCGTTTGAGATAGCTATAGAATTATGCTGTATATAGACCAAAATCTGTTGTTTGTTGACGGTAGCCTCTAGCTCTTGTTTTTATTCTGCAGCTTTGCCTCATAAGAATAAACTCAAGAAAAAATGACTTCAATTGAAGAAAATAAGCAAAATCTCGTACTTGAACCGACACAAAGACCTTCTGCATTTAGTTTTAAAGGTCTATTAAAAAAAGACTATGTAAACTACGAAGGGGTAAGAAGAATTAATATATATGTTATGAGAATCTATTTTGTTTTAATGTTTGTTTTTGTTGGCACAGAAGCTTGGAGAGTAATCATTACGCACAAAGGCGCATGGCATCCAACGATTGCCGTGGCTTGGTGTACTTGGGCTGCGTATTCAACTCTTGCTTTATTAGGTGTGTTTCATACACTCCGAATGCTGCCTGTAATGCTCTTTATGATCTTCTACAAGTGTCTTTGGCTTGTGATCGTAGCCTTCCCTTTATTGTCCTCAGGTACACTCAAAGGCTCACCAGCTGAAGAAATGACTTATACCTTCTGCGGTATTATCATACCTCTACTTTTCATGCCCTGGAAATTTGTATACCGGAATTATATTTTACCAAATAGAAAAAGCAATTGATCGCAAATCATAACTAATTATTCAACTAAAACTAAGAACCATGAACAAAATCAAACAAACACTAATTATTGCCATTACACTTCTATTCAATCTTACATATTCGCAACAAAAAGACGACAAAGAACTAGCTGCCTACTTTGATAAATTTCTTTCGGAGCAATTCAAAGCTGATGAGCCTGGCATTACTGCTTTAGTCTCTAGAAAGGGGCAGATCATCTTCAAGAAGGCATTTGGTACGGCTAACTTAGAATTAAATGCCCCAATGCAAATAGATAATGTCTTTTGGATCGCTTCTATGGGTAAGCAATTTACTGCAGTTGCGATACTACAATTAGTTGAGCAAGGAAAATTAAATTTAAATGACGAAATCACAAAGTTTATACCGGATTACCCAACACAAGGAAATAAAATTACCATTGAAAATTTGCTAACCCACACTTCGGGTATTCACAATTTCTCGGGTATGAAAGACCCCGAAAAAAAGTTAGCTCTGGACTGCACTCCAAACGAGGTAATTGATTTCTTTAAAAACCTGCCGATGAAATTTGCACCGGGTACGAAATGGGAATATAGTAATTCAGGTTACTTTCTATTGGGGTATATCATTGAGAAAATTACAGGCAAAGCATACGGTGAATACTTGGAGGAAAATATTTTTAAACCAGCCGGCATGTCTAATTCTCTTTTCGCCAGTAATAAAAAGATCGTTAAGAATAGAGTTGGATCTTACAGCGTAGGAGAAACAGGGTTCCAAAATTCGCGCGTTTTGAATAATACGCATATTTACTCCGCGGGTGCCATACAATCGACGGTTGAAGATCTTTTTAAATGGCATCAAGCTGTTCATTCTTATAAACTGGTAAAAAAAGACATAATGGATAAAGCATTTACACGGTATAAACTGAGTGATGGAAAAGAAGTTGATTACGGTTATGGATGGAAATTAGGTTACGTTTACGGATACCCATCTGTCTACCATGGAGGAGGCATTGAGGGTTTTGGTACGATGGAAATTTACTTGCCCAAAGAGGATGTATTTGTTGTGGTTTTTGCAAACTGTGACTGCATACACCCCACAGATATTGCTTTCAGGATGGCAGCAATTGCTGCCGGAAGACCTACGGAGTATAAAGAAATTCCCATTGAAAGCAGCTCTTTAAAAGAGTATGCCGGGCTATATGAAAACCAAAAAGGGCAGCAACGAATTATAAGTGTTTCAGAAAACCAATTGTCTTCACATTTAGGCAGAGGCCCGAAATCATCATTAAAATCCTTTAAAAAAGATCAGTTCTATTTTGAGACAGATCCCATGCAAACCATAGAATTTGTAAGGGGAAAAAAGAATACAGTAGAAAAAATAGTAATGAGCAAATTAAGCGGCAACGACACATGGATAAAAACGAATAAACCGTTACCGAGCGAAAATGGAGTAAAGGTGAATGAGAAAACATTAGAGTCTTACGCCGGAGAATATGAAATACCACATTTAATGGCTTTCAAATTGATCAAAGAAAAAGGCAAACTCTATTTGCTTGCAGGCGATGATAAAATTGAAATGTTCGCTGACACTGAAACTAAATTCTTTTTGAAAGTTAATGATGCTCAATTTGAATTTTTTAAAGATGACCAAGGGAAGGTAACAAAAGTGATTTTGAATCAAGGTGGTAAAGAAGCCGAAGCTAAAAAGGTAAACTAGAAAAATAAATAATATGGAAAATCAACACACGAAAATTCAAGCATCCGTAATAGATGCAAACAAACAAAATAGTTTAAAAGACAAGGCTGTAGCAATCTTAGCGCTTGGAGCTGCTGTAGCTGTAGTAGCAACACTTTGTTTAGGCTGTATTAATACTGCAAATGAATTAATCAATATGTTTTATGAATAGTGGCACTAATTCGCTTAAAAGAACCGCAAGACTAGCGGGGTTGCTTTATCTTTTTTGGGTAATAACTGCAGCTTATAGTTTAATGTACGTTATGCCGAAAACCGTTGTGCAAGGTAATGCGGCTGCTACGGCAAATAAGATGCTCGCTAATGAGTTTATATTTAGAACAGGAATCATCAATGGCATTGTAAGCAGCGTCCTTTGGATCTTAATAGGATTGACGCTTTATAAATTGTTTAAGCGAGTAAACGAAAGTCAAGCTAAATTATTAGTGGCATTAGTTATTATACAGATCCCAGCCGTTTTTATAACGGAAGCCTTGAATATTACTTCCCTTATGCTTTTTAAAGGCAAAATTTTAATAACGTTTGAACTTAGTCAGAAGCAGGAGTTGGCGATGCTACTATTTAAAATTAATGATTACGTAGCTATTGCTTTAGAAATGTTTTGGGGATTATGGCTTTTTCCATTTGGCTATTTAGTTTATAAGTCTGGGTTTATTCCTCGTATATTAGGTGTGTTTCTTATCCTTAACGGTATAGCTTATGTTGTGCATTTTTTTACTCATATTATGGCACCAAATTATCAGGCTCTTGTTTTTCAAATTGCAACACCGATCTGGACTTTAGGAGAAATTTCGATTATGCTGTGGCTTTTAATAAAGGGTGTAAAGAGTAAGTCGCAGGAAATATAAACTATGACGAACAGGTTATGAGCAAAGCCTAAAAAGGCAATGTTGAAAGCTGACGCACACCAGAAGAATGCACAAGAACATAGCAACCACAAGGCAATGCATAGGATTTTATGCTTGAAGTTTTGTGAACTAAAGTTTGCTTGCGTAAATACCTATTAAAGGCATAAGGTGAAATTTGCAAAGGCTGAGGAAAAATTTGATTTGTGAAAGTACAAACCGGTGCCGAAGCGACTACTGACATTTTTGAATGTTTTTGCATAATAATTTTTATGCCCTCTCTGCATGACGGCAAAGAAAAACCAAAAGGAAACGGAATAAAAAGTGCAACGGCCTTATGCCGGAAATCTTTTGTGTTTTGAATTTGCCGGCACGCTATCTTTGCATAAACAATTATTTGAAAAATGGCTTTAAGGTTCGAAGAAGTAAAACAGTATAAGTTTGAAATATTTGATCAGCTCTACAAAAACGGATCGGAGAAAGTTGGTGAAGTTGAGCTGTGGAAAGATGATAAATACTGGATAAATAAAATAGAGGTATCTCCAGATCTGAGAGGTCTAAAAGATCGACATTATGGCACCGAAATAATTCAATACCTACTTGAACATTACAAGCCTTTAAGAATTTCACTCTCAAGTAAACCTGCACACTATACCACAATTCGTGACAACGGTGATACTCGCTGTCTCACATGGGATGGTTTTGGATTTTTTAAAGCATGCTTTAAGAATGGGATATTACATAAGAATAATTTTGAGTTTCCGTTTGAGGATATCCTGATGGAATATAAGACAGACCGCTTTCTAGACAACTCATTTTACAAGTTGCAAAATATGGTAAATACACTTTCCCAATTTGCAAGATCATATTCCAGTAATCGTTAAAAGAATATTATCTTTTGACCAGATTGTATAGGAGAATACGACGAATCTTAATAATATACTCTATTTGCTGAAGGAGAACAGTTTTACGCTGCTCCAATTGGGTTATCGTACCGCTAACATCACTCCATTCGCGATTGCCTGTGTTAATGTTGTTTATTGCTTCTTCTGCAATATCAGTTAGATCGCCTATCCGAATATAAGGAACTACAGACCCGATCAAAGCCTTTTTAAAATAGCCAAGCTCCCACAGTCCAAGAAAAACAAAGTAGTAAAATTCCTTTTCAGCGTTTGTTTCCGCAATAAATACAAAGCAATTACTCCAGTACATTGGAGCAGGCTTTCCGGATTGTTCACCTTTGTTCAGAATGAAAAAATGAGGAGCATTATACGTGCTTCCCAATTTATGCGTTTTAATTTTGTGTTTAAGCATGCGATACAAGTGTTATGGTTAAACAATTGTTTACTTGCGAAACTGCGATGGACTGACCAGGTGTGAAACCCAGATTTTTTAACCACTGCCCTTTTAAGCGAATTTCAGGTTCACATACTACTGTACGACCTTTTTGGCGGTATTTACCATACACTTTTAACTGCCTTTGTTGTTTTTGATTTTGCATATTGATTGATTTCAGAATTACACACTAACTTTCCTAGTTTTAAGTGTGCTTTACTAAACCCAACCAATTGCTGACAAAGAAAAAACACAAAAACACCGAGCTAAAACCCGGCAGAAAAAACTAAAAAAGAAAGCTGTTTTGCCAAGGCTGGGACCGGTGGTTGACAAGGTTTTTGCAATAAAAAATACTACCCACCTTTAAGATCATTTAAAGCGGAAGCACTTTTTATAAGAGAAAGTAATTAGATAATGATAAGGTGGGTGGAGATTTTTTTTGCAAAACCCGTAGGGCTTGACCTTGACAATCCGCCAGGGCACAGACTTAACTTTGCGGACTTTTTTTAGTTTTATTGGCCCTAAAAACGTATTTTTAATACTGAGAAATCGAAAATGGATTTTGATGATATAAATAAGGAGCTAAAAAATGTCCAGATGAAAGCTAAGGACATCAGAGAGATCAAAGGCGTCCTTAATGAAAAATTTCATTTATACTTTGACGACCGGGAAGCAAAAGTTCTAGCAAAAATAACTACGCCTACTTTAACAGTAATTCTTAAAAAAGTTAATACCCTTCAATTTGGTAGAAGTGGTGAGTTGACCATAGATACCTTTTTTCTTCTGCAGAAGGAAATCGAACCAAATCTTGCAAAGGTAACCGAAACCGAAGGTTCAACTGTTCTTGCTTTACTTCAAAAACTTTTAGTTATAGCTGCAATTAAAGTTGATGAGGCTGAAGACATGTCTTACAAAGAAAAGTTCGATATTTTTGATGTATTGATAAGAAATGTTGAGAAAATACTCCTTGTGCATTCAATTCCATTCAGTGAATTTCTGCCGAATGGATCAAAAGTATTTAAGGCATTTAGAAAGAAATATGAAACTATTGACGTAAGTGTTGTGAAAAAGAAGCCGCGTAAAGCAATTTCAAATAAGATGAGGGCCAGATTACAAAAAGAAATTAATTCTAAGTGTCCATTTTGTGAAGACGAAGAAGTAGAACATTTTGATGGCCATCATATAGATGAAGATCCATCCAATACCGTTCTTGAGAATTTATTACTACTATGTAAAAAATGCCACTCAAAGATTGGTGAAGGAACAATCACCAAGGAAGAAGTTCAACTTCGAAAGGCAAGTCTGAGGCAGGTTTCTACTCACGGAATAGAGGTTTACAAAATTGACATTATAAGCGATAATAGTTGCTGGGAGCCATACCCAAACGTAAAAAACGCCTTCCGCTTAAATTGGGAGCGAGGAAATGACTTTCCAATATTTCAATTTCATTTAGTAAACAATTTGAATAAGACAGTTGTGTTGTCTGATATTAAATTGCGTGCTAAACATTTGTTTTCAGGAATTGGAGACTTGCCTCAACCTTGTGAAGTACCAAAAAGTACTGTTTACAATTTGTTTATAGAATCAGGACGTGAAATCCACACAATCAATAATTTTAATGGAATTCAAATACCAGCAAAGCAGGCTGTGACTATTCAAGTTGAAGTTGCCCAGAAAAATGATAATTATTATGAAAACTTAGAAAAACGAATGGTTTTAAATTTCACTTTAAAGTTTAGTAGTAATATCCAGTTTGACCTGCCTAAAATTCTTATTAATACCGATAACGAAAAACAAGGTATAAATCTAGTTTGCCTAGATTAATTTCCGCTTAGGATTATTTTGTACCGAACAGGTAAAACAGCCTTGAGCTGCTTTGGAAAGTGGCTGCAAATAGTGAAATGAAAGGAGATGCATCCTAAAAGGTGCGACTAACGAAATGGAACGGTTTGAGAACTTGTATTAGAGAATTTTAGCCATTTTAATTAAAGTACTTATATTTTATTTTCGCCAGCTCAGGATGAAACCTAACTTTGAGTTCTTGCTCAATTGCCTCAGCGACCTGCTTATTGTTCTTGATCCTCTCTATTATCACCGGAATATTTACGTCAATTAACCACTTTGCATCGAAATTTTTATAATCGTATTGCAAAGGGTTTAATATCCATGTTTCAAACTGATTTAGATTTGTAAATAGTTTAAGCTCATCCTTAGAAAAGTCAATGTTCTTTTTGTAAATAATGAATATGCAATCAAAGAAAATAACATCGGTTAATTCCAATTCGCCATATCTATACGCATTACCACGAACGGCATTAATCTCTTTAATGTATTGTTGGAAATAATTACTTCGATTGTGATCATAGTCGGTGTTTTTTACCAGATCCTCATATAGTGAGTAATTAAATTTCTGATTCAGTAAGTTTTCAAATGCAGTTTGCAAAAGTGCCTTTCCACTGCTGTTAGACACTTTATATAAATTCACAATTTCAGTATAATGGACATTTGATCCTCCTTCCTGATGGCATTTTAAAATTGCGGATTGAATCAAAATATCATTATTGATCTCGAATCTAGGATGAAAACTTTCTAATGATAGTGGTATCCACTGAATAATCTTTGCGTATTTATTTAAACCATATCCATGACCATTAATACCGATCTGTAGTATATCCATTAAGTCCTTTGATTCATACAAATCGCCTTTTTTATAAATGAAATATGCTAAAGCTTCCATGTTATTCCAACCTAGCGTTTTTTCCACTTTAAGAAAATTGATCAAAGGCGGGATGCTGTTAGAAAATTCTTGTTTTGATATTGGCAATCTGACTAAAATGGTGAACAGGTTGGAAAATATGTCGTTAAATCTATATTCGAACCTGGTGTTGTTTAGTTGTTCTGTTAGAAGAGTATTTTCCATTAAGGTACCCATCATTCCAACTGAAAATGCTGATGATGTATAATTATTCAACATAGTGAGGATTTGTTGAATAACTCCCGCTTGTATTCGGATATTCGGAGTATTCTTGACAATTTCTTTGAGGTTTGATGGGCTTACGTGAAGTATAGCTTCTGTTAAATAGAACGAAGAGAATTCAGGCAAGTTGAATGCGGGAGTATCATGGCTTACTACAAGTCCTTTGAAAACTTTCTCAGATAAGGCTTTGTATCTCTTGAAAATATCGTAAAATATATAGTTCTTATGTACGTGAGTATAAAGTATAGCGTACTTTTGCATTAGGATCACATACAAATGAGGACCTAGTTCTTGCGCTCCCCCATCCTCGTACAATTTCTTCAATTTTTGAATTCTAAAAAGAATATCATCTATCTCATCCTGTAACTTGTAAACCAGAACGTCTTCTTTTATATCTACCAGATACTTTTTCACTTCCTTTTCGACATCAAACTCAATTTCATCATAAATAACTTTATCCAAGTCGATAGACTTGATATCATTCATTATCTCCTTAGCATCTGCTAATCTATAGTCGCGCATCAAATTGTGTAAGAGTTTAATATTATGCTTAACCAAAAAATACTCTACGCCCTTATCTTGTTTCCCTTTAGTGGCTTTTTCAATTGCTTTTAATATCAAATAGGATTTTTTAAAGTCATTAGTTGCAGCGAGATAATGAGCATAGGCATACTCTAAGGTATTATGGTCTTCGTTACCATCAGCTGCCTTTAGCTTATTCAAAAACTTTCCTATTTCTAAATTTCTATAGTTACAGATCAGACAATCGCATTCAGTATTATTCAACAAGTTGATGTTTTTAGTTACGCCTTCGGTTCCTTCAATAAAGGAGAAGATGTGGCGCTTTGAAAAGTTCACCACGTTTTTTTGCCTATTTGCAACAGCAACATGATCTTTAACTGCTGAAATTTCATGGATAATTGACCAATTTAAAAATGAAAATATCCATTTTAATTTATTTTGTGCATTTTCAACTTTGGCGTTTGTAATTTCGGTTTGATATTCCGGAGTGATTGTGACAACACCATTTTCAACATTTATTCCATTTATAAGGTCGTTTATCTCCGGATTTATAGTGAACAGCGACCATGGTTCGAAATGCCACACATGATCAGATAAAATGTTGAATGGCGGAATAGCAGCTAAGTAGTTAGGATCAACGAAACCTAATCCTTGAAATCTTTTCAAAGACATGTATATTCGGTCAATTATATGAAGCGGTTTAAGGTCTTTCGGTTTAAGGGTTTTTATATACTCATATAATTTTTCGGTATGAGAAATTTCGTTCTCCTTAACGAACCTATCTTTATGAAATAAGTAAAGTAGTTCTTTTAGCTTACCATCATTAACTAGTTCCTTAAGAAAATACACTTGGTATTTAGACTGGTCCAAAGAGTCGTAGATTCTTGTTTCAAGCATGTTCGAAACAATGACCCATTTACAATTTCCACCGGATTTTGAAGCATAAGTGAATGCTTGCTCAACTGGAGTCTGTTTGTCTGGTCTTGCCTGGGCTTTATCAAGATCTGTAGTGGCATCTTTCATTTCAATTACCACTTTTACTATCTCATTCTTTCCATCCGCAAAAAAAGTACCTAGTGCTCCATCGGATTTCGTACCATCTGTAACCGACTTTTTTTCTTCCCGCAATGACCATTTATGAGAGTTACCATAATTGAATCCTAAAACATCGCCAAAGAAATTCAAGATGAATCGTGATTTAACTTCTTCTTCCTTTTGATTCGCGAGTTTACCAGATTCTATTTCATTGATCCAATTTTGAATGGACTCTGTGATATTACGTATGTGAGTTACACTTGAAAGGTGAAAATCCTTTATGTATTCGGCTAAAATGCCTTCGGGGAAGAGAAATTGCTGAGCCATGTTTGGTTAACTAAATTACGTAAAATACAGGGGATTTCAAGTTGAATTTATAGGTAAAAAGCCTTAAGCGTGCGCTGGGAAAGTGGCTGCAAAAAGAGGAGTAGCTATAGTGTAGCTATTTTGCTACGCTTAGCTACGGAACGGTTTGCGGACACTGTGCCTGCGAGCCGATCTGCGAGTGGAGCGAGGGTGGGCTGCAAAGGAGGCTTGGTGGGTGACCCCAAGCCGGTTGCGACCTATTTTGCCAGCGTGGCTCCTGCCTGCGTGTACTTCGGCAGGCAGGCATTAAAAGATCCCGCAGGGGCTTTAAGTTATGCCATGCGCCTGCAAAACGAGGGCAAAGGAGACGCAAACGAAGAAAAAATTATCTACTGCCAAGAGGTTTGCGACCCTTTGCCCGAAGCCCAAGCGACCAGCAGGCGAGCCTAATATTGGCAGCCGGCGGACTTAAAACTACTGAGGTGAAGGAGACGGAATGAAACCCAGCGCCCTTTGGCGCGGGTGAAATGAAGGCGAATGAAGCGAAGTGGTTTTAAGGACGGAAAAGGTTGCCGTGAGGACTGACGCCGCACTTGCAAAAGGCATGACAGGCAGCTTGCCCGAAGGGACGCTGTATGTTTTGCATAGACCTTTAAAAAATTGCACTCTATGCAAATTATACAGCGGTGTCTGGCGTGATCTTTTGCGTGCAAGGAAGGAGGAACACCGCTTTACCTGTTCTAAAGGATTCCATGAGCGTAATCTTTTATTGATAGCATTTGGCTTGTGCCTTGCTTTTCTAATAAAACTAACTTCTCTTTTAATTGTGCAAGATTTTTACGTTCGAGCTCATTTAATGGAGTTCCAACTTTATCCAATTCCGCTTGCATTGTATCAAGGTATATTTTGCTGCGCTCTACTGTTTTATTTTCTATAGAACGGCAAACTTTGTTCAAATGATCACTTATTGAATTCAGAAAATCGACCTGGATCTTATTAAAATGTTCCCTAGCTGGTGTAATTAACTTGGCGATATTTTCTTTTTTAAGCGAATCGTCTGACCGAAATAAGTTGTAGAGACCTCCAAAAAGACCTTCAAATACCTTTCCAATAAAGTTGAATGCAGTTACCAAAACGTTTGAAGATAAATCTTCTCGGATCCGATATATATTGAATATTTTTCCAGTAAATCTTTCGATACTTGGCAATTTTAAAGTAGAATCAGCTGTGATCTCATTCAAATTAATCTTTACTTTACTTAGTTTATCTCCTACCCAAACATTAACCTTTGACTGCAACTCATAAGTAACGCTTTGTACGTACTCGTAAACTTTACTTACACATAGGTCAGATTCATTCTTTAAGTAAGTTGTAATATCACTTTGAGAAGGTAAAGCCTGATTATTTCTTCTACCCTTTAAATCGGTATCGAGATTAGAGAGAATATTCTGGAAATTGTTATTTATGTACGTGTTTATTTCATTATAAGCTTTTGTTCTCTGCTCGCGAATAAAGATCTGCAGTTCGCCTAGTTCTTTGCGGACTGTTGTGATCTTTGTTTGTAAATCTTTACCAATAACAGTGTTACTTAAGCGCACTTCACTCACATTAAGTAATTGCTTTACCAACTCCATTGAATTTGCAAAGTTTGACAGAAGATTATTAACTCCATTGAGATTGCCGTTCACTAAATATTTTACTATAACGTCCTCTAAATCATTTACAGAATCGTGACAATTTTCATTCAATACACGATGGTTAAATGATTGCTTTGAAGAAATATAAATTGGTTCATTGGCAAGAAGATCTGAAATACCATAATCTTTAAGCGTATCGTTTATATAAACCTTAAGCGAAGTCATTTCGTCTTCGTTTAGTTTATCTATTTTATTAAAGATTAGAAAAACACGATTCATTTTTTCTTTGATCTCCTTTAGGTCTGCCAGGTGCTGATCCGTAATTTTAAATTCACCGTCTTTATGAGGAGCAACGCTTATAACATAAAGAATTGCATCTGCACTATAAATGGTCGATTTAGCAATATCTTTAATACCCTGATTAATGTCATCGATACCCGGTACATCAGTAATCGAGAAACCTTTCTCAAGAAATGAGCTATTCAGCTTTACGTTTACAAGGTTTACCTTTTTATGATTATGCTTGTTTCTTTTTTGGTCTGCAAATTCTGAAACAAAGTCTAAACTAATCTCACTGGTTTTCTTTGTGCCATCAGCGAAATGAACACAAACTTCTTCGGGGTGACCGGGCAGCATAATAATAGGCACGCCCGTTGTAGGTAAAGTATCAACCGGAGACATTTCTCTATAGGTAAGCGCATTGATAAGTGTACTTTTACCAACCCGACTTGGGCCAATAATACAGATATTAAAAATAGAATCACTTATTTCGGAGAGATTGGCATCGATTTGAGTATTATACTCTGTAAAACTATGTTGTGTTGTGAGTTCTTTAAGTGACTTAACAAAATCTACGGCTTCATTGACATGAGAATAATACTCCCCAGGCGTTATTATTTTTTTAGGCTTATATGTCCATTGGTAAACTGTTTCTTCAATTGAAGCAATAGATTTAACGTCAAGAACTAACTCTTTATCAAATTTAATTGTTACATGATCATTCGCATGCCAATCGGGTCGCCTTTTTGAAATTTCATTCATCAATTTTTCATTGACGAACCGATAGTAAATACACTTTGCTTTTAAATCAACTAAGAAAATGTAAACCGGAAGTGTATTTTGATACCAATACAAGTAGGTAGTTCGTTTCACCTGAACAGACAAGTCTGAATCGTTTGCAATTTCGGCAGTGGATTTTATCTGAATGTTAAATTTTTTCCCAGTGGCTAATTTGTTTTCAGATTTGAGTTTATCCTTTGTAATCTCAACAATTGCATCTATACCATAATCCTCATTGCCTTTTATATCAGTTACTACCCATGGAAGAACTGCCTGTTTGACGTGAATAAGCGACTGATCTTCCTTTATATGAGATGAATGGCGCGTTGGGAGAGACTCTTTTATCTTAGTTGGCGCATTCGTCTTTTTCTTGTTAACCAAGACGGACTTCTTTTTATCAATAGGCTTTTTTGTAGCCTTTTTTGATTTAACTATCTTTTTGCCAGGATTGCTTTTTTTCTTTGCCATTGTATTAATTCAATTAAATTAATTTCCAGAACTATTATCAATTGTTTGAATGTAGATAGATTCAATGTTCTCGGTCACGACTTGCGGTCGGCCATTGCTTCTTAATATGGAATTTAAAACATCTTGAGAAGGATGACCATAAGTATTAAAGTTACCTACTGAAACTACACATAAACATGGATGTGTTCCTAAAATGTAATCTGAAAAATTATGCGCAGAACCATGATGCGGAATTTGAAGAGTGCCCAAAGGTTGAGCAAACTGCCCTATGAAAGTTATAATTGCTTTTACGTTTGGCAAAGCCTTTGCATTAAAATCACCCGTATATAAGCAGGAAGCGTAATAACGATAATGCCAGTGCCCAGCAGTAAAAGCATTGAATTGAATTTTTGCAGATAACTTAACCCCATCTAAAGGCCCAGAAAAAACCACCATAGAATTTTCGTTCAAATTTCCATCTATTGCGTTATAGGCTTCCTTTATCTTAGCCTTACTGCCAAGAATTCTGTCAATTGAAGTAAGGCTATTTAATTCGAGACCTTGTCTTTTTAATGAATCTACAAGTTGCCGGGTGCGATCTTTTTGCTCAAAATTAAAAGGTACATAGATCCATTGGGCAATCTGAAATTTGACAGTACTATTTACATTCCTTCTATCTCCTTCTTTCAATTCCTGTAAATTGATAATTTCTTGTTCGTTAGAATTTTCATTATCATAAGGGTTTATTCGAATAATTGTTGTGTTAGGAGAAAAATATTCAGTGGGATTATTTATCAAATCATCAAAATCATTCTCTTCATTTTCAAATGCGGCACTGTTTTCGATACCATATATGATACTATCTTGTGCATTAATAAGAGGAGGTATGACCGATTTAATGCGACAGTAGTCTTTAAGAAATTCTATCCCATTTATATGATCGCTATGAAAATGAGAGATGAATAACACATCAATAATTTCTCCCTTTGCAAAAGCTGAGCGAATGCGATTCTGTAACTCTTTATTTGTTAAAGTTGAACTACCGCAATCGTAGACTACATTAAACTTATTGCCGTTTGGGTAAGAGTGCTTTTCGGTATAAAAAGCGCCTTGACCAATTGGTTGAAATGTGCGCGTTATCATCACTTATTCGCCAGTTTTCGTTTGGAAGTAAATTGCCGCGGGGCCTCCTTTAGTTCTTTCCCCCCCGCCATAAAGTCCCACACCTTAAAATCTCCTGTGTGATCATCTATGGATTCAATAATCACATCTCCATTCTTAGTAGTACAGTTATATATTTTTCTGTCCTCAAGTTTTTTAATTGTAGTTCTGCTAGGATGATCATGCTGGTTACCCCAATCACATAAGCTAAGACCTACGCTTGGCTTGACAGCATCCAGAAATTTCTCTGATGTGAAACCATTATCAGAACCATGGTGAGCTAAAATCATTACGTCAACCTCATTTTTTATAGTAGAGAATTGGATTAACCAATTACTTATTTCCTCCTCCTCCAAATCTCCTAAACTAAGTAAAGAAAAAGAGCCGTTCTTAAATAATTTAACTGTGGAATTATTGTTTGATTTGGAATAATCTTTCCTATTATTATAGTGTATAGACTCATAAGCCCATTCGGTTGCATTGCCTAAATCAGTGACAAATGTTTTATCTACTTTAATAACTTTAGGCGCCGCGGTTTCTCCTGTACTTTGCAGTTTATATGCTTCAATTAATTTTAAACAATCAACCTGATTTTGAATATTTTTATCAATTTCATAACCTGGAATTTCTACTTCTCTAGGCTTAAGTTCCTTTAAAATCGCCTCTAATTCGGAGGAAGAACAGTGATCCGCATCCCAACTCGTTATATGAAGGAAATCGATTTTGTTCTGACCACATCGTTTTATTTCATGCCATATTGAGGCTTTATTATCGTCATTATATCTGGCTTCACAAAGCGTAAGATTTGTCCCGTCCCAATACGAGAATGACGATCCTTTTGATCTAAGCTGATACGCTCGAAGACGTGTGTGTTTTTTCTTTAACTCCATTTTATTTCTGTTTAATTGTTTAATTAGATTGTTTGACCATCCAAAAGGGGTCCTTATTGAATTCTAACCAATCATTCATTAATTGTTGCTTGCAATTAATAAGATCAAGATGGTTTTGGTTTGTGTTATCTTTATTCTTTTCAATTTTTTCTATATATTCAAGAAGGTTCCAACAGAGATTGAATTGTCCGCAGGCAATAAGTGCATTTAACATATTCTTTTTCTTCAATTCACTTTCGGAAAACCAGAGTGTAGTACCCATACTTGTTGCCAATGCTGAAATTTCTTGGATTTTGGCGGAAGGTTCCAGGGCCTTACTAATCTTACCGTTCTTTATTTTATCGAGTAATTTACTTTCGTCTTTCCTGAGCTCATAAATAGCATTCATTATCCTTCTATTTTCCCAGCTCTTATCTTTATAAAGCTTTGAATATTGAAGACCTCTGACATGTTTAAGAAAAACTTCATTAGCCATTTTTATAACAGAGTTAATTCTGTTGGTGATAATTGTATCATACACTCCGAATTTCAAACGCAATAGTTTGATTAATGCACTTAGAATTTTACTAGGAGGATTCGCTTTTTTTATAAGGACTTGTGCTAGTAGTGCTAAGAAGATGATAATAATGTTTAAAGTAATAAAAAATGTGGAAAGGATAATGAAGGCCGGCTTTTGGTTGGAAACAGAATACCAGAGAAGCGCTAAAAATGATAGCAAAAGAAAAGAATTGAGCGATAGGAAAAAAGATGGAGTACGTTTTCTGAACCAATTTAAAGGTTTTACTTTAGTAGCCTTATAGTCTTCCATATAAGGGCTAGCTACATCGGAAACAATCATGAGATCGAAAGCATTAGATTCTCCTAATTCAGGTTCATTTCTTTTAATGCGTTGATTTGCTAAAAGCAGAGGCTCGATGCCTTGGTTATCTACAATACCACCATCCATTAACCCAACGGGATAATTTTGATCTTTTTTTAATTTGGATAATTCATCACTGTCGGGCAAGACAAAATCTGTTGGGAAGTTTATTGGCTCGAAACCTCCCGGAAAACATGAGGAAGATGCTAAGATATCTCCCATTCTAATTTGATCGGCCAGTGATTCACTAATTCTGTAATAATAGTTGCCTATAATGCCTTTATCAGGTTCGCCAGGCTCGGGCTTAATGATCTTTTCAGAGACTTGAAATCTGAATTGTACACCATTAGCAAATTCTGTAGCGTTAAAGGAAATATGTTTCAAGTGAATTGACGAGCTTGCCGAAAGCAGATTGCCAAATTTAGCATCTTTAAATAATTGCTTGGAATACACGTCGGCAAACGCATTGATGATACTCTTTACTCTATCGTTGGTCCAGCCTTCATCTGATATAAGACGATCGAGGCTGAGATTAACCAAATCTACATTACGCAAAAAATCATAAAGGTCTTTGTAAATTTGTTCAAGCGATTCACCATTCTTAATCCCAATAGCATAGCGCGTTCCAGTAATAGTTCCACCAGAAACCGTAGATAAGGCATAAACTTTTTCTAATAGAGGTTGCTCTTTATACTTTACCCTATCCAAATAAGTTAGTACACCCAAGCAAAAAGCTGATGCCCTAAAACCTCCGCCTGAAAAAGCTAAACCGATTCGAAGATCTTTCATAAATACAATTTCTTATCTAATTCTGTTAATGATCAATTTAAGCACCTCCGGGTGAAACTCTTCGTAAATTGTATTACTACGAACATTGTTTTTTTCTTGAGGTTTAGGTATAACAAACTTTTGGGTATTGAGCCAATTCACATTCCGAGCAATAGGAGCTAATTCTAAACCCTCGCGTATTTCATTGTCACTGATGATACCTATTCCTTTTACAGTAATATCACCGCCGCCATAAGCTGCCTTGATGTATACAATGTCTCCAACTTTCAAGGATCTTAAATAATGGTGCAATTCAGGGGCATTATCTATTCCCCACCCTACGGCCACGATGTTATTCGAGATAAAATCTCCACTTACATCTCTTTCACCGTCAAAGTAAGCGCCTATACCATATATAGCCATACAACTGTGTTTAGATAATTAATTTATCTGGGTCAATAATAAAAACTGCTTCTTACAACTTAACAAACTTACTTTCAATCAAAACTCTCAATACTTCTTACCTTTTACTCAATGATTGGGAACATTAAATTTAAGCCGAATTAGTGAAGAAGTCAATAAATAAAACCTAGGGTTTACCCCAGTATATATCTTTTTTGACAAAAGGACTACATCACAAAAACTATTCTGTTAAACACTATTAAGGTAGTATTTCAGGCTTACACATTCCATTTTCAAACTTCAAGCTGTTATTGTTATTAATGATCTTCGCTTTGATTATTGCATTCATGCAGCGTACGACCTTCCGGCGGCGTTGTACCTTCCTGAAGATTCTCAGAATTGATCATATTGACTGATGAGCAACCTTTTTTGTGATAAACTTTTGATGATTTTGAAGCGCTCCAGTAATATATTTCGCTTCCACCTGAGGTAACATTACCTGTAGTTGTATTGTAGTTTATCCAAACCGGGGCAGTCCATAAGCGACCACCATCATCTTGTACAATTTTGATGTAGATGAATGCAGGTCCATCAGGAACATTAACCCCTTTGATCTTGAAAGTACCGTTTCCGGTAACCTCTGTTTCTAACAACAAGCCGTCCTTTAATTTAGTTGAAGTTGCATTTGTGCTTAATTCTGGTTTTATACTGCCGCCATATACTTTTATACTATACTCACTCGTAGCTTCGTCCTTATCATTAATAACTAATTCAATATCTATTTCAGAATCTTCATTTGCTGTAATAGATAAGCCCATGATATTTTTATTAGCACTGAAGTATGCAGTAAGATTTTTATCGTCGGTTGCAAAAGTTCTGTTGTTGTTTATACCATCGAATATATCTTTTTCGGTTAGTGTAGTGGCAAGTACGCCAACACGCGCATCTGTACCTTTGCCCCAATTGTAATAATGATTATCCTGACCAGCCGAAGGGCTGATATGAAAACCCTGCTTCAAATAGAAAAAGTAATCGCTTTCGTAAGTTTCATCATAATGGTAATTTGGTTTTATGTTTTTTGTTAAAGCGGGGCCACTTAAAACTTCAATAAGACTAACGTATGGATCTAACCTAGCAATTAGATTTTTGAAATGCGGCCCAAGATCATCTTCATCAATACCGTAGTCGTTGAATGCATTTTTATCAGGATTATTTGCAAACAGATCAGCGTATACATCCGGATGATTCATTTGCATAATTGGTAACTTCTTGCCATCTGTTTTCATTTTATCCAACATTTCTACCAGTTCCTTATAATTGCCGTTTTCACATTTTATTACTTCATCAATACCAACAAGATTGACGTGATTACCAGAGGAAATTGTTGAAAATTCTTGTCCGTATAAAGCAAGGAATTTGGTTGTTGTTGCATCTTTAGCAGCTTTGATAAGTGGCTTTATAACAACTTTTTTACCGGCTGTGGTGGTGACAGTAAGGGTAGTTGAACCATTATACAATTTATTATCCTTTGCAATTAAAATTCCATCTTTACGATCACCTTTACCATCGGCTTCTAGGTGATTATGTTCGGTAAGAGCAAAAAAGTCGAGCCCGGTTTGCTTAGCCATTAAGAAAGCTTCTTCAGGAGTACCGCTACCGTCAGAAATTGAAGAGTGTGCGTGAAGAAGCCCCATATATATTTTATAGGTTTGAGAACGCAACGAGAATGCTATCAGCAAAAAAGCCATAGCAAAAGTTTTGGTTATTTGTTTCATAGAGAAATTCAAATTATTACATTAGTTTATTCAATACGAATAAAATTAAGAAGGGCAATTAAGATTAGCAAGAAAAGCTTTGTTTAAGGTAAAAAACCAGTAAAAATACCTATGAAATTAGGTAGTTTTACCAATACAAAAGAACTAACAAAGGGTCTTAACAGGCAATGCTTTGACCAAGGTCGTTTATCATATTTAACTGTTACTTTCTCTTATCCTTAGTTGTTTTATCGAAAGCGATGAGATTAAATAGCTCCCGCATACGGGATCTAACGCGATTGCCATAGTATTGTTCTATTTCGGAGGCCGAGAGGTTTGTTGTGATGTGCGTGATGAGTTTACGAGACACAAATAGATCATAACGACTAAGGAGGATTTCTGCCATGATATTACATTCGTTACCGAAGAATTTGAGATTATTTTCTGTTCCGAGATCATCGAAACAATAGATTATTGGCTCTGAGTTTTGAAAGCTACGATGGCTGTATCGATGAATGACATCGTAACCCTCTTTGATGAATTCGAAGCTTACATCGCGGCAAGAACGGATAATAAAGCGATTGTTTGCGGGTTGGTAGAAGCGCATGAGATTTATGAGGGAGGATTTGCCGGCGCCAATTGGACCTGTTAGAAGAATTCCTTTGTGAAGATCGATACCGAGTTTATTTGCAGTGACCTGATCGTTTAAAAAATAGCTTAACAGTTTTTTTATGAGTTCGTGGTCGGATTGCAGGATTTTGAATCCTGGACCATATATTTGCGAGCCACGTTCTTGTAGCCAAGCTATTGCTTTATCGTAATCATAAGGGTTCATTGTAGTCTTTTTCGTTTGATGTTTGGAGTTTGCCCGGGGTTACCTCCCCCTTTTTCCCCTCACCCTTGATCCCTCTCCCTGAGGAGAGGGAGAAATTAGCGCTGTTAAGCATCCACTTTGTGGCGGAGGCTTGCCAGTTTTTCATTGGTGTTTTGCCGCCTACAAGCCAACCGTTACTCGAATAGTGATTGAAGAATTTTTCAGCTTCAATGAGTGGCCATTTTTGCTCGATAAAGTAGGTGCGGACTTGTGAGAGAAGCGGCCACTCGCATCCCGTCTTTGCGCTATGTGACAATGGCTTTTTTCTTTTTTGCCCGGAATCTTTTTTCTTTTTTCCTCCCTCAACAGAATACCTATCACCTGAAGAAAGAACTTTCTTAGGATTTTTTGATCGTGTGTGCTCATGTTTATTATGTTTTAGTTTATTTGTTTTGTTTGAATTGTTTATAGAAGGTATCACCGGTTTTTCTTTGGCTTTGTTACCAGCTTTACCAGTGCCTTTATAATGAGATATATCAGTACCATTATCGTTACTATTACTTTTAGAATTATTACTACTATTATCAAATGTGTACAAGTAAACCTGTGAACCTTTTTGCGGATTATAAGACGGAATGTATTTTATGTAGTTCCAAGTATGCAGTTCTTTAATGCTGCGGATGTAAGTGTTTACAGAACCTATCTTTGAAGCGCGCATTAATTCATCTCGACTTATAGAGATGGGATTGCGAAACTTCGCCATGTTCCAGTATTGAAACAAACTGAAATACAAACTCACATGGAAGGGTGTTAATCTTTCATCCTCGCAAAATATTCCGAAAGCTTTATTTAAATGAATGATGTAATTCATTTAGATTGCCTTGCGATGAGCGGACGTTTTTTCTTGTTGTCTTCCATGAGTTTTACAATGTCTTCGTACCTGTAAAACATGAGGCCGCCTATTTGGGTGAATGCGAGCGTGCCATTAAGCCGCATATTTTGAAGCTTGCCCGGTGAAATACCGAGGAGCTTACGGACTTCGTAAGATTTGAGCCATTCTTTGTGATTTGAATAGGATGGCTTGGTTCTGATTAGTGTTTTGATCTCTTCAAATAACTCTGCTTTGAAGTTGTTTAGATCTTCTTTAGTAAGGATATCTACTGCCATAATAAATGATTAGGCAGCAAAAATGAACAGAATGATACGGTTTAGTTCAAGAGGCAATCAAGAGTTGGGAGAAATATTATTCCTCAGCCTCATTTTGTTTATCAAGAATAAGCGTTTTGACTTGATGGACATTCATTGTAAACTTTCCGTACTGCTTTTTTAGAGCATTAAGTCCTTCTACTATTTCCTTTTTAAGACTATGTAAATATTTGCCATATCCAGCCAAAAACTCAGCTGAACAAACAATATTTTCTATTTCATTAGAAGAAATCCGAAATGCATCTGTTACGTTCTCTAACAACTTTGGATCTTCGAATCTTAATTTCATTTCTTTGAAGTTTTTGTCTTCTAACTCAGTAACAAATCCTTTCAGTTCAACAGAATACTCTAATTTAATTTTGCATTCATCAATCATTTTCGGCAGTTGCTCAATTAGTTCCAAACAAATGAATTCGGAGTCACAATGACCTAAGAGGAAATTCTTCTCGAAATCCTCTTGATCTTTTTTAATTGCTGCTTTCTGGGCGGGAAGTAAAGAACTCAATAGAGTAAAGTATGAAGCGTAACCTTTGAAATTAACAAATTCACTTTGTCTGCGCGAAGTGTGTATTCTTTTTATTTTCACGAGGGGGTTTTCCAATTCATAAAATACTTGAAGTAAATGTTCAAGGTCAGTCAAAAGGTCATTTGCCTTTAGTTTGAAACTCTCCTCATATCCAGTATGCATAAATCGATTACGAAGACGTGGAACTATATATTGATAATAGTCGAAATAGTAACCACTTAAATTATGAAATGGCCGAATTTTTTGAACCTTATCTGTCAACGACTTTGCTTTTTGACCATCAAAGATTACATTATGCATCTCACTAAACAGACCTTCTACCTGAGGTATTGCCAGCGCAAAGAAAGCCATCCATTTTCTACCTTTGTAGAGCCTTTTTAATTCATCAAATATTGGTTTTCTGCCAGGATTGAGAGGAACATGTGCCAAATTAAAGTCGATGCTACTAAATATTGCTTCTGGCTTCTTTTTCCTGAAATAACTACGATAAAAGCTTTCCTTGTTCTTTAGATATAGTTTCTCAAGCCTTAACGCTTCCGATATGTAAAAATTATTTATACGGTGCTGAGCCTCTTTTATTAGTAGATGATCGAACATCTCAGGTTGATTGTGAAATTTATACGGGAAATCTCGATAGGACTCTCCCACTGCAAAAATACTTTTGAAACTGGGCCAAACATATCCGGCCTTGCTAAGAGCCCTTTGTTTAATTCCAGAGAGATAATAGTTTAAAATATTTTTTTGTTCAGCAACACATCTTTTATAGAAGTCATGCTTAATTCTCTCTTCATGATCGTATGGAGGTTGATTGGCTGAAACTAGTTTTTTTATGTACGAATCCTTTTCGTATCGATTGATCAGTGAATTAATGGAGCTTAGATCGATTTTGACTTTAACTTCTAAATCTCTATAAATTGGATGGGGTAGTTTATCTATGTATAAAATATCTTCATAATACCTTTTTAAAACATCCTTCTCCATGATCTTAATTTCCTCGCGACCGGCATCTGTAATTTTATAGAGCTTAGCTTTCTTTACTCTACCATAAAAGTATGAGACTATTTTTGCAGCTGCTTTTGTAATTGATTCCGGATTGTCTTTAAGGCCTTTATTTACAGGTGAAATTACGTTTAAGGTTGTAAAGAGAAATGTATTCCAATTCTTTATTTCGACAATATCATCGCCTATCGATTCCAAAATATCTCGGCGAAATCGGCTTAAGTCTCCCAATGATGTTTTGTAGGAGTTGAGTTTTATGATTTTTCTTGCCATTACTTTTCATCCATCTCGTCCATTCGTTTAGACAGGGATTCCTGTAATAAAGATAAGAATTTAGTGCGATTTGTTTTTCGGTTACGGATCTCTAAGTATACGTGGTAGTAGTTGCCGAGGTCGATATTGAATGCTTTTTGGATGCTGGAGGCTATTTCTTTGATATCGGCACGGCCGTTTTCGAAGGAACCGGTGGCGTGGAGTGCGTATATGAGTTCAACCAAGTGGGCTTTGGAATCGGTCCAGGTGAGGCGATTTTGTTGGTTTTGCTCCGGTTCATTTAAGCGGGCATCTATGTTTGTAATGGCCTCACGAATGTATAATGAAAGCATATCGTTAGCGAGAATCTGTGCTACTAAATGATCGTGAGATGTGTTAAAGGTTGAATCGAAATTAAAGAAGTTGCTATCAAGGATCAAATGAAGATCGGCTTTACCGCGGACGAAATACTTTTCATCGAGAA
This sequence comes from Bacteroidota bacterium, assembly GCA_017303905.1. NCBI lineage: Bacteria > Pseudomonadati > Bacteroidota > Bacteroidota bacterium. Next base: position 45,908 of record JAFLBH010000005.1, read on the forward strand.
ATGTGCTATCGCTCCGATAATACTGGCACAAATCAATATTGTTTTCAGTAAAACGGTTTATGGCTTTTAAATGTTTTTCGAAATACTTTTTCTGCTGTTTCTTTGTTCCAGAAGGACGACCGGTTTCGATATTGAAAACCTGAATGTGATAAATAAGTTTGCAAGCAATTTTTGGTTTGAGGTACTTAAAGAAAAATATTTCATTCTTCTCAGACTTGAAGCCTTGCTTTTGAACCAATTTTTTCAGCGCATCCAAAGCTTTAATGCATACCGGTACCGAGAGCTCAGCTTGTTTTACTGCGCTAAGCGTTTCCTGAGCAATGAACGCCAATTGTTCCTCAAGACTTTGATTTACCTTCTCAAACTGTTCCATAAAGACTGCATTATGGTCGAATATTTCAGTAATCATAAGCCTTACCCATTTAATACACCTGTAGGGAAGACTGCTGCTTTATTTATTATTAATAAAAAGTTCATCTACAGTACAATTTAATTCAGTTAGTACTTTGTCTAAATAATCCAGTGACATATTGATCTTACCACCCTCCAATTTTGAAATGTACTGGCGGTCGACCAAGAGCTTTGCAGCCAATTCCTGCTGCGTTAAACCCATTTCAATTCTTTTCGCTTTAATTCGGTATCCAATAAGTGCTTTAGTTCGTGACATAAAACAAGTGCGGTTATTGTAGCTATGCCATAGCTACAAACAAAAAAGCCCCGGTTTTTACCGAGGCTTTTCTACTCCAAAGAGTTCTTTCTAAAATATAACAAAACATAATATCTTAATCAGTACCAGAAAATCATGCTTAATGAGTTCATATGGTAGTATTTAACCCTTAAATATAGGAAGTAAAATCAAAAATGAAGAAATTAAAATGACGAACGCCATTAATCAAGAATGAGTGCTTACTTAAACCCGAACATTTGGAAGAGGTAGTTGCTAACTTGAAGTGATACGAAATCCGGGTTGGAAACATGAAAGAAGTGATCAGCGTTGGTTTCGGAATAAATTGATCTCGTGGATATAGTTAAAAGATCTTTTTGAAGATTGACCCAAGTATTAGAATATTTTGAGGCAGTTGAAGAATCCGAATTAATAGGTGGATTTAATCCAACGTTGCTTGCAATCACCAGTAGCGGTTTATCTACAATTTTGCCTAAGCTTTTACTTTCCAAAAGTATTTTGTCAAACGAAGCGAGCTCGAGACGATAAATCAAGTAGTAGGGTTTACGGGTAGTTACCTTATAATATTCAGAGAGACAATTTTCAGGCAAGCCGAAAGTGGGTATATTCTTCTTTCCCAATCGCAGCAGCCCCCAATTGGCAAGGTTAATGACTTTATTGATCTGTTTGGTTTGTTTTGTGATATTTTCCCGAAGTGCCGGTATACTATCTAATAAATTAGGATTGGCAGCATCGAGAAGGATCATGCCTGACACCTTTTGAGGGTACAAATCGTGAAACATTCTTACGTATAAGCCACCTAGAGAATGGCCGACCAGAATTATGGAGTCAGTAATGTTGTTCCTTTCCAATTCGCTATTAAATTCGGCTGCCATAGTTTTGAGATCACGGTATTTTGGGAGCTTTCTGCTTTTGTAGTTATATCTGTCGAACAAACATACCTTAACTTTGGTTTTTAGTTTTTCAGCTAAAGGCTTAAAAAAAACTGACCAATTACCCATTCCTGCATCAAACACCATCGTATAGGGGCCGTTACCATAGCAATGACAGGATACTTGCGCTGAAAATAGCTGTACAACAAAAAAGGAAAACAGCATTGAAACTATTGTTACAGTTTTTCGCATAGCGAGTAAATTCCAATAAGAATATTAATTGTGAGTTGGTTTAATACAATAGCTGCAATAATAAATAATCCGCTAAAGCCAATTTTTTTCCAAATGGAATCCGATGTCTGTGATGTAATCTTTAAAGTAAGATTTCGGAATGCGTTGAAGAGCTTTTCTCTTTCTAAGTAAAGAATGAAGAGCAGAATAAGTGTATAAAAAATGGCGTTACCGAATGCGCCGAGTGTTACTCTATAGAAGTAATCAATAAAAACAATATTAAGCATAATTGGGAATAGCATCAAAGCGCCAATGATACGGGTACGATTAATAATGAGCAATAGACTACCAGCCATCTGCAATAACCCGATAATAATAGTGTACGAACCAGAATATCCAAAATAATACCAGGTCAATTCCATCCCTGTAAGATCGCCCAATACTTTAGAAGCTAATTTTTCGGGTGGAGCAAACTGAATACTTACTACTTTGACAAAGCCATAAACCGCAATCCAAAAACCTGCATATAGAGAGAGTGCGAATTTAAGATGAGATTTAATATCTGCGCTTCGAAACATATATTAGCTATAGCGCCTACTTCTTTTGTAAAATGTAATTTTCAGAGCCATCATTCGATTTCAAAACCTGATAGCCTTCGGTAAGTTTGATTGTCCAGCCTTCTCCTGTAATGTTTAGGCCATCAATGTTCTTAGGTGCAGTGATCGTAACTTTATCTCTGTTAGGACTCATTAATCCACCAACCTTATCTATTGTGAGAACACCCCAATTGTCACTCACCGTCATTGTCGGATAAACAACACCTTTATCATCAAGAGGTGTAAGATTTCGGGAGTCGAATGAGGATTTTTTGTTCTCGAAAGTAATGGTTAGATGGGGCAGCTCAATAAACTTTTTCCTATACTCATTTAATAAGGCTTTTGTTTTTTCTTCCCGTTCAGTTTCCTGCGCATTTACACTATCGAAATCGTACTCCTTTGAAATTTGAAGAACTATTTTTGCAATATCATCAGGTATGGACAATTTTAATTCCCAGACGAAATACTCAGTAAGTGGGGTCGACATCTTTATCTCTTTATTCCAATACTTCTTAGTTTCCTGCAGGAAAAAGCCATACACCGGAATTGTTCTGTAAGGAAATGTACGGACAAAAGTGCCACCGTTTTGGAAATCCTTAATCTTTCTGATCAAATTTGGAGTGGCTTCCTTTAAGGAACCACGACTGATATATGTTCCTGTATACTCAGCCAAACCTTCATTAAGTTCCATTGCATTTTCGGTAGAGTCAGCGCCAGGAAAAAGAGCGTGTCTATGTTTTCTAAACAAAACTGCATTATTTAAATGACGAGCAGCTTCCTTTTTGCTTTTTGATTCAAGAGCTTTAATAAGTGCGTTTAATTCCAGTCTTAAATATACACGGCCATTTTTGGTATCTAGATGATTGTTATTGGCATCTTTATTTTCAAATCCAAGAGATAGTTGAGAACGATGAAAAAGTTCATGTGCCAATAAGTTAATACGGTCTTCCTTTACTTTAGAAATGAAAGGCAAAAGAACCATTGCCCAGTTTTTACCACTCCATTTAACATTAGCATTAGCGATAACAACATTATAAGGCAATTTACCAATGAATATTTTACCATCCGGTTTAAGGATGCCTAATGTATCAGGCTCATTGGCATAAGCTTTCCTTGAGATAGGGTCTACAATAAGAAGAGGGCCGTAAATGTTTTTATCCCATAACTTTTCATTTGATGTACAAGCCCGTTTTGTTTCATCAAAGTACATAGCGATGCTATCATTCAAAGTCATTTGTGAAAGAAGGGGTAGCGTTATATAATTTAGGAGAAGGATTAATATATAACTAAGATGTTTCATAGTAACATTTGGAGAGTAAGGAATAATAGATAATCCAGAAAACCGTTACTCAAAGTTAAAGGTATTAAGTTAAATTTTGTGGCAAATTTGATGAAGGGCTTTTGTCATTCTTATTATAGAAAACTCTTGTTTTAATTAAATTTGTGCTTATGACATTTCTGATAAGCGAAATTATTTCGGCCATACTGCAAATTTTAGTATTTACCTTAATTCCATTTATTGTTTATCTGATCATTCACAAAACTTCCAGAGGGTTCTTGGCATACATTGGTCTAGTTAAAACAACCAAAAAAGCTATTTTACTCTCGGTTGCGATTTCATTTGTATTTATCGCAGGGACTCTTGTATTAGTATTAACCAATGAAAATACAAAGGCTGTAATGACAAATCCACCCAGTGTTACAGGTAAGCTACATCAGATGGGATTAAGTTCAATAACAATGTTATCTTTATTTATAATAGCTTGTTTTAAAACCTCGTTTGCAGAGGAGATATTTTTCAGGGGATTTGTTGCCAAGAGATTGATGAAGCGCTTTGGATATTTAATTGGTAACATTACACAATCACTTATTTTTGCTGTTTTGCATTTGGTTTTATTCGCAGCGATGACGAATTCGAGCGTGGGATTTCTATTATACATATTCTTAATATCAGGTATTGGTGCATATTTGATTGGGCTTGTTAAAGAGAAGTACGGAGAAGGAAGTATAATACCCGGTTGGATCGCACACGGATTAGGTAATACAATTTCTTACTTTATTATAGCGTTTGTCATCTAATTAAATAGAATGCAAGAAACTAAAAATACGTTCAGCAGCATCATTTCCTTTTTCTTCTTGTGGATAGTGACCTGCATCTAGGTACTCATGAGACTCAGAACAGTCAAAAAAATCTTCCCATTTCTTTAAGATATCTTTGCGAAACGCAATATCTTTTAATCCCCATAAAAGAAGCACCGGCGTTTTTTTGATGGCTTGTCTTTTTTGCCATAAAGAATCGAGCCAATCTGATGAATTAATAATTTCTTTTGGAAATACCCAGCTGCCCTTCCGATCTTGTTTTGTTTCAAGATGTGCAAAGTAATGGTACTGCATTTCTTTAGGGAAATTCGCTTTATTACCAGTAGCCATTGGAACAACTGAACGACCAAAGAAATTGAAATATTTAATTAGAAAACGTCCCAATTTACCGCCCATGAAACCCGAAAATCTCTCGTAGTAACCATAGCCTTTTACAGACCACATCCAGGTATTGAATAACACCAGTGATTTGATATTGTCGGGATTATTTACAGCATAAGATAAGCCTATAGGTCCACCCCAATCATTCACGACCAAGGTTAAGTTCTTTAAGTTCATTTGATCAATGAAAGCAGCGATATATTTGGCGTGATGTTCGGGTTTGTAATACCAGTTAAAAGGCTTGTCAGATAAACCAAAACCGATGAGATCGACAGCAATACATCTGTATTTAACAGAAAGTACTTTGATGATTTTACGATACGTAAATGACCAAGTGGGGTTGCCATGAATGAATAAAATCGGATCACCTTCCCCTTCGTCGATATAGTGCATTTTACCAATACCCGTTTCAAAGAAATTAGACTTGAAAGGGTACTCTTTTCTATTAAGCCATGTTTTAGTTTCCATCATTTAAGAATTTTAGTACATCAACACTAACTGCTTTTGGTTGTTCTGAGGGAACGTAATGACCGGTTTTGGGATAAACGATAAGTAAACCCTTTTGCACTGCTTTAGCTGTACGTTCGCCCACATTTACAGCGAAGAATGGATCAGCATCGCCCCAAAGTACCAATACAGGTATTTTAATTTCGGATAGATAATTATGAATATCCTTATAATGTAATTTGAGATTAGATAAACTTTTTTTGAAAATGCGATTGGTATAACGCATGCCGCTTTTAGTTATACTTTTATTGAACATTTGATGCGTATAAGTATCCTTTTGAATTACGGCTTGTTTGTAAGTCATATTCATACCCATTCTACTACCAGCCATCATCCAAAAGAAAAGATCGCGGAGAATAGGGACTTTTGCCATCCGAAGTGGTGGTGGAATGTAAGTATCTGTAAATACATTAGTAGACGAAAGAATTAGTTTATTTACCTTAGGATAGCTGAAAAGCCGCATGAATGTTAAAGCTACCGGTCCGCCAAAATCGTGACCAAAAATAGTTAGCTCCTTAACGCCTTTATCAGTTAGCAGAGAGGAAACAGCTTCGGCTTGAGCAGTCATATAATAATCGAATTTGGGTTTAGAAGAATTACCGAAACCCAGAAGATCAGGCACAATTACGCGGTATCGATTGCTAAGGAAAGAAGCTAAGGAATCAAAACAATGCGAGGAACCGGGGATACCATGCAGGAGTAAAATAACAGAATCGTTATTGACACCAAACTCCCGGTAACAAATTGTACCATTTTCGGTTTGACAGTATTTTAGAGAATCATTTTGAGCCATCGTAAGTAGTTTAATTGTGAAAAAAAATAATAGGAATTTAAGTTTCATACCAATTAGACGAAACAGACTATGGAAATGATCCTTAAAAAATGAAAAAGTAAAATTTAGAGAGTAAAAAAGGCTACAGGAATCTAAAGTTTTTAGTAAAGTAATAGCCGCTGTGATATTTATTGGCTGCCCCGAGATAGTTGAAGCTGCAGATGCCCTTAGGAAGATAGCTGCGGTAGTCTGATGCTTAGAAAATAGATCTTAACAAGAATGCCTTGAAAATATTTAATAGTCAATATCTTCAATTTCACCTTCCACCTTACGAGTTAGCTGCATGAATACTTCATGCAAATCAGAACCCTCAGCGTTGAGGGGATCGATGTGTTTGATCAATTTAGTTCGTAGGTCAAATAATTCTTCCTTTTGCTTTGAATCAGCATTTTTAACCAGCTCCAACTTCATTAGTTCATATTGTGAATTTTGTTTAGGATTAAAGTATCCGTTTAATTCGGAACACTGATGACAAATTCCTTTTTTGCTGATAAGCGCGCATCGATGATCGAAAATAATAGTCATAGTTTTACGAGCATCGTGCAGATAATGTTTTACAGTAGGAACAGTTGACTTTATGATCTCTGTTATTTCTTTAACGGTAAAGTCGAACATGTCCTTTAGTATTAAAGCGATTTGTTGTTCGATTGGAAGTGTTTTGGACATACAAGTAAAACAGAAATCGATGTGCTCTTTTATTTCGTAAAGACCATATTGAGAATACTTATTCTTGTTGATGAGTGCTTCTTCTACATCCATGCTAGCTTCAGCATGTAATCGAGCCCTATCCTGAGAATCAGATTCCCATCGCCTACGCCCCCTTAAAAAATCAATACACATGTGCGTTGCTATACTAAATACCCATGTTTTGAGGCTGGATCTTCCTTGAAAAAGAGCGATTTTTTCGAAGGCTTTAACGAATACATCATGGGTTATATCTTCAGCATCACTGCGATCAGTAACCAGCCTGTATACATATGCCTTTAACTCCTTTTGAAATGGATTAAAGAGTTGATGAAAAGCAGCTATTTCACCAGCTTTTGCTTTAGCTATTAATTCCGAATTTTCCATTGTACATCTTTTAGACGTATTAAGATACTAAAATGATCCTAATGAAATTAATGTGTTTACTTTAATTCCCAATTTGCTAAAAACACCTTGAAATCATCTTCAAGTGCATCAAAACTCTCTCCGTAAATTAATTGAAAAGCACTATCATTAGAGGAAAGCTGTTTCCAGAATTCAGCGAAACTGTCAATTCCATATTTCTGTATGAGATATTTTAAGAAAGCGGCAGACAATAAAGACTTCTCCTGAACAAGCCTACTGTACTGTTTACCATTAGAAACAACAAGTGATAGATCCAGGCCGGGATTCTTATTCATTAACTCCTTTGCTTTTTTGTAGTATGAGAATTTAAAGAAGTTATTTTCGTCGGCCAGGTATGCCCAACCTTCATTCACCAAGGTATAGTATGTAGATGTTTTTGGTATTAGGCCCCAGTATTTTTGCGATAAAATGTGGCTGAGTTCGTGCCATGAGGTTGCGTTGTTATAAGTACAGTAAATAGAGTTATAATCCTGAATAGAATGCGCGTTAGAGCTTACTTGTGTGTACTTGTACTTGTCCTTTTGAGATTTAAACATCCAAAAATATATTTTTGAATCAGAATCAGGCTTAGAAATATTCATTATGTTTAATAAAGTATCCTGACCTTGAATTTGTTTTTGGAGTAAATTTGAAACTGTCTTCCTTGATAAGCCCGAATAGTAGTATAGGGTAATGTTTGCGGTGGCAAGCGAATCCCACTTACAAGAATTCTTCAAATTTGCAGGGTTATTCATTTGCATAATTGTGGACGTGAATTTTGGTGAACAAGATTCAAGCATAATGATACAAACTAAATTCAGAATAAGTATGGAAGCATAAGATTTTACAAAAAGATTTAGCATACAGCAATTTATTTCGTCTTAAGCATTATTTCTTCACTGGCTTTTTTAAAATCGTAGAATTTTATACAGGCAGATGAATCAGTTTGAATTGAGAATTGTCCTTTACCAGGGGCTTCCATATTGAATAAATTTTGTCCTTTAATGTTTGTTCCGATGTAAAATAATTGGCCGCCTTTTTGAGGATCGTTAATAAGTATACCAACCTTTTGTCCAAACAATTCTTCTTTTGGAACGAATAGAACAATGCCTTCACCGCTTGGACCATCTAAACCAAGCGCGGATAATCCTCTATCGTCATAATAACCAAATCCGCCTTTCTCGAGTCCTTCTTTATCATTAAAAGCTAAACCATACGGACCATTAATAGCACGTTTCGTTAATTTACCTTTTATATTAGCATATGGTGAGGCTCCCAGGATAACGCGATCATGACCAGAAGCGTCCAAGATCAATACCCCGGATAAAGTATCTTTTCGTAGCCTTGTTTTAGGAGACACGATTTCAGGAGATATTATTATTCTGTCATTTCCATACTTATCTTGAACTACGATTTCGTTAGTTCTAATGGAGTCAAAATTCTGATTACCCTGGGTGACAAAACCTGAAATTAATACCCAAAGTATGCCGACGAAGAGCATAGTGGATTGTATCTTGCTAACTCTTTTAAGTGACCTAATCTCGTTTTCTGTTTTGCTTTTATAGTTATCAAATTCTGTAGTTTCCATATCTTAATAATTTAATTCGAAATCATAGATGAAGAGGCTATGTTACCCTTCTTAAGGTAGTGTACATTCTATTTTCCACAAAAATTATTTGACAAAGGACGTTTGTAATTAAAGTTTTATCGATCACCTATAATTTTGCAGTTTTAACTATGAATAAATCGATATTCAGTTGGGTAGAAATTCCCGTGATTGACATGGATAGAGCTGTAATGTTCTACGAAACGGTTCTAGGAATAAAGCTACAAAGAATGAAACTTGCCAATGATCTTGAAATGAGTTTTATTACGTCGCCAACCGGTGAAGTGGCCGGAGCCTTGTGTAAATATTCTGAATATTATAAACCCTCCGTTGACGGACCACTTGTTTATTTGACTGCAAATCCGAGTATAGATATTATGCAACTAAAAATAACGTCCGCGAAAGGGAAAATACTTCGTGAAAAAACCAACATAAAGCCAAATACGTATATGGCTTTATTTATTGACAGCGAAGGAAACAGAATGGCTTTACTGGAAGAGAATTAGTTCTACTGTTGAAGGTATTTACATGGAATGTTGGGTAATTTGAAACTAAAACCGAATTTTTTGTACTGCATTATATCGATTGTGGTGGCAATTTCCATTGGGTTACGGTGCATTTGCGGAAGTAAACCAAACATTGCGTAGCTGATTGGGTTGATAGCCGGAATAAAAGTTTCCCAATCGAAGCCCTTACCCCAAATTATCCCGTTAACGTTATAATTAAGATCAGCATCGTAATCAAGCAGCAAATGAAACATCTCCTTAGAGGCATTTGAATTTTGATTCACAGTATGAAAAATCGGTGATTGACCTCCAAAACCAAAATCATCCTTACCGGCAGGCGTATTTACATTCATTCCTTTAGCCAAGAGTAATTTCCCACATTTTATCAGATTGAATTCGGCGCAAATGTGCAATAAGGAAGCCTGAAAAAGCGGCGTGTAAGCAGAACGAAATGAATAGGTTTTATTTAACATACCCGGGAATTCGTTCAATACAATTGAAACTCCAGATACATCATCAAGCAAAAGATAGTTAAGTAGTTTATCGTTACTAGCACAGTTATGTTTGCTAAGGACGCGAATACAATCAGTAAACCTTGGAGAGCGCGTGTACATTGACAGGAACAATTCCAATAGTGAAGATCCTTCATAAACAGTATTTGAATCAAGGCCGTCCTGAAAGCATAACTGAAGTCCTTCCGGCGAATGTAGCTCCATTTGATGTAGAGCATTTTTTATTATTTCAGTATTGTTAGACATAAGTTTAGGAAGACTTAACAATTGAACTGCCGATGAACATCAGTGTATTAGTTTCAGGAATGCCAATGTGAATTTCACGCATGCCGTAATCCTGATCAAACGGCGGTTTTACTTTTAAGCCGATGACTTTATCTTTAATTGAATTCCATAGGACATCAGCGTTATCGACTTCTAAGTAAAATTCCATTTGTCCTATATTTTCGCCTGCACTGAGCAAGTGAACAGATATATGATCTTTTACAAGAATTTTATAACTGTCGTAATTCAGTACAGTTGTAAAGCCGAGGATGTTGATAAAGAAATTGGCCGTTATACCCAAGTTATACGAGGGAATCATAGGAGACAAATAAATAGGTTTATACATACAAGGTTTAAATTAATGAAATACTCAGCGGCGTTTGCTACCTGGATTAAGATACCAAAGAATAAGAAAAGGGAAACTGTGAAGAAGTGCACCAACAGAAAGGCAAATCATTACTTGAGAAAAATTTAGATGCGTGTAAATGATGCCTAAAATATAAATCGGAATGTAGAGAAACAATGCCGTGAACAGACCAGGAAAATAACCTTTAGCGTGTATTGATTTGCCAATATGTAAACAAGCATTAAGAAATACAATTGATACAATTGACATTATATAAAGTTTGTTTTGGATGAAAAGTACAGAAGACACAGCTAAGAGAAACATAAGGTTTGTAATGATAAGCCAAGTGGTTGAAATGGTTTTACCAATCTTAGACATCATGCTTTTAAACTTAGAAGCAAAGCCACCCGGATAAACAAATTCTTCAAATACATGAAGTAGAGAAGCTATAAGCAAAGCCACTTGCATTAATTACAGCTTTTAAGTTTTCCGTTCTCGTAGAGCTCGATGTACTTTTTTGAGCCACCTTTGCATTTTTTTCCTTCAAGCTCTACTTCATCAGCACTAAAAAAGGTTTTTAATTTGCCACTTTTATAAAATGCCGTTTGTACCCCTGAGATACCTCCACCTCCGCGACACTTGAATCCTTGTACAAGGGTTTCATTTGGAAACACGCAGACAATTCCTTCCTGCTTCAAGTAGATCCAGGTTCCCTTAGGATATTGAAAATTACTGAGCACTTTATCCTCACTTAATTTAAATGTTACCGGATTAAAGCGCTTATCAAAATGAATCCATCCTTTTTCACAAGGAATTTGATTTATGACAGAGGTTGTACTTAATTTAGCGATTATTTTTACTGTATCACTTTTTTCTGTTATGTATTTTACCTCAGAAAGATCTGTAATGCTTACTGATTGAGCATTGATATTAGTAATCCAACTGCAAACAACAGTTATGCAGATCACCTTTACTGTTTTAATTGAGTACTTCATTTTGAATTCTTGTTATTTTGGACATCTTTTACCGCCCTGAATCCGAGGCTGCCCATTTTTAATTTCTTGTTTATCTTTTGAAATGTGCCGTTATACACAATACGGTAAACCGAATTACTATCCACTTCTGTTGATGTCCACCAATAAATAATCGGAGAATAGGAATTCCATAGAGGACTCTCTTTATCAGGTTTAATTTTATAGTTAGTTTCTTTTGTGATTTTATTCCATTCACCACCTGCGTTGTTGCCGTTTCTGGTTAAAGAAGCAACTACTTCTTCTATAGAAGGCAAACGCCAGACGCCTACAACTGTATCCTCCAATTTTAAACCGTCTTCAGAAAGATGGGCACAAATTTTATTTACATCATTCCACGATGTATAGTTAAGGTCAGACGAAGTTTGTGGCCAGCCCGGACCAGCCGGTGCCCATATGAGATTTACATTATTGCCCTTTACTTCTGTAGCTCCTTTAAAGCCATCGTTAACGCGTTTAGAAACTCTAAGAGCAGGCTCAAAACCGAAAATCAATGTCGCCAATAAAGGCGGAGCTAAAAGTATTGAACGATTCCAGTTTTTACCACCATTGGAGCCTAATAAGAAAAGAACGCCAATTAAGATCATGGGGAGAGAGAATATGACCAAGGCAGCTGAAGATCTAACCCAAAGAAGAGGGATTGCAACTCCAACAAGTATAAGAAGCCAAGCTCCAAGTTTTCTTTTAAAAATGGCAAGCATTGGCAATAAGATAAAAATTAAAGCGAAGGCATAGTACTGACGAAAAAACAGGAAAAGATTCATAATAAGGCTTTGGTAGTACCATCCTTCATGAAAATTCTCAACAATACCCCAGTACGACCATAATGTAGAAAAAATGCTACTTAGGATAACGGCTGACGAGCCTAGAATTATTTTAACCCTCTCATTAATCAATTAGTGAAAATTAGCAGCTAATACAAAGATAATATACCTGAAAGGCTTAGTCTCTCTATTATGACAAACGGCTTTTGTCCCAAACCCTATATTTTAATTAAAAGCCTTAAAAGCCATTATATTCGTGAACAGAATAAAAGTAACCTAGAAGAATATACTCTAACACCCTTAGTCCTGAATACTAACACTAAGAGAGCAGACTTAATACGAAACAAAAACTATCTTTGTATTAGATTCAGTCATGTATAAAACTGATTTATGAAACAGAAAACCATTTGGAACAGAATACTTAAAAATTTCTGGCTAAGGAATGTCTTAGTATTCATTTGTTTTCTATTTGCAAGATTTATTTTTAATCCTGAAGACACTATACTTGGTGAAGTTAAGGCTACAGTTTCTCAATTAATTCTCTTGATATTTATAATTTTTCACAACAGAATACTTATTAATGGCTTACTTCTAAAGAATCGTAAATTATTATATTTAGTTCTTTTACTTGTGTTGATCATTGTTTACTCTCTCTTGCAGGGTGTCATGTATAATCAAATCCTGCTAAAGGAGCGTTTTATTAGTTTAACCTATGTTGCCATTTACAATTTCTTTCTGGGTGCAATTGTATATTTTACTTATTTATACTTCATTGAGCAACAAAAAATACTCGAGAACAAGCTTTATATTGTTGAGATGGAACAAAAGTACCTCAAGAACCAATTGAGCCCTCACTTTATTTTCAATTCATTAAACAATATTTACTATTATAGTTTAGAAGAGAGTAAGAGAACACCTGAACTGATTCTCAAACTAAGCGAGCTTATTCGTTTCTTAAACGAATTCAATAAGAAACCCAAGATTACCATAAAGGAGGAGTTATCGTTCTTAGATAGTTATCTTTTATTTGAAAGGGAAAGGCTTGAAGACAGATGTGAGATAAACTATCAATGCGAAATAAACAAACCCAACAGAGCGATTGAACCATTATTGTTTTTTCCTCTGATAGAAAATGCCTTTAAGCATGGCACAAATACGATGGAGAAATGCTTTGTGAACATTAAAGTTAGGGAAGTGAATGACACTTTGAGTGTTATTATTGAGAACAGAATTTTGAATGCGGACATTGTATCGACACGTACCGGCAAGGAGAATGTGCAAAGAAGGCTAGATTTATTTTATCCAAATAAACATTCGCTTCTAGTCACAAAGGAAAATGGGACCTATAAAGTTGATTTAAAAATTGAATTGAGAAATGAGTACATCGACATTTAAATGCCTTATAGTAGATGACGAGGCGCCAGCAAGAAAAATAATTGAGCGTTTTGTTAAGCGTTTTGAAGAACTGGAGTTGACAGACACAGCAAAGAACGCAATTGAAGCTATGAATATTTTAAAAGAAAAGAAGATCGATATTGTCTTTTTAGACATAAACATGCCTGAAATTTCGGGTATTGCCCTCCTAAAAATGTTGACAGAACCGCCATTAGTTATTTTAACAACAGCCTATAGCGAATATGCCTTGGAGAGTTATGAATATAATGTTGCAGATTATTTGCTTAAACCAATTCGCTTTGAGAGATTTGCAAAGGCAATAGATAAAGCTAAGGCACTTAAAGGCAATCAGCAATTAGTAAGCCTTGATAATTTTAATCAGGACATTTTTAATATTGAATTGCATGGTGAAAAAGTAAGTATACCTACATCTGAAATCAGCTATTTTCAAAGTTTGGGAAATTATATTAAGCTTTACTCTACTACAAAAAGTTATGTGTTTCTAAAGACAACTAAGGAGTTGGAGGACGAGTTAAACCCAAACACATTTGTTAGAGTGCACAAGTCATTTATCGTGAACATCAATAAAATAAACAAGACCGCTTTAGATTTTATTGTTGTAAATGAAACCAAGATCCCGATTGGAAAGACATTTAAAAAATACTTCAAAAGCAAAATTAAGGATCAATAAGCTTTAGCAGTTTGTAACCAATAGCAAATAACCAAAGTATAGTAAGTATTGAGGTTAAGATAAATCCAATACCAAATGGTTTGAAGAAAGTAAATCCTACTGAAGACATCACACCAGTAATACCAATGACATAGCCAAGAACTTTACCGGTAGAACCGAAGCTTGATTTGGGAATGCCAAGACAAACTAAAGCAATACCTATTGAAGGCAAAGAGATCAAGTAAAATGCTGAAAGAGGGGAATTAAGCATCTTGATTAATGAGGACGAAGAAAGTAAAATGAATGAATTTTGGCTAAGTGCGAGGAAAGATTTTGAATCTTCGCTAAATCTTAACAGTTGAATATAGCCAGGCCATGTGTATATAAGGTCAATAACAACAAACAAAATAATAAGAGCGGAACCTACGGACACTTGATACAAATTATTTTTACTTAAGTTATTAAATAGAGAAATAATTAAAGGGATGAATAAAATATCTGTAATGATTGAAAGTATAATTATTCCAATCCATTCACAGCGGTAGGTATTTAAATGTTTAAGCGCTTTGGTCGGATCATCAGGAAGTTTACCAGATGAAACATATAAATATGTAATTACTATATATAAGGCACCTATAGTTAAGGCTGATAATCCTCCGATTTTTTTCATTCTTAATTATCTCAAAAATAGAACCAGGAAGTTCTATTATTAACCGAATATCTTACATTGTGACAAATGTCTTTCGTCACAATTATTAAAACACTCATTAGCCTATCTACGCTTTTATTAGCACCATTTTATTGCCACAAATGATAAAAGGACTTAATCATAAAATACGCCATAAAGTTATGCTTTAGTTTATTTTTGATAAGCAATGATTAGTTTATGCACAATAAGACGGTTGTACTACTTGCAATTTTAATGTTTCAAGTATATCAAGGCTACGGGATAGTAGTTAATGGATACGCCCGTGTTAGTCAATTAGCAGGTACTACGGTTACAGTAGCCAATGTTAACGAGGTGAATGATTCATTTGAAGATGGGGAATATGTAATAATAATGCAGATGCAAGATAATGTAATAGGATCTTTTACAACAAATGTTGCTACGTTTGGCTCATTATCGTCCATCGGTTCAGCGGGATTGTACGAAGTTGTGCAGATACAATCGCATACAGAAACCGGAGGAATACCGACCACTATAACTTTTGCTTCTGCATTGGGGAACAGTTATAACATAGGAAGTAATTCATCAGTTCAGATCATTACTTTTCCGACATTAGGAAGCCCGAATTATAACCTCAGTTCAGTAATTAACCCAATAACATGGAATGGAAATATAGGAGGTGTGATAGCTTTCAATGTTAGTGGCGTACTTTCAATAAACAATAACATAGACGCCAGTGGATATGGATTTAGAGGCGGCGCGAAGAATTTAGGCACTGCGGGAGGATGTAATTCTACAACCTACATGGCAAACACGGGTGCGAATTTTGGTTTGAAAGGGGAAGGTATTTATAGAATTAATACCGGAGTAAATCCAAATTTTACAAGTGCGAGAGCAAAGATACTTAATGGTGGCGGTGGTGGGAATTCACATAACTCCGGTGGCGGTGGCGGATCAAATTGTTCGACCGGTGGCGATGGGGGACCAGGTGCGGACCTTCCTTTTTGTACACCAGCTGCTGGAGGACAAGGAGGAATATCATTATCAACTTACATAAATGCCGGAAGAGTATTTATGGGCGGAGGAGGCGGTTCGGGAGAGGGTAATGAGGGTAATGCGACCGGAGGAGGTAATGGTGGTGGAATTATCCTAGTAAAAGCGAACACCATATCAACCAGTGGAATCTGCGGAGGATATAATATTTCGGCTAATGGAACATCTATAACCTTTCCAAGCTTTGCAGATGGTTCAGGAGGAGGAGGTGGTGGTGGAAGCATTGTGCTTGAAGTAAATAATTGGGTGATTTCTCCTACCTGTCAATTGAATTTGAATGCTAATGGCGGTGATGGAGGTAATGTACAATCACCATTTGTACATGGGGGTGGTGGCGGTGGCGGAACAGGCGTGGTATTACATTCTACCAATTTACCAGTTGGTGTAAACTTGAATACTAACCCAGGTAACGGAGGAAAGAATGATGATCCAACAACCTTTTATGCTGCCAACGGATCAACGATTACATGCAATACACTTTCTTCAGGCCCATTACCTATTGAACTACTTTCGTTTGAAGCCTTCAAAAAGGGATCATCTGTACTATTAGAATGGGTTACCGCTACCGAGCTAAACAATGATTTTTTTGAAATACATCATTCCATGAATGCTAT
This sequence comes from Bacteroidota bacterium, assembly GCA_017303905.1. Lineage (NCBI taxonomy): Bacteria > Pseudomonadati > Bacteroidota > Bacteroidota bacterium. The sequence goes on from JAFLBH010000005.1 coordinate 62,629, forward strand.
TGATTTTACAGTTATAAATATGCAAGATGGCGTGGGCACAAGCACGCAACAGATGAAATACGATTACATACATACTTCTCCTTTAGAAGGCACGAACTATTACAGATTAAGGCAAGTGGATTTTGATGGAAAATACAGTCTAAGCCCTATAAGAGCCGTAAAATTTAATACGAGTAATCCTGAAGTCAAAATATGGCCCAATCCGGCAGACCATACCTTAAAAATTGAAAGTGATGAACGATTGGATCGAATAGAAATTTTCAACGATATAGGCCAATTAATTTTAGAAAAAGGGCTTGAAACAAATTCACTTGAAGTAAGCCACCTGGCAGATGGTGTTTATATCTTAAGAATAGACAACAAAAATTATAAACTTATAATAAACCATAACCCATGAAAAACTTATTATTACAATTTATGATTCTTTCCGCGTTCGTTGGAAACAGTCAGAGCTTTATTAGAAAAGCGGGTGCAAATGACATCGATCATTTGAAAAAGATAATTGCCTTAAATAACAATTATTACCTGGCCGGTAATACTTATTCCTTAGGCACATCCCATATTCAGGTAATTAAGACAGATTTGAATGGCAATCAACTATGGAATAGCATTGCGCAAGGAAATGTAAATGATTTTACAGCCGATTTAGTTAACTTAAATGGAAGCAAGATTTTAAGTGGGGGCACAACAAGAAAAATTGTTGGCAGCCAGAATATTAGTGATGGCTATCTTCAATTGCAGAATCAGGCAGGAACAATACTTTGGCAGAAAACGTACTCCGTGATGGGGAATGAAACCTATTTCACTTCGATTGTGAATACAAATGATAGTGGCATTGCAGTTTTAGGCGGTTACTACGATAACATGAATAACAACATCAATTTCTTAAGTAAACTTGATAGTAATGGCGTCGTTCAATGGATCATGGAATATTCAGGCTCAGGCTTTCTCACTTCCGATAATTTACTACAACTATCTAATAATGATTTCCTGATTACGGGGAGCATAGGTTTAGGGTTTCAAATGAATAACGCTGTTGCCTATAGAGTAAGCTCAACTGGTAATTTAATTTGGAGCGAAATAATAAACTACGACAATGTTAATTCTCAAAACTCATCTTTCTATCACGCAGCAGAATTGCCGAGTGGCAATATTCTTCTAAGCGGTTACAGTGATTACTTTGGGTCGGGAGCAATGGATTATATAGTGACAAAAATTACAGGTAACGGTGCGCTCATTAATAATACTTATTACGGGACCAATCAAATAGACTGGTTATACGATGCAAATTACAATCCTGTAACAAATAAATTGATACTGTGCGGTGAATCGGGAGGGATTGGTAATCCGTCGCAAAGTGATGGTCTTTTGTTATCAATAGATACTACCGGTATACTCCTAGGCAGTTGGGCTGCAGGTGATACGTCAGCCAGTTTTAAAATTGAACGTATAAACTCAATCATTCAATCGCCTTCAGATTTTATAGGCGTTGGATACGAATACGACCAGATGAACAGTCAGGATGATTATTATTTCTTTAAACACAGTTATAGTACCGCCAGCTGTATAAATTACACACCAAGTATCTTAACCGTAACAAGCACACCGGTTATACAAAGTTTGACATTGACAAGTAATATAATAAGCTTAACACAAACCAGTCACTCATTAACCAATGTTTCATTTTACAACGATACTACGATTTGTTCTCTCATAACCACGGATCTTCCAGAAAATGAAATTCAAATTGATTTACTCATGTATCCAAATCCAACAAGCTCAAACTTTCATATTGAATCTATAGGAGATTTGATCTCTGAAGTAACGGTATTCGATTTGATCGGAAGGCGTGTGCATACCGAAAATAATAAATCACGTTTAAGTAACCTAGACCTAACATTAGATCTAAGTACCGGAACATACATAGTTCGCATAAAAACTGAAAGCGGAAGGGTTGTATCTAAGAAAATACTCATTGCGAAGGAATAGACTTAATATAATAATTGATTATGTGGAATGTTGATTCGCTTTGGTTTGAGATAGCTATTGTAAGTATTGTAATAGCTTTGGGACAAATTTTATTCGGGCATTTTGAAGAAAGAACACCAAGAGCAAAAAAGCTTGCCAAGTATTTATTATTTCTAGGGCTAGTTGTTGGAATTTCGTGCCTTTTTGGAAGAGTTATGGCAATGGGTTTCTTATTTATTGCTATGCTTCCTGCTCTTTATATTCATATGATAATGCTTCCAAGAAAGGGAATTAATGGATGGACCGGTGAGCCAAAGTCTAAGTACTACGATTATCGGAAATGGGATAAGGATATTTTCAGGAACGAATAAAATATTAACTGAAAAGATGAAGTAACCAGATAGCCTTAATAGGGTTAACCTGTAAAATATATAAACCGTTTGTGTAATAATGCCGGTTTAAAGAAAATCATTGAACTAATTTTGTAGATATGAAAACACTTAAAATTAATTGCCTTATACTTTTATCGTTTTTGATATATAATGGAAACGCGCAACAAAGTGCTAATTCACATGTGAATCTTATCATAAAACATTATAACGATAACGATCTCGATTCATTATATTTTCTACTTGCAAGTAATTTTCAAAAGGAATTTCCTAAAGAAATACACCATGAATTTTATAAGAACAGCATTAAAGCTGCTTATGGTAAATTGAATAGTATTGAAAGGAAATCCAGCAATAAAGATGGAGATGCTTATATAGCCAATTTTGAGAATGGGAAACTAATTCTTTTGTTAAGAGTAAGTGAAAATGGTATTGAGAGTGTGCAATGGTTGCCGCCTGACCAAGCTGAAACTCCTAAAAGAAATATAGAGGAAATAAAGAGTGATAATAAAAAGGCAGATGTACTGGATGTAAAAATTGATTCTATTGTATTGGATTACCTTAGAGAAGCAAATACCAGTGGTATGAGTATTGCTGTACTACATAGAGGTAAGATCAGATATTATAACTATGGAGAAACAGATAAGAAGACCAAGAGGCTGCCTGCACTCACGACTATATATGAAATAGGATCTATTACAAAAACATTCACTGGAATTATGCTTGCTAATGCAGTTTTGGAAGGGAAAATTAAATTAGAAGATGATATAAGAAAATATATTGGTAATGACTACAGTAATCTTAGTTACAAAAATGAACCTATAAGAATAAAGCATCTATGTACTCATACTTCGTTGTTACCTTCTGTTCCAATGGATGTTGAGAATCAAGTAGGATTTAAAGCTACTGATCCGTATAAGAATTACACTAGTGAAATGCTATTCGCATACTTAAAGACTATTAAACTTGATACAATTCCTGGATCGAAATATGAATACTCAAATGTAGGTTTTGCACTTTTAGCTAACATACTTGAGAAAGTTTACAAATTACCACTGGAATCATTATTTGAAAAGTATATTACGAAACCTAACCGAATGAACAACACTTCGCTTATAGCTAAAGGATCAGAAGAGATGGCGATTGGTTATACGGCAGACACAGGATTGGAGGCAGAATATTGGAATTGGAAGTCAATTGCGGGTGCAGGAGGAATAAAATCGAATATTCAAGACATGGCAAAATATGTTGAGACGAACTTAAAATCTGATAACAAAGCGGCTTCACTTTCACATAAGAAGATTTATAATCAAGGGCAGCATGCTCAAGGAATGGCTTGGGTTATCTCTCCCGGCAAGGACACCGCGCAGTTTATCTGGCATAACGGAAGAACCGCCGGGTTTAGTAGTGTATGCGGATTTATAAAAGAATTGGGGTTTGGTGTTGTTGTACTTAGTAACAGTGGAATGAGTTGTGATCGGGTTGGGTTTGGAATAATAAAGCATTTAATGAAATAATATGAAAGAGATTAATGAACAGTTTAAGAGTGTAAAGAAAACATTCATTTACATAGGTCTTTTTGTGATGATTGTATTTGCTTTGGATATATACAATGTATTCAAACATCCTCTTGAGATTAAAATTATTGAGTGGTTTGCTTTGCTCTTGATCACATTTAAATTAATACCAAAGAAGGAAATATTGCACTTTATCTTTTTTTGCGCTGTTTTGTTAGGGCTCAGTTTTATATGGCAATCTGATGTGACACCTTTGCTAATTAAAGTAATCTGTACTATAGGAATTGTGCTTAATTTGAAATCAAGAATAAATGTTGCATGATAGCCGCCAAGTCTGCAATAGTTAAGGGAGCCAATATTTGGCTATTTATTCTGCTATTTACTGTAGCAATTATCCTATTGTGTAGTTGGTTAGTAGTTCAATCGGAACATTACACAACTCATTCAAAACTTCTATCACTATTTCTAACCATAGATATTGGATTGATTATCCCGTTAATTTATTACTTAATTGCCGCTAAAAAATTAAGAGCACCGTCAGTTACTACCCTTGTGATATTTATCGCATGCCTCGGGATTGCAACCATTATACTTCCTGATAAAGATCAATTTTACCTTGACAAATTAAAGTACTTGCTTTTCGTTACGGAATTGACTCTCCTTATTTACGGCATTGTTAAAATTAGAAGCATACGGAAGACGTATGCTGAATTTGCGTTGCAAAGAAATGATTTTGTATGGAGCCTTACACAAACATTTCAAAAACTATTTGGTAACAGTATTGCAACATCGATTATTCAAAGTGAAGTGCAGAGTTTAAGATACAGTCTCTTCTTTTGGAAGATAAGGGATGAAGTTACTCCAGGTGATGTAACTTTTACAGGGTACAAGAATAATTCGTACAAGGTGGTGATGGGTGTGATAGGATTTGTGATGCTGATAGAGTTATTCTCGGTTCATCTATTGTTATGGAGATTTGGAATGATCGTAGTTGTAATCGCATTCATACTTAGCGCTTACGGGATTCTGTTTCTTCTAGGTGATTTCATTGCAATCATTCGGAGGCCTTTATCAATAACTGAGAGTAATACCTTTTATTTAAGGGTGGGCTTAAGATGGAATGCGGAAATTAATATTAGCAATGTGGATAGTATAGTTAAGGAATCATCGAAAACGGAGAAAATAAAGGTTGGAGGATTAAATTGTGTTCTAGTAGGAAATCCTGATTGCATTTTGATCTTGAAAGAACCTGTTGTAGTTACCGGGTACTATGGCATTAAGAAAGTCACAAATAAAATTTTACTTAGTGTTGATGAGCCTGATTCTTTTATTGCAGAAATCAATAATCGAATTGCCTCTGAGAGCGGCAAATAATAATCATATCAGGTAAATTAACTGATTTGTTTCTGTTTGAGTTTGCGGCGTATTATTAAGGTTGAGATAACTGAAATCAATCCACCAATTAGTATAACACCAAATATCAAACCGGAGATAATGTGATTGCTTATTGTACTTTGTTTGGAAATTGTTTCCAGACTTACTTTGATGGCCTCCGGAGCAACATTTCTTTCTAAGAGTTTTGTTTCAGTTAATTTTAAAACGTAATCTAACCACTCAGGGTTAATGAAAGTATGATATACAATCAGGAATGGCATATAGATTGAATAGCAAACAAGATTAAGAAGTAATCCGGTTTTCAATCCGTTAAGTAAAGTGTAACTTTGAGGTAGACTTAATGCATCTGCCTTGAGGCCCTTATAGGTGACAATAATCGGAATAAGTAATACAAGATAGTCACTTATGTATCCGATATGAATATAAGTCGTATCAAGACCTGTTATGTAGATCACCAAAGACCAAGTAATGTATATAGCAGCTTGAATCAAACCAAATTTTAGAAATATTTTCATGTCAATTATCGCAAGAGTTTAGAGTGAAATTAAACGTTAAATTATTATTGAAGGTATTAAATATGCTTCAGTCAATTTCACTATTATGACAAAGGGAATTCGTCACAAAGCGATCATTATTATAGACACCTTTTAGCTTAATGGATTCTCGTTTAATAAATTTGAATCAAGGACTTTAAAACAGTCCAAATAAAGTGAAGTAAATTAACCTAATATTAAGATTATGAATATAGCAATTTTTGCCGGAGTATTTGTTGTAGTTGTTCTTGGAGGATGGTTTGTTGTAAACCGAAGGAAGAAATCGAAGGATAAGGAGTCGCGGTAATTAGATATTATTCCCTAGTTAGGAAATCACTCATAATTTGATATACTTCCTTGGGTCGATCGTACCACATGAATAGCCGGGTATCAGGAACAGTGTTTGTTTGTATTAATGAGTTACCGGAAGACTTGGCCTTTTCCCATGGAAACTGGAAATAATATTTAAGATACTGCTTAGCAGAAGCTCTATTACAAGAAATTGTGTCTTTTGGATCTGCATCAAGGATACCTTTAAAATCAGGTATTAATATCAGCGTAGGAACCTTAATATTTTGATATATGTTCGCGTCATCATATGCTCCCCATTCGATCATATACCGAATAAGGATCTGCATTGGAATATTTGCAATGCTTTTAAATAATTGATTTCCGGTGAGGCTATCCTTACAATAATCATTTGCTGTCCACATAAACGAATCCCATGTTTTCTCTGTTACAGTTTTAAACCACTTTGGAGCCATAAAAGTTTCGGTTATCATAGAACGCTGCTTGGCAGACATTTTATACTCCTTTTCCCAATCATATTCTGTTTGAGACTTGTTTTTAGGCATCGCATAATACCTATACGGTGATCCCGATAAGATGACAATTTTGCTTATTTTATCAGGATAGTCCGATGCAAGTTTTAGCGCTACGTGTGTTGCATTTATAAAATGAGCGATAACGACGGGCTTATTGAGTTTTTCTTTTGAAATGAGTTTCAAGATACCATCAACAATTCCGTAAGTCCAAGCCATAGAAGCATACTTCACAGAAGTATCCGGCATGTTAGGCGCTTTAGTTTTTCCGAAACCGGCAGGTGTAACGAAATAGACCGTGAACTCTTTTTTATAATTGCTAATGATTCCGCTGTATTCATTATCACTGAAACCCATGCCGGCGACTATTATCATAGGCTTTTTACCTTTACCATATTTTTTTACAGAACCTAGCTCACCGATTTTACAGCTTTTATACCCTTTTGGATGAACCAGATTATTAAGAGTTGGATCTTGATAAGATGGATTAGTTTGTGAAAAGAGATTAGTGGCAATAAAAAGAAATACAGAGACCAATAGAGATGAATGTGTCATTGATTTTGATTGAACTATAAAGTTAAGGAGTAGAAGAATTGAAAGCTTAACTGTATGACGAAATGACTTTGTCACAAAATAATTTATTCAGAGGAATAAGAGTCTAACTTTAATGTATAAAAGTAAAGCGTTGTAACTTGACCAATTCTTGGTAACGCTGAATAATTGCACTGAAATTAATTATTTAAATTAATCATTACATGAAAGCTAAATCTATTTTTCGTTTTTTTGCCCTATTAGTTGGGGCAATTATTTCACCTATTAATTTGTCAGGCCAGCTTGCGCCAATTTGGAGTCAAAGTGTTGACCCAACTGCATCTGATGATGAAGCAACGGCAATTACAAGTAATAGTAATGCCATATTTGTTGCCGGCTTTGACTATTCTGCATCGAACAGCAATTGGAGAATAGAAAAAAGAGACTTGACAACTGGTAACTATATTCCAACTTTTGGAACAGGTGGTGTTGTATTTACTAATCCTACCTCCAGTGATGATTTTGCAAAAGGAATTACACATGACCAAAATGCAATTTATGTTACCGGAATAGAAAATCAATGTTTCGGATGCGATTCGAAGTGGCACATACAAAAAAGAGATTTGAATACCGGTGGGATTATATGGTTTCAGATTAGTAACCCAAGCATAAATCCGGATGGATCAAATGCTATTGCGGTAGACACAAGTGGAGTTTATATTGTTGGAACAGTTGGAATCTCATTTTTAAATTGGGCGTGGCGCGTTGAAAAAAGAGACTTGACCACAGGTTCACTTATATGGGGACATACATGGGATATAAGCCCGTTAGGCGACACGCCTTACTCTATTACACTCGATTCGTCAGGCTTGTATGTTGCAGGCGCTGATTATTTAGCAGGAAACGCACAATGGAGGATAGAAAAAAGAAATTTGATTACCGGATCGCAAATTTGGACCCATACAGTTAATCCAAGCTCATTGGATGATGTTGCTAAATCTGTTGTTTGTGACAGTTCAGGAATATACATTGGGGGTTATGACATAAATGTATCAGGAGATTCACAATGGCGAATAGAAAAACGAAATCTTTCATCAGGTCTTCCAATAAATAGTTTTGGATCAGGTGGAGTGATTATAAGTAATATTAGCAGTGGTTTAGATGAAATAAACGGGATGACCATAGATACAAGTGGAATTTATGCTGCCGGGATTGACAATACTCCCGGTAACGCTGAATGGAGAGTTGAAAAGCGAGATCTCTATACCGGAGCCCTTACTTGTAGCGTAACCTCAGATCCAAGTCCTAATGATGATAAAGCTTTTGCAACTATTGTTGATGGTAGTGGAGTTTATGTAGCGGGCATGAAATATATTTCGTTTGGTGATAATGAATGGAGAATTGAAAAATACAGTAACTCATGCAGTATTGCAACCAATATAAAAGAAATTAGTGCTAAGGCTAAACTAAGGATCTTTCCTAATCCTGCCGCTAATTATATTGAAATTGATAATTCAGAAAACAAGAGTGTTCAGATATTTGATGCGCAGGGAAAACTTATTCTTGAAAAATCTATGATGAATACAAATACGATTGATATTAGCGGCTTACAAAGCGGAATTCATTTTGTACGACACAAGGAGTTGAATGTGGTGCAGTCGTTTTTGAAAGAGTAGGCTTTGGACTTGTGGGTATATAGAGGGAATCAAGTTTAATTTAACAAATTAGTGAATATTAGAAGAGTAGTTCCGAAACAGTTAAAGGTTCAAGTCAACTAGAGATTCTTATCCAAAAACTGATTTGTAATCGTAGCGGTTTTACTCAGTTGTTCATTCGGAGATTCCTTGACAACTCCAAATAAACGTAGTAAAGACATTAAAAGATGGCTCTTGGTAAGCGCACCGTCACTAAAATTGTAATGGTTTGCAGTAGGATATTCTGTAATAAAAAGTAAAGAATCGTTTGAATGACTTTGAATAAACTGAATATCTGATCTTATTTTAATGTTCAAAGGATTAGTGTCATCACTTTTGGAATGCTCAGAGAAAATAAACATCGTCGGTTTTGACAAGCCGTTGTTTACTATTGATGGAGTTAGAAGACCATCGATATTAATAGCGGTTTTACAGCGAGAGTCATTCTGACAAAACTGTAAAGCTACAGCTCCGCCCAGAGAATGACCTATCATTGCAACTTTGTTTAAATCCATACGACCAGACCATTCATGGATACTGCTCTTTTTGCTTAAACTATCAAGATAATCAAGAGTTATAGAAGAAACAGAAGTCCATTCGTTAACTAATCTTGGGATCAAGGTATGATAAAGCTCTAAAGTTTCCGTATACACTTCCGGATTATTCCTATTTGGCCTTTTGACTACGCTGTCATTTTCATATATGTATAATCTACTTAAAAGCGGAGCATCAATTCCCACGACAATGTACCCATGGCTTGCCCAGTTTTCACATAAAGTGGAATACTCCGGAGCCAAAGTTGCCAAGCCACCTCTAAAAAGGATAATGGGATATTTTTCTTTTACATCAGAAATGGGAGAAGAAGATAAACTATGAGGGTGAACTTTTGATAAATCGCGATTTATGAGATTTGACAGAAAGAATTTGTGCTGATTTAAAGCATTCATCCAGTTTGCAGGTAAATAACTAGCATTTGGTACAGAAGATATGGAAGACGGGTACCAAACCCATGCAAATGACTCTCTAATGATGGCATACTGGTACTTATTACTCTTAATTCTAAGTTCAGAACGACCAACCGGAAATACGCCTGTTGGTTTTGGTAACTCAGTTGAGAAGTTATGCTCTATAAACAGCGAAATGACAAAGATTAAAAAAGCAAGAGCAAAAAACTTGAGAACTCTGAACACATATAATTTTATTTTTTGAATCATGAATGACAGACTACATTTGATCGACTATATATTGAGAACAGGTTTTTCAATAACCAAGATAATTCAATTAAACGAGCACTCTAGATTAAAGTGATGAACGTCCTTAATCAAAAAACAGAGTTATCACACTAGAAATAGGGTCAAAACCAATGTCCAATTCCTTTCCGGTTGTTAAAACAGCTTTGATTCGTTATCGAAAAACAGGCATCAATGAATCTATTGAGCTTCCCGAACAAATTCGCCAGCAGAAGATTTTTCTTTATCAAATTTATTAAAGAGTATATCCATTTCCATACTAATACGCTTTGGTAATACTTTGCCGTAGATCTGAGTTGTACGAATTGAGGCGTGACCTAACATTCCTTTAAGTGCATCGAAAGTGATCCCATTTTGAATACAAACTGTAGTAGCGAAAGTGTGACGCGCTAAATGATGAGTAAGATTTTTATTTACTCCAGCGATTACTGCAATTTCTTTCAAGTAAGAATTGAAACGCTGATTAGTGAGCATTGGTAAGAGGGTTCCGAACTGTTTTACTTTCGGATGTTCTTTGTAGGAGTTTACAATTTCAACCGCCTTTGGCAAAAGAGGAATTTGTGATTTTACATCAGTTTTCTGACGGTGAATTGTAATCCACAACCTGCCATCGATACCTTTATTGAGATGTTCTTGTTTCAAATTGTAAGCATCAGCAAATGCTAGACCTGTGTAACATGAGAAAATAAACATATCTCTTACTGCGCGTAGGCTTTCATTTTCAATTTCTTTGTTTTCAATTGCGAACAATTCTTCCTCTGTTAAGAACCCGCGATCCTTACGAATGAATGTTGGTTTGAATTTGATAAACGGATCTTGTTTCAACCATTCGTTTTTTATTGCCATTGTAACAATCTTGCGAAAACGCTCAATGTGTTTCATTACAGTATTATTGGAACAAGGTCTTTGATTTTCACCGGGAACATGATTACGAAGAAACATCTCAAAATCGGTAAGGAATTTATAATTGAGTTGGCGTAAATAAATATCACTTGTTTTTAGCTTTACTGACAGGAACTCCTTTACATATTTCTGCGTAGTGTAATAGTTTTTTGCAGTACCCCAGGCAAGAGTATCTTTCATATTATCGTTATGATACTGGATGATTTTAAGTAGGGTGTGCTCTTTATCATCTTTGCCCAGAAAAGCGTTTTTTACGGCTTCTGCTGTGATCAAAGTTTGATTGAGTTGCATACCTCGGTAGATTTCAAATATTCGCGCTCGGAGCTGATTAATGTACATGTTGAGGTCTTTTGAAGATTGATCATTAAGCATAATCATTTCCTTATGCTTATTCCATTTTTCCACTTGAATTCTTTGCTTCAAAGAAATTTCAGCGCGAATTCCATCGACTGAAATTCTTACAACTAACGGAGCGCAGCCATCCACCTCCTTATGTTTTTTCAAGTAGAATAATACACCAAAAGAGTTACCTGTTTTCATATAGTTTTTGTTTAAGTTTTTAAAGAGTGGAGGTCCCGGATTTGCTCGGAATCACCAGTTTTTTAAAGCGTATTAAACAAGTTTAAAATGAATGAAAATCCTTGTTATCAGATAGTTTCATTGATTTTGGGACCTCTAAGGTATTTTTTGAAAAGGTCACCGAAAAGGTATCGATTGGAGATGATGCGGATAGGTTTGATATGATGCGGAAAAAAAGAAAAACCCGCAGAACCATTGATTCTGCGGGCTTCTTTCCGGTACCGAATCATTATGATTCGGCGTGTGTCGGGGTGGCCAGATTCGAACTGACGACCTCCTCGTCCCAAACGAGGCGCGATACCGGGCTACGCTACACCCCGAACTCCTCAAAAAAAATTTGAGAGTGCAAATATAGCATTTTTTAATAATGTCAAAAAAAAATACCAATTCTTTATGTAATTATCAGGAAATAGAGGTTTTGCAGGTAGTTCGCTTTGAAAAAACAGGCATTATTTATTCTTCCAACGCTCTAAATTGGGAATTCCGGCAGTGAAAAATCCCGCAAACAATCCTAAAAAGCCACCTTTTTCCTTCAACTTAGCTTTTACAAACGCTTGCATTTCCTGAGCGGAAACATCAGGCTGTAAAAATTTTCCGTTTTCATAACAGTAACTGCAATACATTTTACTTTTAGTTCCGTCAGCATTGGAACCTCCACCCTTAGGATCTTTATTTAGTGGCATACTGCAACTCTGACACATTTTATATTCTTTTTCCATACTTAATATTATTAGTTTGTTTAAATTTAAATCTAATTCTTCTTAATAAATTATACTTTTTTAAACAGATGGTAAAATTTACGGCAATACTCGAAAAATTTGGCAAAAAAGGAGAGAAGACTGGTTGGACCTATATTGACATTCCATCAGAAATTGCCAATAAAATCAAACCTGATACAAAAAAATCGTTTCGTGTAAAAGGTAAGTTAGACACATTCCCTATTAAAAGCGTGAGTCTTGTTCCAATGGGCGAAGGAGATTATATCATGGCTATCAATGCCGATATGCGTAAGGGATTGAAAAAAATAAAAGGCGAAAAAATTACCGTACAAATAGAAGAAGATAAAGAAGAATTAAAAATTTCATCCGATTTTTTGGATTGTTTAAAAGAAGAAAAAGAAGCTAAAGCATTCTTCGATAAATTACCTAAATCGCACCAAAACTATTACAGCAAATGGATTGAAAGTGCGAAAACAGAAGCCACCAAAGCTAAACGTATAGCTCAAAGCATTAACGGTTTTAAAATGAAAATGAATTATCCTGAAATGATCCGTTATTATAAGTCGCAAAAGCAAAATGACTAAAGCCTAATTCTGTTAATTTTGCCTGACGTATCTCTGCAAAAGTTAACTTTGCGCTTTTATGTCTGAAAACGCTCCCAATTTTAATTTCACGCCTTATCAAAAATTCATGGTCGCTATTTTGGCAATCATGCAATTTACAGTTGTATTAGATTTTATGGTTCTTTCTCCTCTCGGAGCTTTATTGCTCGAGAAATTAAACATCAACACACAACAATTTGGCTTGGTTGTTTCGGCTTATGCTTTTAGCGCAGGTGCTTCCGGATTATTAGCTGCAGGCTTTGCCGATAAATTCGATCGCAAAAAATTATTATTGTTTTTTTATACGGGATTTATCATTGGCACATTTTTATGTGGCATTGCTCCCAATTACGAATTTTTATTAATGGCGCGTATTGTAACCGGCTTGTTTGGTGGCGTAATTTCCTCTATAGGATTTGCGATTATTACCGACTTATTTGTGATGCAACAAAGAGGCCGCGTGATGGGCTTTGTACAAATGTCGTTTGCAGGAAGTCAGGTGTTAGGTATTCCTGTTGGGTTATACTTTGCTAATAAACTCGGCTGGCATTCACCCTTCATCATTATTGTTGGATTAAGCATTCTTGTAGCTTTAGTGATTTTGATAAAAATGAAACCCATTAACGCACATCTCGAAACAAAATCAAACACAACAGCCTTCCAACATCTCACAAAAATTTTTACAAATGGCGGTTACATCAAAGCCTTTGGCGCTACAGTATTGTTGGCAACAGGAGGTTTTATGCTAATGCCATTCGCCAGCGCATTTAGTGTAAACAATCTCGGATTAAAAATAGACGATCTTCCTATGCTATATATGTTCACCGGATTGTTTTCAATGGCTGTTGGTCCTTTAGCCGGAAAATTGAGTGATAAAACCAGTAAGATAAGTGTCTTTTTTGGAGGCTCTGTACTCACCATGATTGTTGTATCCATTTACTGTAACTTAGGAATTACTCCATTTTGGTTGGTTTTACTGCTAAACATTTTATTATTTGCAGGTGTTTTATCCAGAGTTGTGCCGGCGCAAGCACTCATGACCGCGGTTCCGGAGCCACAAGACAGAGGCGCATTTATGAGCGTTAATTCATCGATACAGCAAATTTCGGGAGGCGTTGCCTCTGCCGTTGCGGGAATGATTGTAGTGCAAACCGAAGGAAAAGCCATAGAAAACTACAATGTTTTAGGTTATGTAGTGATCGTGAGTATGATCATCACACTCATTATGATGAATAACATTAATAGCTTTATTCAAAGAAAACAGGCTTAAGTCTGAGCCACCCCCTTTTATTTGTTAAGACATCCGATTTTCCATCCTTCATTCAGGATTTTTTTTATTTTTGTTAAACTTAAATTTATTACATGAAAAAAATCTACACGTTAATTTTTGGGGTTCTTTTAATTAACACAGCTGTTAAGGCTCAAATAACTTTAACTAAAGCTGCAAATGAACCTGTAATCGGTGATGTTGATAATCGCCAAGCCATGGATACAGTTAATGCTATTCCAAACAATTCCGGGCCAGGACAAGTTTGGGATTTCAGCACATTAACTACAGGTACTGCAGCGGCCGTTGCGAATACCTATACAACTCCATCATCCGTACCGGGAGGAACTGCGCATCCAACTGCAACCATTGCACAAACTGATGGTACCAGTCCGCGTTTTTATAAATCTACCGCTACAACATTTGAAATGCTTGGCATGGCAGCATCGAGTGTAGTTTTAACATACACAAATACAGGTGTTGTTGCAAACTGGCCAATCACTTACAACTACGCCAACAACGACCCCATTGCAGGTACTCTTTCATCATCTTTCGGCAATGGTACTTTCTCAGGAAACGCTGTAGTTACTGCTCCGGGAACCGGTACACTTTTACTACCGGGAAGAACGTATAATAATGTTTTACAATTGGTGTCATATATGAACATAAACGCAACCATTCCCGGCACGTTACTTCCGATTCCAATTACTGCAACTTTAAACATTACTAATTACCAGTACTATGATGCCAGTCAAAAATTTCCATTATTAACAGTTACTATATCAAGACTTAATTCATTAGCTGGTAACCAAGTTACAACTACAATTGATGTAAACAATAATATTTACGCAGGAATTAATGAATACAATTTAGATAACTCATTAGTGATCTATCCGAACCCGGCTTCTAATAATATCACTATTCATTTAAACAATTCCAATAGTGCCAAAGTTGAGATCATTAATCAATTCGGACAAGTAGTAAAGACTGTAAACATCGAGAGTAAGAATGACAACATCAATATCTCTGACTTGAGCAGTGGCGTTTACTTTGTCAAAACTCTTTCTGAAAATAAATCATCCGTAAAAAAATTAATCAAGGATTAATCCTTGATTAATTTTTCAAATCAAAAACAACTAAAAACCAAAATACACATGAAAAAAATCTACTTATCTATTTTAGCAGGTGCATTCGCAATAACAGCTAATGCACAGTTAACTTTAACTAAAGCTTTTAACGAGCCTACTATCGGAAACGTTAACACTCAAAAAGGTTATGACTCAACCGGTGTTATTCCTAAAGCTACTGGTGCAGGACAAAACTGGAACTTCTCTACTTTAACAACCAACACCGTAACTGAAGTAACAACATTTACTACTGTTGCTTCTACACCAAGTGCTGCCTTATTCCCAACTGCAACTATTGTTGAAGATGACGGAAGCGGACAATACACCTACTGGCGTGCTACTACTTCAAATTATGAATTATTAGGATTTGCTGATGGTGCAGGTAACGCTGTTACTTTTACTAACTCTGCTATTGCTGCAGTTTGGCCTGTTGCTTTTGGATACAATAATACAGATGCTTATGCAGGAAGTGGGTCGTTAAGCACCTTAACTGGTCCTGCTACCGGAACTATCACAACTACTGCACCAGGTTCAGGTACCGTTACTTTACCGGGAAGCTTGGTATTCAGTAACTGTTTACAAGTAAGTACTGTAAACCGATTAAATATGGTTTTAGGTACTGCTCCTTTAGCATTTACAGTAGATGTTGTAGGAACAAGCTACAGCTATTACCATAATACGCAAAAATTCCCTTTAATTGAAGTGAATTACGAGAGACAAACAATTAACTCCATTAGCGGTCCAAGTGTTACAACTTCTGCAAACATTCGCATCAATAATGCAGTATTAACCGGAATTAATGATGTAAACATCGATGCACTTAACTACAATGTGTATCCAAATCCGGCAACTGATTTAGTAAACATCGATTTAACTAATGCAAATTCTGAAAATGTTTCTATTGAAGTAATCAATGCAATAGGTCAAACTGTTAAATCTGTTGACTTAGGTACTGCTATCGAAGTAAAACATGCATTAAATACTGCTGATTTACCTGCAGGCATGTATCATATTAAAACTTCAATTGGTGAGAACTCACACACCAAGAAGTTAATTATCAAATAAACTGTTAAAGTTTAATTTAAACCCCAATCCGCAAGATTGGGGTTTTTTATTTGCCCCTGCTGTTGTACCTTTACACGCATTATGAAAAATAAAAAGTGGTTGCTCCTGCTCATCGTTTTGTTCCCTTCTGTGTTTTGGGTTATTTTAGAAACAAGCACCATCAATTCAAAAAAGTTACCTCATTACGGTCCTAAACAGTTTAACGGACACGATACCGATTATTATTCTTTAGGAACTCTTTCTTTTCCTACAGTTTCTTCAAACGGAATAAATACTAAACTGTACGACACAGTACAGTATCCGATTATTGCCGTTACATTTATTCGTGAGCGTTATGTAAATGAAAATTACAGACTGGAAGGTTTACTGGATTATACCATGCATAAACGTGAGGACATTGATAAAATTCCTTTTTTAATTATCTATCCGAAAACCATCGATACCATCGCGACGCCAACCTTTAATTTACGCGATAGTTTAAAAATTCAATTACCAAACGTGGAACAATGCTTTTGGAATGTGAAATCTTATGACAGTTTAAACGTAACCTTCTTTAAAGAAAAACCAATCTATATTGATTATAGTTTTATTGTGTTATTAGATAAAAAAAGAAACATTAGAGGCTATTACGACGGAAGATATTCCGCGGAAGTTAAACGCTTATTAGCGGAATACAAACACCTTCGTATTAAAGAAGAGAAAAAATTAATGATTCAGGAAAATGAAATTAAAAATGAAGCATCGCATTAATTACTTTTTAGCATTGATTGTTTTATTTACTGCCTGTACCGAAACCAAAGAAACACCGGAACAAGCGCATCTACTTTTACCTGTTTTCGGAGAAAAGAAACACGGCGGACAAAACAGCCGGGATACGATTTACCATACTGTCGGCGAGTTCACACTCATTAATCAAAATAAAGACAGCATCAGCGAAAAGATAACCAACAATAAGATTTATGTGGCGGATTTTTTCTTCGCAACCTGTCAGAGTATTTGTCCGCAAATGAGTACGCAATTAATCCGCGTTCAAAATGAATTTAAGGATGATAAAGATTTTTTGATTTTATCTCATACTGTTAATCCCGGACATGATACCGCTGAAGTTTTATTTGCCTACGCGGGAAAATACCAGGCGATTCCCGGAAAATGGCATTTTTTAACCGGCAGTAAAAAAACAATTTATGACTTAGCGCGTCACGATTATTTAGTGAATGCTTTGGAAGATGATGGAACACCGGAAGGATTTTTACACAGCGAATTATTTTTACTAATCGACAAACAAAAACGTATTCGCGGTATGTATGACGGTACCGACAGTGTGCAGGTAAATAAATTAATTGCTGATATTAAAATTCTGAAAACGGAAGACAGCCACGAATCGCACTAATTTTACCAAAGTAATTCGCTTCATGAACCACTTCTGCCTTTCCCGTGGTGATTTTTACTTCCCGCTGAAAGCGCAGATTTTCGCAGATTGTACATCAGCATTTATCGCTTACTTCTTTAACCAAACAACCTCCGTGTTCTCTGTTTCTCCGTGGTGATTTTTACTTCCCGCTGAAAGCGCAGATTTTCGCAGATTGTACATCAGCGTTTATCGCTTACTTCTTTAACCAAACAACCTCCGTGTTCTCCGTTTCTCCGTGGTGTTTTTTACTTCCCGCAGAGTACGCAGACTTTCGCAGATTATTAATTAGTGGTTATTCGTGTGATTAGTGGCTACTAACCATGCATGGTTTCTTTTTTGCTGTAATTACGAATCACTTCCGCTTCATAATCCAACCATTGTTGCCAACGTTTGTTTACGTCTTCCACCGCATTTCCGTATTGGCGGGCGAAACCTAAAAATGTGGTATAATGATTCGCTTCACTAATCATCAATTCGCGGTAAAAACTTCTTAAATCTTCGTCATTAATTTGTTCCGACAAAATCCGGAAACGCTCACAACTTCTTGCCTCCACCATAGCCGCAAACAACAAACGATCAATGAGAACGATATCGCGTTTATAACCCTTGCGCATGAACTTATACAAATCATTCACGTAATCATCTTTTCGTTCCATTCCCAATTTAAATCCGCGTTGCTTAATTTTTTCATGCACCATTTCAAAATGCGTGAGTTCCTCCTTTGAAATACTCAGCATGGTATCCACTAAATCCGTATGCTCCGGCCAACCTACAACAATAGAAATGGCATTGCTCGCTGCCTTTTGTTCGCACCAGGCATGATCGGTGAGAATTTCACTGATATTACTCTCTACTAATTTTATCCAGCGATGATCGGTTTCTAATTTTAATCCAAGCATGATTCTATTTCTAGTTACATGTTAATGATTCCTTGATTTCGAGATTAGATTTTAACTAACAAAACAACATTTTCTACGTGCGCTGTTTGAGGGAACATATCCACCGGTTGAACCTTCACCACTTTATACATGTGCTGCATCAAGGCTAAATCGCGCGCTTGTGTGGCAGGATTGCAACTTACATAAACTATTTTCTCAGGCGCTGCATTCAATATAACTTTTACTACATCCTCATGCATACCTGCACGCGGAGGATCTGTGATGATAACATCCGGTTTTCCTTGTTCTGCAATAAAAGCATCCGTTAAAATATTCTTCATATCACCGGCCACAAAATAGGTATTTGTGATACCGTTCTCCTTAGAGTTGGTGCGCGCATCCTTCACTGCATCTTCAACGTACTCCACCCCTACTACTTTCTTGCAATGGCGCGCCACAAAATTGGCAATGGTTCCTGTACCTGTATATAAATCATACACTAATTCATTACCTGATAAACCTGCAAAATCGCGGGTAAACTTGTATAAATTGTACGCTTGTTTAGAATTGGTTTGGTAAAATGACTTGGCACTGATTTTAAACTTCAATCCCTCCATTTCTTCGTAAATAAAATCACGGCCCGCATATGTTTTTATCTCTAAGCCTTCAAAACTATCATTCGCTTTATGTGAATGTGTGTACTGTAAAGATGTTATTTGAGGGAATTGATTCTTGAGAAATTCCAGCAAAGCGAAAAGCTCTTTCTCCAACCATTCATACACGCCTACCAATACCATCACTTCACCGATTCCTGTTATACGAATCATTAAAGTGCGTAAAAAACCGCCTTTATCTCTGATATCATAAAAAGTAAGATTATTTTTGTGCGCATAATCTCGCACGGCATTACGAATATCATTGGAAGGATCGGGCTGTAAAAAACATTTATCTACATCCAAAACTTTATCAAAACGTCCCGGAATGTGAAAACCCAAAGCATCACGATTACTGATTTCTTCGCCGCTTTTAATCTGATCATCCGTTAGCCACTTTTTATTGCTAAACGAAAATTCCAGTTTATTTCTGTAGAAGTAAGCTTCGTGGTTTCCGAAAATAGGCGTGATTTCAGGAATATCTAATTTCCCAATTCTCACTAAAGCATCGCTCACAAATTTTTGCTTAAATGTTAATTGCGATTCGTAACTCATGGCCTGCCATTTACAACCTCCGCAAACGCCAAAATGCTTACACACAGGCTCAATACGGTTGGGCGAAGGTTTCTTAATCGCAATCACCTTTGCTTCCGCCATTTTACTTTTTTTGCGGTAAATGTTTAAATCCACAATATCGCCGGGCACACCGCCGTCGCAAAAAATCACCATTCCCTCGTGTTTGGCTACCGATTTACCTTCCGCGGAAGTATCAATAATTTCTACATCATTTAAAACAATATTCTTGCTAACTTTGCCCATAATTTGTGAGGCACAAAGGTATTAATAATTAAACGAAATCAGACAGAGATGCCGCGTTATTTTCTTCAGCTTGCTTATAATGGCACCCGCTATAACGGATGGCAAACGCAGCATAATACACCGAATACCATACAACAGGTTCTGGAAGAAAAACTAACCATGCTTCTCAAAGATAAAATTGAAGTGGTGGGCTGCGGAAGAACGGATACCGGTGTACATGCCCGCAATTATTACGCGCATTTCGATTATTCGGCTCCTGGTTTTGAAGAACAAATAGAACATTGGGTTTATAAGCTAAATACAGTTTTACCCAATGACATCAGCATTTTTGATATACTTCCTGTACAAGAAGAAGCGCATGCCCGCTTTGATGCTACCGAAAGAACGTATCATTATTATTTACATAAACATAAAAATCCATTTATAGAAAATTTGAGTTGGTACCAATACGGACATATTGATTTTGAACTCATGAATATGGCTGCGGATATTTTGTTAGAGACTGAAGATTTTACCAGTTTTAGTAAAGTGAATACCCAAACCAAAACCAATATCTGTTATGTTTCGGAAGCACAGTGGGTGCAACTCGACGAGAATGAATGGTGTTTTGTTATTACCGCCGATCGCTTTTTACGCAACATGGTAAGAGCAATTGTAGGAACACTCATGCAAGTGGGAAGAAATAAAATTACATTGGATGAATTCCGAAAAATCATTCAACAAAAAAACAGAACAGAAGCCGGCATGTCGGCTCCGGCACACGCTTTATTTTTAACCGATATTCAATATCCAAAAAACATTTTCCTTGAGCGAGCAAAAAAATAAATTAAACTTAAGCCTCTTAAAGAGATTACTTTCTTATACGAATCCGTATAAGAAACATTTCATTGCGGCTTTGGTTATTACATTGGTACTATCCGGTTTTGCCGTGGTGCGACCTTTATTAATTAATAAGGCGCTCAATCAATTTGTAGGCGATACACAGAATCTTTCGGCATTAAATACCATAGGATTTTTAATTTTTGGCGCGTTAGTATTTGAAGCAGTGATGCAATTCGCGAATATTTATGTTACCAATTATCTAGGGCAAAATATTGTAAAGGATTTGCGCAATCAGGTGTACAACCACATTCTCAAATTAAAAAACTCTTATTTTGATAATACGCCGGTGGGTACTTTGGTTACACGCGCCATTTCGGATATTGAAAGTTTAAGTGAGGTATTTTCCTCAGGCTTTATTGTTATTAGCGGCGATATTTTAATGCTTATCACATTTGTGAGTGTAATGCTTTATAAAAATTGGGTGCTTACATTAATTGTACTAAGCACCATTCCGCTTTTAATGATTGCGACCAACTTATTTAAGAATGGCGTAAAGAAAACATTTACCGAAGTAAGAAATGCCGTTGCTGCTTTAAATACGTTTACACAGGAACACATTACCGGCATGCGTATTGTTCAATTATTTAACCGGGAGGAACAGGAATACGAAAAGTTCATTGAAATTAACGACAAGCACCGCAAAGCCAACATACGTTCCATTTGGTATTACTCTATCTTTTTCCCTGTAGTAGAAATATTATCCGCCATTGCGATTGCCTTATTGCTCTGGTACATCGGTGTAAAAAACAATTCGATGAACTTAGGATTGGGCGACATTACATTCTTTGTGATGATGGTGAATATGCTATTCCGTCCTATCCGCATGCTCGCTGATCGTTTAAACACTTTGCAAATGGGAATTGTTGCGGCCGACCGTGTGTTTAAGGTATTAGACACCAATGAAATTATTGAAGATAAAGGCAGCAAAGATTTAGCGAATGTAAGAGGAGATATTGAATTCAAAAATGTTTGGTTTGCCTATAACAACGAGCACTATGTGTTAAAAAATGTTTCGTTCAATATTAAAGCGGGAGAAACAGTAGCCATGGTGGGCGCCACGGGTGCAGGTAAGTCGACCGTTATAAATCTATTAAGCCGTTTTTACGAAATAAATAAAGGTGAGATTTGTTTAGACGGAACAAACATTAAAGATTACAGCTTAGAAGAATTGCGTAAAAATACCGGTGTTGTATTGCAGGACGTGCATTTGTTTAACGACAGCATCGTGAACAACATTACCTTGCATAACGACAGCATTACGCGTGAAGAAGTGATTGAAGCCTCCAAGAAAATCGGTTTACATGATTTTATTTTAACCTTGCCGGGAGGCTATGATTATGTAGTAAAAGAAAGAGGAATTACTTTATCGGCAGGACAAAGACAATTAATCGCGTTTATTCGCGCTTATGTTTACAATCCGAAAATATTTATTTTGGATGAAGCCACCTCAACCATTGATACGCATACCGAGCAATTGTTGCAATTAGCCTTGGACAAAATAAGCAAAGGAAGAACATCGATTATCATTGCGCACCGTTTAGCCACCATAAAAAATGCCAACAAAATCATGGTATTTGAGAAAGGAGAAATTGCAGAGCAAGGAACACAACAAGAATTACTTTCAAAAGACGGGCTTTTCAAAAAATTGTACGAGATGCAGTTTGAAGAAGTAATTTAATTACTTCACCGCCACCACCGAAATTTCAAAGTGTGCGTTTTTCGGTAATGCGCTTATCTGAACCGTCTCGCGGGCCGGTGGATCAATCGGAAAAAACAAACCGTACACTTCATTAATCTTCGCGAAATGACTTAGGTCTTTAACAAACAAAGTAGATTTCACTACATGCTTCATTTCCATGCCTGCCATTTTCACAATGGCTTCCACATTTTTCAAAGCTTGCATCACTTCTGCTTGTATACTTGCCGAATCTAATTTTCCGTTGGTATCCATTCCTATTTGTCCGGATACATATAAAGTATTTCCCACCTTTATGCCCTGGCTATACGGACCAATAGGCATGGGTGCCGAAGCGGTGAAGATTACCTCATGCTCTGTTTCATTGCCATCAAAAAAATAAGCAAACACACCTAGAGCTAAAGCCGCCAAAACAAAAATTAAACGAATCATTACTTAGAATCTTTAGGCGGTTCCATTTTAGAAATTTCATTCAAGCCTTTCACTAATACATCCAGATCACGGATGGAAGTATACACATTCGGTGTTACGCGAATACCATCAATTTTTTCGTAGATCATCGAGACGGAATGAATTTTATGTTTCTCCATTAACTTTGCTTCCACCTGATTTGCCTTCCAGCCTTCAAATCCAATCACACCAATAGCACAAGAATATTGATCTTTGCGTGAGGTCCAGAATTTAGCATTCGGCAAATCCTTCACTTTATTGTACCAGTAATTTTTTAAATAACGTAATCTTTCTTCTTTACGTTTCGCGCCAATTACATTATGAAAATCAACCGCAGTACCTATAGCCATTTCCGATGCAAAGGAACGAGTTCCCAATACTTCAAATTTGCGAATATCATCTCCGTCAGGTTCTCCTGCCGAAAGCAAAGCCCAGATGTTTTTAATTTTATCTTTCTTAATATACATCAATCCGCTTCCAAAGGGCGCGCACAACCATTTATGTAAAGAAGTAGCAAAATAATCAGCGCCGGTGTCTTCGATTTTAAAATTGATGTGTCCGAACGAATGCGCCGCATCTACAATCACTTCACAGCCTTTTTTATGCGCCATATCAGCAATGGCTTTTACCGGAACGATATTGCCGGTCCAGTTAATTAAGTGCGTAATGTGTACGATTTTTGTTTTAGATGTAATAGCATCCTCATACAGCTTAATAATTTGTTTATCATCCTCACATGGTTGAGGAATATCTATCCAAACTAATTTTACACCATCCCGCTTTTCACGCTGTTTCCAGGCGTTCATCATGTTTGGGTAATCGTATTTACTTAAAACTACTTCGTCGCCAGCCTTTAAATTCAAGCCAAAAATTATTGTATTCAAACCTTCGGTAGCGTTACGATTGATAGCGATTTCCTCCATGGAAACACCACAGAGTTCAGCGAGTTTTTCGCGTAAACCTTCTCGGCCTTGGTCCAAGATGCGCCACATATAATAAGAAGGCGCCTCATTACTGTATTGATAGAAGCGAATATGCGCGTCTTGTACCACTTTGGGTTGCGGACTTACACCACCGTTATTTAAATTAATGATATTTGGAGAAACCGTGTAGCTTTCTCGTACCCATCCCCAAAAATCTTCGTCGGCAGCGGCATCACAGGCCGATAAACCTTCAATGCGGTTCACCTGATTCTCCAATTCGGCGGCATATACTTTATCGATTGCTGACAGGAAGGTGAGTCCGGCTGTAGCACCTGCACTTTTAAGAAAAAAATCGCGACGGTTCATGAGATGAATTTTAGTAATAAAGGTATCAAAAAAAGTACAATAAAAAAGCCCCAAGATTACTCTTAGGGCCTTCTAAATAAACGAATGATTTATTGCTTTACAAATTTACCGATACGTAAAGTTTCATTAGCGTTATATACTTTATAGTAATAAACACCGGCTTTAGCATCTTGTAAATCTATTGAAGTGGTATTCGATTTAATTTCGATGATGGCCACTTGTTTTCCTAAAGCATCCATAATTTCAACTACCGGAGTATTATTTAAGTCGGTAACTGAAATGTTGATTGCAGCAACAGCAGGATTTGGATAAACATCTACGCCATTGTAATTAGTGTACATATTATCGATACCTGTACAAGCTGAAACGTTTTGAACTACAAAAACAGGTGTGCTTTCGCAACCACCATTGTATCCAACAACTGTATAGGTTGTAGTTGTAGTTGGACTAACTACAGCTGTAGCTGAAGTAGAACCACTGCTCCAGCTATAAGTTGTTGCACCGTTAGCTGTTAATGTTGCTGAATTACCTGTACAAATTAAAGAAGCACTGGTTGATGCAGAAACTGTTGGTGCGCTGTTAACTGAAACAGTTGTTGCAGTGATAGAATTTAAACAACCAAGTGTTGTATATAATTCCACGCGTGAAATACTTCCGCTTGCTTCCATCCATAATTGTTGAGGCGCCGTAGTTGATAAATTAAACTGCATGCCTAAACGAGTTAAAGTTACAGAGTATGTGCCTAATGTAGTATTAAATGGCGCCGGAGATGCATAAGAGTTTACGTCATTTCTATTCCCTAATACTCCGATAATATCGCCGGTATAAACCGGAATATTTACAGAAATGGTGCCGGTTCCTGATGTGTTATTCTGCGTTAAATACAATACATCAAAGGTATTTGTTGTGGCTGAATACAAAGGAGGAGTTGTAGGTAACTTTACAATAGCAATATTAGAGTTACCTGAGCTAGCATCTGTTGGAACGCGAACACCGGTTATAACAAAATCAGAAGGAGCCGTAAACCAATAACCACGAACATTTCCTGAGAATGTAGAGGTTTGATTTGGTAAAGCTAAAGAAGCTGTTCCTGTTGGAGATAATTGCGCGGTATAATAAACAGTATTTGCAGTTAAGGTTGGTGTTGTGTATACCGAACCTGTTGCAATGGCATTTCCGCCATATGGAAATTGGTACCAACCTGTAAGCACTGAAGAAGGCTCCGTCGCCATTAATACAGCCGAATCACCGGTACAAATTGAATTACCGCTAATGGTTGGTGTTGGCGGCGCGGTGCATTGCGCATTTGCCGCATTACTCATTCCGATGGCAACAATTGCCGCCAGCATTAAATTACTTTTGTAGATTTTTTTCATGGTATAGATGTTAAGAATTTAATACAAAGTTAATCGGATTGTACCTACTATTTTATGATATTTATCAATGATATTAACACCAAAAGTTAAAATACTTTTTCAACCATGCTTATTCGCCTGAACAATGAACACCCCGATTCTAAAACACTTTCTCAAATTGCCACGTGTTTAAAAAACGGAGGTATCATCATTTATCCTACCGATACAGTATACGCTTTAGGTTGTGATATAACACAAAACAAAGCACTTGAAAGAATTTGCAAACTCAAAAACATTAAACCTGAAAAATCAAAATTCGCATTTGTTTGCAGTGATTTAAGCCATTTATCGGAATTCAGTAAGCCAATTCCAAACCACATTTTTCGAATCATGAAGAAGGCATTGCCCGGACCTTACACCTTTATTTTGGAAGCGAATAGCAATGTGCCAAAAATGATTAAACAAGAACGAAAAACCGTTGGCATTCGTGTACCGGATAATATTATTTGTCGGGAAATCATCAATACCTTAGGTAATCCGATAATTTCTACCAGCCTCGTGGATACCACCGATGATATACTCGAATATTTTTCCGACCCTGAAATGATACATCAACAATATGGCGATATGGTAGATATGGTTATTGATGGCGGACACGGAAACATCTATGCGTCGACCGTTATAGACTGCTCAAAACCCGAAATTGAAGTGATACGCGAAGGCTTGGGAAGTTTGGACGTGTTGGATTAACAAACAATAAACACTTCACCTTTACGTTAATGATGAATGCAAACATCCATTAGGCGTATTTTACTCTTATTATGGCTTATATATTCATTGGACTCAAAAAGCCAATGTGCCTCAGGCAAATACACGTATACCCTAAGTGGTAATATTGCAACAGATATTTATGTAACGAACGGAGATACTGTTCTAATCGATTCAACCGCAAACCTGATTGGCAATTTATATGTCATAAATTCCAGAGTTGTGAACTGCGGCAACATTACAAACTCTAAAATTAAATTAAAAGGAAATTGGTTGGGTTTTAATGGCAAGCTTGAAAATTTCGGAAATATAAAATCTGATTCTATCCTTGTTGATACTATTGGTGATATTCATAACTACCACATTATTGACGCTATGTACACCTACATTGGTGTAGACGGAAACATCGATAATTGGGTTCTTCACAAAACAGATTATCTTGAAATGAATAAATCATGGTATTACTTTAATATTGGTCATTTATTTATTAATAGAAAACTAAATGTTACAGATACCCGAATAAGGAATGAGTATATGATACGGTGCAAAAATCAATTCCTATTGGATTCTTCATCACGTCTCTTTAATGGCTGCACAATTTACGTGGATTCACTATTTCATAATAAAGGTTATGTTACCGTTACATCATTAAGCAGTCCAAAATATTCTAAAATAATAATTCAAGAGCAAAGCATTAATTCCGGTAGTATTTATTATATGGATATTTGTGATCTGACAAGCTTTAACTCAGGAAGTTTTGATCTCAACACAGGAACACTCAATAGTATCACTTTATGCCAGGTACCAATTTCATGTCCTGATTATACAACAATTCGAATTGAGGAAAATGATTTAGAAAACCAGAGGATTTATGTATTTCCTAACCCTGCAAACTCTCAAATAAACATAAAGGGCTTGGACAATCATGAAGAATACACGCTTAACATTAAAAATATTCTTGGGGAGATAGTATTCACCACTTACAATACTCAAAATATTGAAATTTCAAGTCTGAGTAATGGAACATACTTTATAGAAGTGGTTAAGAAGGGGCTTATAATAAAAGCGATAAAGTTTATAAAGAGTTGAATGAGTACAATACCTCACAAATAAATCTCATCATCTCCGCGCTAATCAGCGGCATCTGCGGGAACACTTTTTAATTTTTCAAAAAATACTCAATCGCCAAATCGTAGCTTTTCAATCCGAAACCGGAAATACTTCCTGCGCAATTTTTACCTAAATAGGAAACGTGACGGTAATCTTCACGCGCAAAAATATTACTGATGTGTACTTCCACCACAGGGGCTTTCACGGCTTTCACGGCATCCGCAATAGCTACCGAAGTATGCGTATATCCTCCGGCATTCAAAATGATACCGTCGTATAAAAATCCTTTTTCCTGAATCTCGTTTATTAATTCGCCTTCTACATTATTTTGATAATACTCCAACTCCACCTGAGGATACCTTTCCTTCAACTCTTCAAAATAATCATCAAAGGTTTTATTACCATAAACCTCTTTCTCTCTTATCCCTAAAAGATTTAAATTTGGTCCGTTAATTATGATTAACTTCATACTGTAATTTTCGTTATAAAAATACGTAAATAAATTGAGTAACTGGTCATCTTATAAAACACGGTTTAAGCAGTACCTTCAATTGGAGCGTTCCCTCTCTAAAAACTCTATTGAAGCCTATGCCGATGACTTGAACAAATTGGAATTATTTTCTCAAACAGAACTAAATAACTTATCACCGCTTCAGCTCAATTTAAAACACTTACAAGCCTTTGTAAAATACATTTCTGAAATGGGATTTACCCCCACTTCTCAGGCACGCATTATTTCGGGTATTAAAACCTTTTACAAGTTTCTTCTTCTCGAAAATGAATTGAAGCAGAGTCCGGCCGAATTACTGGAAGCACCCAAAACAACCCGTAAGTTGCCTGTTTTTTTGAGCATTGAAGAAATTGATAAACTCATCGCGCAAATTGATCGCAGCAGTCCCGAAGGAGAAAGAAACATCACGCTTCTAGAAACCATGTACGGGTGCGGTTTACGCGTAAGTGAATTGGTAACTTTAAAAATTAGCGACTTGCACCTTAACGAAGATTACATTAAAGTAACAGGTAAAGGGAGTAAAGAAAGACTAGTACCCATTGGCAAGACAGCAAAAAAACTTTTACTGAATTACATTAACAATGTGCGTGTGCATTTGCCGGTTAAAAAAAATGCCGGTGATTTCATCTTTTTAAATCGTCGCGGTTCTCCGCTTTCACGCGTGATGGTTTTTTACATCATTAAGGATTTGGCCAATAAAGCCGGTATCAAGAAGAAGATGAGTCCGCATACCTTCCGTCACTCCTTTGCCACCCATTTAGTGGAAGGCGGCGCCGATTTAAGAGCCGTTCAGGAAATGCTGGGCCACGAAAGCATTACTACAACTGAAATTTATACGCATCTCGACAGACAATATTTGAGGGATAATATTCTGAGCTATCATCCGCGTAATAAAAAGCGTTAAATTTCATTTTTTAGTTCCCGTGCACATTAAATTATTTGTAAATTTGTGATAATGACCTTGCATCCAAAATATATTACTAATCCCGCGGGAAAAAAACAGGCGGTTGTTTTATCTATTGATGAATATACCTTTTTGCTGAATGAACTTGAAGAATTGGAAGATATCCGCCTATATGATAAGGTTAAATCAAAAAACGAATCTTCCGTTGAGTTAACTGAATATCTAAAAACAAGAAAAAGCAAAAAGCAATAATGAATCCATATAGAGTTACTTTGTCTAAAACAGCTCAAAAACAACTAGACAAGCTTCCGGATAATGTTGCTCTTCCAATTATTAAAACAATAAAAAAATTATCCCTAAATCCACGTCCACATGGTTATAAAAAACTGAAGGGTCGTGACGCCTTTAGGGTACGGCAAGGAAACTACAGAATTATTTATGAAATTCATGATCAAATTCTATTGGTAGCGGTTATTGCAATTGGACACAGAAAAAATATTTACGAATAACAAGTCAAATGAAAACCTTCAATGTTCCTGAGTTTTACCGCAGTCCGATTATTTCGGCTGTAAAAACCTATCGTAAAACACAGGACCCACGCAAGAAAGATAATTCACCGACTGTTCTGGATTTTGGTCCGGTTAAATATTACATCGCGCGACATTTCGGTTTTTGTTATGGTGTAGAAAACGCCATTGAAATTGCATTTAAAGCTTTAGATGAAAATCCGGGCAAAAGAATTTTCTTGCTCAGTCAAATGATACACAATCCGGAAGTAAATAAAGACCTAACGGAGAGAGGCGTTTTGTTTCTGCAAGATACACATGGCGAACAATTGATTTCATTTGATACGCTCACTGCGAATGACGTTGTTATTATTCCTGCTTTTGGAGCACCGCTTAATATTTTGGAGTTACTTGAGAAAAAAGGAATTCAAACAGAAAAGTATAATACGACTTGTCCGTTTGTGGAAAGAGTTTGGAAAAAATCCGAGCAAATAGGAAAAACCAATCACACCATTATCATTCACGGTAAATACAATCACGAAGAAACGCGCTCTACATTTTCGAGAAGCAGTGTGCACAGTAAAGCTGTTGTTGTTCGTGATTTAGAAGAAGCGAAAGTTTTGGCTTCCTTCATATTAGAAAATAAAAGTCAGGCTGATTTTGAGAAAACCTTCAGTGGCAAATTTTCTGAAGGATTTGATATCAAAAAAGATTTTGAAAAAGTTGGTGTTATTAATCAAACAACCATGCTAGCTTCCGAAACAGAGGAAATTGCCAACTATTTTAAATCGGTTATGGAAGAGAAGTATGGTGTGGGAGAAATTAAGAATCATTTCGCAGATACGCATGATACGTTATGTTATGCCACCAACGAAAATCAGGATGCGACTTACGGTTTAATGAAATCGGATGCGGATTTGGCGATTGTAATAGGCGGCTATAATAGCAGTAACACTTCACATTTGGTGGAGTTGCTGGAGAAAAAATTCCCAACCTATTTTATTTCATCTGCAAAAGAAATTGAAAGCAACACACGCATTCATCATTTCGATTACCCGAATAAAAAACACCTCAGCACCGAAAACTTTTTACCATCGAAAACACCGCTTAAAGTAATTATTACCAGCGGTGCTTCTTGTCCGGATTCTCTGCTCGATGAAGTCATGCATAAAATTAATTCTTATTACAGCGGAGTGAAGTCTGTGCAAGAGATGTTAAGCGCCATAAGCACCATCCATTTATCTTAAAAAACATGAAACTGAATTTAACGCGCCCTTTGGCATTTATTGATTTGGAAACTACAGGTGTGAATGTGGCCAGCGATCGAATTGTTGAGATTTGTATTTTAAAAGTAAATACCGATAATAGCACGGAAGTTAAAACCATGCGCATCAATCCGGGAATACCCATTCCTGATGCTTCATCGCGTATTCATAAAATTTACGATAGCGATGTGAAAGATTGCCCCGCATTTAAACAGGTAGCCGCACAACTCGCGAATTTTATTGGTAATGCCGATATAGCGGGATACAACTCGAACAAATTTGATGTGCCTTTATTACTTGAAGAATTTTTACGCGCTGAAGTTGATTTTGATTTATCGAATCGTCGGTTAATAGATGTGCAGAATATTTTTCACATCATGGAACCGCGTACATTGGCTGCAGCGTATAAATTTTACTGCGATAAATCCATTGAAAACGCGCACAGTGCAGAGGCTGATATAAAAGCAACATACGAAGTGTTTTTAGCGCAACTGAAAAAATACGAAAACACTGAAGTGTCCGATGCGAAAGGCAATTTAGTTAAGCCTGTAAAAAACGATATGCAGGTACTCAGTGAACTGACCGCTAAAACAAAAAATGTGGATTTAGCAGGCAGAATTATTTTCAACGACGCCGGTGTAGAAGTTTTTGCTTTCGGAAAACATAAAGACAAACCGGTTGTAGAAGTTTTTGAAAAAGAACCTTCGTATTACAGCTGGATGATGAATGGCGATTTTCCGCTTTACACCAAAAAAATCATTACGCAGATACGGTTACGCATGAAGAAATAATTACTTCTTCAAATAAGAAACCGTTACATTAAAATCGGCTCCACCACCTTTTACCCTACGCCAATAACCAAATACTTTCGTCTTGCAATAAGAAGGCGTATTGACAGATCCTGCAAAACAAAATTTAGTGGCATCCATTTTTTCTTCCAGACATTCTAAGCTGATGAAAAAATCATCATCCGTTGTGATATAGTAATCCTTTAAATCTACCGTGACTATCCCCTGCTTCACATTGGTTTTAAAAATAACCGGACGTTTTAAAAAAGATTGATACGGATAGCCCTTGGGAGACACCGCGTAAAACATCAGTCGGAATTTTATCGAATCTTCAAATGTGTTTTTTATGATGTAAAAGCTGAAGTTTTCGATGTATACCGATTGTCCTTTTTTGTTTCCGGCTAAAATGGCCGCTTGAGAGCCCAGCCAGTTTTCATCTTCTGTTACAAAAGCCGTGCAATTTTTAGTACTGTATTTAGTGGTTCCCAATACTTTTCGTTTTACAATTTTTGCTTTAATGTCAACCGTCTTCAATTCAACTAACACGGGCTTTAAAGAAATTACTTTATTGGTAAACCCTTTCAAATCGGGCTTTGCAAAGGTTGCCGGTTCATACCCAATGGCCGAAATTTTGAGTGTGTCTTTCTCGGTAAGATAAGGTAGTTTTAAAGTAAAAAAACCATCCGAATTGCTGAGTGTTCCGTAATGTTTTCCGGAAATTCCCACAGAAGCGTAAGGCACCGGTAAGCCCGATTTCTCCTCGGTAATTCGTCCGCTCAAAGCAACCTGACCAAGCGACCAGTGACAGCAAAAAAGTATGAGTAGTATCCTATACAAGGCAAAATAAAAGCCTGAATTTACGCATATTTTAAAAACCTGAGCTTTAGCCTAAAATGTGTATCTTTGCCACCTTATTTTCAGTAACATGATTACAGTATCGAATGTGAGTTTGCAATATGGCAAACGTGTTTTATTTGACGAAGTAGAGGTAAAATTTACACCCGGAAATTGCTATGGCATTATTGGCGCAAACGGTGCCGGTAAATCAACCTTTATGAAAATTCTTTCCGGAGAAATTGAGCCTACAAAAGGCCAGGTTAGTATAACGCCCGGTCAACGCATGAGTGTATTAAAACAAAATCACTTTGAGTTCGATGAATTTACTGTGTTAGATACTGTTTTAATGGGTAATAAAAAGCTTTACAAAATCATTAAAGAAAAAGAAGCTATTTATGCTAAGCCTGATTTCAGTGAAGCCGATGGATTAAAAGCCTCTGAATTAGAAGCGGATTTTGCTGAAATGAATGGTTGGAACGCAGAGAGTGATGCCGCCGAAATGCTTTGCAATTTAGGTGTGAATGTGGAGAGTCATTACAAACTCATGAAAGATTTAACCGGTAAGGAAAAAGTAAAAGTTCTCTTATCGCAAGCTTTGTTTGGTAATCCCGACATTCTGTTAATGGATGAGCCTACTAACGACTTAGACGTGGAAACAATTACCTGGCTCGAAAACTTTTTGGCTGATTTTCAGAATACCGTTATAGTAATTTCCCACGATCGTCACTTTTTAGACGCGGTGTGTACACACATTTGTGATATTGATTACAGTAAATTAAAAACCTACACGGGTAACTATAGCTTCTGGTATCAAATGAGTCAGTTAGCTTTGCGTCAACGTTCTGATCAAAATAAAAAATTAGAAGATAAACGCGCGGAGTTACAAGATTTCGTGAGAAGATTTAGCGCGAATGCCAGTAAATCGCGACAAGCAACCAGTCGTAAAAAATTATTAGAGAAATTAGTGATTGATGAAATCCCGGCGAGTACGCGTCGCTATCCGGGCATTATTTTCAAGCAGGAACGTGAAGCCGGCGATCAGATTTTACACATTGAGAATTTATCAAAATCGAATGCGGATGGTTTATTATTTTCAAAAGCCAACATTAATGTGCGTAAAGGAGATAAAATTGCGTTTTTAAGTCGTAACCATTTAGCCATTACCGCATTATTTAATATTATTAATGAAGTTGAAAAACCGGATACAGGAGAATACAAATTTGGTACAACCATACATAAAGCTTATTTACCAAACGACAACTCTGAGTTCTTTAAAAGCGATTTAAACTTAATGGATTGGTTAAGACAATTCAGCAAGGATAAAGACGAGAGTTACATACGCGGGTTTTTAGGTAAAATGTTATTCAGCGGTGAGGAAGTATTAAAGAAATGTAATGTATTATCGGGTGGAGAAAAAGTACGTTGCATGACCAGTAGAATGATGCTGTTTAATCCGAATATGTTGATTCTGGATGAACCCACCAATCACTTAGACATGGAAAGCATTATTGCCTATAACGATGCCATGAAAGATTTCACCGGAACTATTTTATTTACCAGTCATGACCACGAGTTAGTGCAAACGGTAGCTAACCGAATTATTGAGTTAACACCAAATGGCATCATCGATAAAGTTTGTACTTACGACGAGTACCTTGAAAGCGCGGCTGTAAAAGAGCAGAGAGAAAAGCTCTATGGTAGTTTAGCAAAGTAATCCGGTAATTGACAAAGCGCGGTTAATACACGGCAAACGTTATTGTTTTTTTGTTGGATATCCTGTTTAATTTTATGTAAGATTGAAAACAATGAAAAACTTAATCCTTACTTTGCTCGCTCTGGCTTTTTCGATACCTGTGTTTTCGCAGGAAGTAGAAAAAATAAAAATCAAGAAAGAAGATCCTTTTTTTAAAGCTGAATTTGACTACACCAATTACAAAGTCATTGCATTAGACAAATACGGAAATCCCTACGAAAAAGCGATAAAAAGTTTTGTTATCACTTTTCAGGATACAGATGGTCATTTTCAAAGTAAAGTAGTTGGTAATGAA
Organism: Bacteroidota bacterium; assembly: GCA_017303905.1. Lineage (NCBI taxonomy): Bacteria > Pseudomonadati > Bacteroidota > Bacteroidota bacterium. The sequence continues at coordinate 97,159 of JAFLBH010000005.1, forward strand.
TTTCCGGATAAGACTGTAAAGTATTTAAAGAAAAGAACCAAAGCCACGAATTTATGCTTAAAAGAAATTGTGGCGGAAGATGAAGAAGGACATCAGCAGAAACTACCCGATGCGTGCGGGATTTTGATTTATCCCGACTGTAAAAACTGTGATCCGAATAAAAAGAAGAAACGGTAGTTTTTAATTTCTCATTGGGATAAATCGCGCTCACACAGACCGGCTCCTCGCTAAAAATATCCACCGGATATTTTTTTTACGATCGGCCCTTTATCCCGACTGTAAAAACTGCGATCCGAATAAAAAGAAGAAACGGTAGTTTTTAATTTCTCAATGGGATAAATCGCGCTATCATGCTTTTAATTCAAGCGATTTTAACCACACAATAGCTGCTTCCGCATTATTGAAAATTTTGGTAGGCACTAATGGTTTATGAAAGTTGATGTAGAAGTTCGCAATGATTTTTTGCGGCAAATTGTTTACCACATAAGCCTCCGCGAGTGTATATTCAATTGCTTCCGGGGATGCGGCAAAATTTCTCGCAGCCGATGTAGCTGTAGTTTGCTTGCCGGCTATATTTACAATCAATACCTTTTTGCCTCCCGCTAATTCTTTGGTTGCTTGTACTAATTCTCTCGCCTCCTTTACATCAAGATCTACATGATCTCCAAATTCAATTACCACAATACCATCTTCCCGCATCCAAACTTTGGAATGTGAAAGTTGTATTTGTTTTAGGTGATTCATTGTTTTCATTTCATGAAAGATCGCAACCAAAGTTCCGCATTGTTTTTGTCAGTAAAAAATTTTGTTGGCACTTCGGGGCGATTTATTTTTATATACAGGTTACCAAGAATTTTCATGGCAAGCTCGTTGCTAAATAAGGCAACGGCCGCCAGGTGCGTGCTGAACTTTTGTGAGGCCACTGCCTCTCGGGTTTCTTTTGTTACCTGAAAAAACTCTTCACCACCCAACAACACATAAAACTTTTTTCCCGGATAGGCTTCCTCTGCTTGTTGTTTCGATAACCAAACATCCGATTCTTTTAAAGTAGCATCTTTCCTCACAATGAATTCTAAAAATAAATCATCGTGTATGTTCATTGTATAAATATCGTTCTCAAATTTTTTCATTTAAATTCTACTTTAAAAACGTTTCCAGCCATTTTACGGCTTCTTTTCGTTTTGTAAAGTATTTTGTCGGGACTTTCGGACGGTTAATTTTTATATAAAGCTTTCCTAATATTTTATACGCTAATTTATCACTGCAAAAGGCCACGGCTCCGTGGTGTGTTGAATGCTCGGGCGACGCAGCCAATTCACGCGCTTCACGCGACGTATAAAAAGTGCCCTCCGCTTCCATCAAAATGTAAGCTTTCTTTTCTCCTAAAACTTGTGTAATAAATTTTTTAGATTCAATGATGTCGGCAGTATCAAAAACGGCATTATTCTTAATCACTAATTCAACAAACCCGGTTTTGTGGACACATAACTTAATGGTGTTTGTTTCAAATTGTTTCATATCGACCAATTATGATTTTAACAGGATGAACCCTATGAAAACCTATGATAAATATAAGATTCTAAATCAGATTAGAAAAGGAAAAAAAAGAAAAATACTTAGTTATGTAAGAAATTCGTTAATCTTAATCAATTACTGTTCAGATATTTAGCAAGAATGCAGCCTTTTTTATTGGAACTAAGGTGAGTTTTACGGCCGACTTACTATTTATAACAATGGATTTGATACTCCGCTAACAAAAACAGGCAAGCGATTTGCTTACCTGTTTACTGATTTTATAAGAAGTGCTTTTGAAAAAATAATTTCAATTAGGCTTGCTAATTTTTTTGATTTGCTCAATCTCAATTTTTAATCCGCGTAACATATTCATGATGCTATCGAGATTTAATTCTTCATCTTTATAATCGCCTATATTAATACTGCAGGTGTATTCCCACAATTCTAAAACCTCATCAAGCCTTACTTTATAAGGTTGATACATTTTATTATCGGAATGCAACTCTACCGTACCCTCTTTCTTGTTTACATTATGTAAACGCTTATAACTTAAACCATCGTCCTTGGTAACAACTATGTAAGTGTTACCATCCTTCATGTCATCTAAACGCTCGAGGTATTTACCAATCACAAAAGAACCATCCTTTAATGGCGGCATCGAATCGCCCTTAATAGGAAAGGCGCGGTGTTTGCCCACCGGAAGAAAAGGTAATTTCATGCGCGGTAAACGCTCAATATAATCCGGATCGGAATAGCCGCGTAAATAACCCGCCGAGGCTTTTACCGGAATTAATTCAATCATATCATCGCCTTCATTATCAATAATCACCGGAAATAAAATTCGGTTCTTACCGATTTTCATGAGTGCATCCGGATTGGTTTTCTTCAAATCGCCTTTAATAAGGGCATCAATGGCAATATGAAAATACTCTGATAATTTTATCAGTAAATCAATTGGTGGCTCGTTTCTCCCCTCTTCGTACCCACCAATTCGTGAACGGGTTACCTCCAACTCATCGGCCATTTGCTCCTGCGATAAGCCCTTTAGCTGACGCAGGTACTTAATGTTGTTGGCTATCTTATTAATCATATTACTACGTTTTGTAGCACAAATATACTACAAATTATAGTTATTTCAAAATCCCCCTATAAATACATATATTCGTTTAAGCGATTTATGCCCAAACACCTTATACTTTTACTCTTTTATTTCCTTTTCGGAAGCTCGGCACTGTTCGCGCAAAGCAGAACTGTTGACTCACTCAAAAAAGCCCTTAACGTTTCGAAAAACGATACCGCTAAGGTTAATTTATTAAATGCTCTTTCGTATGAGGTTTATGTGAGTACCGAAAAATCGACCGATGAAATAAAAAGCTATATCGATTCGGCTATCGCGCTTTCCGAAAAACTCAATTACCTCAAAGGAAATTTACGCGCCCGCTTTAATGCAGGTAACATATTTAGTAACACCGGAAAAAACGATATCGCTAAAAAATACCTTAACGACGCTTTGCCTTTATGCGAGAAATTAAAAAGCGATGATGATTTTTTCAGAATACTCAATACGCTTGGTAAATGCTATAACGAGGAAGGCAATTACACACAAGGCGCCGAATATTATTACAAAGCTTTAAACTATGCCGAAAAAACCAATAACAAAAAATTTCTGGCTACCTCTTACAATTCCTTAGGTAATATTTTTAGTACACAAAAAGAATACGCGAAAGCCATTCACTATTTCTCGAAAGCTTTAAAGTTTAATACCGATGTGGATGATAAACTCAAAATGTCGTTTAACTATTTAAACCTCGGCAACACCTACACAAGTTTAAACCGTCACGACTCCGCTCTCTTCTTCTATAATAAAGCGCTCGGTATTCAAACCAAACAAAAAAACATAGTGGGACAAGCTTACAGCTATAACAACATAGGATTTATTTACTTTAAAAAAAATGAACCCTCGGCCGCATTAGATTATTATAAACGGGCTTATGCCATCGCTAAATCCTCCGAGGATGCCGACTTATATTCTTCCGTTTTACTTCGCATGGGCTCGGCCTATCTTAAAATGAATAATATTGAAGAAGCCCTTAAATATTATACAGAAGCGGAAGATTACACACGAAAAGCAAAATGGACTTCAGAACTCTCCGAAGCATTGGCCGGCTTATCTAAAATTTATCGTCTGAAAGCCGATTACAAAAAAGCGCTGGATTATTATACCGAACATAAGGTCATAAAAGATTCTATGAATAACGCCGAGGTAGGAAAAAAATTATCCTCACTCGAATACAATTATCAAATTGAACAGGATAAAAAAATTACTGAACTCGAGAATGAACAAGTAAGACTTAAGCACGAAGAAGAAGTACGAACGCAGCGTATTATCATCTGGAGTATTTCCATTTTCTTACTTGTGGTATTTGTGCTCTCCATTTTTATTTATAAAGCCTACAAACAAAAAGAAGCGGCTAACAAAATTATCAGTTCGCAAAAAAGCGAAATGGAAAAACAAAAAAATATTGTAGAAGAAAAACAAAAAGAAATTCTCGACTCCATCAACTATGCCAAACGCATACAATACGCCCTTCTTGCCCACTCCGATTTTTTGCAAACAGCCCTCCCCCAGCATTTTATTTTATTTAAACCAAAAGATATTGTAAGCGGCGACTTTTACTGGGCTATTGAACACAATCATTCTATTTACGTAGCCGTTTGCGATTGTACCGGGCATGGTGTGCCGGGTGCATTCATGAGTGTGCTTAACATTGGTTTCCTTAACGAAGCCATCAAAGAAAAAAACATTACCAAGCCCAACGAGATTTTTAATTACGTGCGAAAAAAATTAATTGAAAATCTTTCGCAAGACGAACAAAAGGATGGTATGGACGGCGTTTTACTTTGCATTGATAAGCAAAACAAAAAAATAACCTACGCCGCCGCCAACAACGCGCCCGTATTTATCAGCCATAATTCATTAAAAGAATTAGATAAAGATAAAATGCCGGTAGGAAAAGGCATTGTCGAAAAACCATTTACACTTTACAGCTTAAACTACAACGAAGGCGATACACTTTACATTTATACCGATGGTTATGCCGATCAGTTTGGCGGACCCAAAGGAAAAAAATTTAAGTACCGTCAGTTAAATGATATGCTTTTGAATCTGCACACGCAATCGGTATCAGAACAAAAGAACGAATTAGAAAAAACAATTGCATCCTGGAAAGGTGAATTGGAACAAGTAGATGATTTGTGTATCATGGGAATAAAATTTTAAAGACTTGAAAAAACTTTTTATACGCGTCACCGAAATTGGCATTCGTCCCGAAATGCCGGATGAAATTAAAGAGCAAGTTAAACTCGTTAATGGAATCAGTTTTTTAGGTGTGCCCATTAGTGTTTTATTTGTACTGCTATTCGGTATAACCGGCCACTTTTACATTGCGCTCACTTTTATTGGCGGTTTAATCGTTTTTTCATTGCCATTTTTACTCATTAAAACCATGGGCTTAAACGCGGCCCGTAATTTTGTGTGTGCGATGGCTCCTGTTGTATTTGGCACTGCATCCGTTGTGAGTGGAAAAGACACCGGTTTCTTTCTCGGATTTTTAGTTATCTCCGTGCCGCCTATCATCGTTTATCCTAAATCGAAACAAGCACTCGCGTATATTATTTTATGCGTTCTATTACTCGCGCTTTCCATTGTAGGCAATGTATTTATTGAACCCATCGATACCGTTCCTTTTGCCATGGCAATATTTTTGTTTAATCTTTTCATTGTACTCACCACAAGCATTGGCATTGTGTTTTTATTTAAACTCGAGTTAAATGAAGGTCGCGAAAAACTTGCCGAAAAAAATAAAGAAATCACCGACAGCATTAACTACGCCAAAAGAATTCAGTCGGCATACATGCCTTCGCCCGAAGTTTTTCATCGCGCGTTTAGCAATGCCTTTCTATTCTTTAAACCAAAAGACATAGTAAGCGGCGATTTTTATTGGTTTTACGCCGTGCAAAAAGAAAGCACTAAAAATTATGTTCGCTTTTGCGCGGTAGCTGATTGTACCGGACACGGCGTACCCGGCGCCTTGATGAGTGTAATTTGTTGCAATGCTTTAAATGAAGCTGTGGTGAACAATAAAATTTACGATACAGAAAAAATATTGGATGAAACACGCCGACTGGTAAAACAAAATTTAAAAAGCGCAGGTACCGGACAAAAAGACGGGATGGACATTGCATTAATAAAAATGGATGATGATACCCATGACTTATGGTTTTCGGGAGCCAATAATCCGGCTTGGATACTGAAAGGAAACGAACTGATAGAATTAAAAGCGGATAAGCAACCCATAGGGGCGCATGCTAATGAAAAAGATTTCACCTCTCAACACGTTCAATTATCAAAAGACGATATTGTTTATTTGTTCAGTGATGGTTATGCCGATCAGTTTGGCGGACCCAAAGGAAAAAAATTTAAGTACAAACAATTAAGTGAATTACTGCAAGCCAATAAACATAAGTCCATGCAGGATCAACATAAGATATTAGAAGAAACATTACATCACTGGAAAGGTGCTCTGGAACAAACCGATGATGTGTGTGTGATTGGAATAAAGGTTTAGCCCAAACTGCTAAAATAAAGCCAAAAAACATCCCCTCAAATGAGTGAAATCACCATTTTTCAGATATAAAATCAGTTTTTTCCTGTATATCGCGTAAATAAATTGACTACATTTATTTATACCAATCTCTATAATCTATACCCTATGCCTTATAAAGATTTTGAAAAAAATTACTTGAACACCTTCGATAATTTATTGGAAGGGTTTCAGTTAATCAGTAAAGAATGGAAATATCTTTACGTAAACGATGCCATCGTTAAACAAAGTAAATGCAACGATAAATCCGACTTATTAGGCAAAACCATGATGGAGTGTTTTCCCGGCATTGAAAAAACCGACATGTTTCGCATACTTGAAAAATGTATGAATGAAAGGGTATCGGAGGTGATGGAAAATGAATTTACGTTTCCGGATGGCTCTAAAGGTTGGTTTGAATTAAGAGTTGAACCGGTGAATGAAGGTATTTTCATTTTATCGATGGATATTAGCGCTAGAAAAAAATCGGAAGAACTTCGCAAAGAACACATCGACAATCTGGAAGAACTTTTATTTTACACTTCACATCATTTACGGCAACCCATTACTAATATAAGCGGACTATCCGGATTATTGCTCTCCGACTCCATAAATAAAAATGAATTACTGAAAGCCGCTGATTACATGCGGGAGTCCATAAATAATCTGGAAATGTTTTCGAGAGAACTTACCAAAAAAATGAATAATCTAAGATTGAGTCCGTCTTACACACGTAAGGAAATTTAAAAACTTGCGCGATTTAAAACGGTATCAAAAAAAATCTGAATTGAATAGTAAGATTAATCCCGATGAACTATTTTATCGCTTAAGTGTTATTCAATCAAACAAACCGACAAATTAAGCAATTCGTCTAATTTCGCTAAGCCATTCCATAAATAGCGAGTATTATTGCCTATCTTTTGAGTATTGAAATGAGTAGTATTTATAAATTAATACCAACCAAAAAACCTATCCTTTTCGGAATAGTGGTTTTTGTATTTACCATACTCTTGACTTTATCGTTAGTATACCAACGTTACCGCATCATAGAAAAAGAAGACAATGAAAAACTCATAAAAAAAACCGAATCCATTAAAGATCGTTTTCAGGAAGAAATGGCTAAAGACCTTGCGGTGGCCAAAACCTTTGCCTTCATCATAAAAAATTATGGCGTACCAAATGATTTCGACAGTATTGCCAGATTGTTGCTCAATACGAATACCAATATTGATGCCATTGAACTCACACAAAAAGGTGTAATTACCCATGTGTATCCACTAAAGGGAAATGAATCGGTAATTGGTTACGATATACTTGCCGATCCTAAAACAAATAAAGAAGCCTTTAGAGCTATTAAAAAAAACAAACTTTATTTTGCCGGACCAATTAACTTAAAACAAGGCGGCAGCGGCATAGTGGGCCGATTGCCGATATTTATTAAAAATGAATTTTTCGGGTTCTCGGTTGTACTTATTAAATTAAACACACTATTTAAAGCGGTGGGAATAAACGAAGGCGAAGACCCCGACTTTATCTATCAGGTTTCCAAATTCAATCCCAACACCAAAGAGGAAGAATTTTTTCTTTCGAATTCGATTCAGAATAACAGTAACTCCACGTATTCGGTAAATATAGCCGAAGGCGACTGGAACGTGTATGTGAAATTAAAAACAGAAACAGCCTTTAGCAGAGTTTTACCATTTATTGTACTTTCTCTTTTATTTTCATTGGTATGTGGATTATGGGGTTGGTACATTGCCAGAGAGCCACAACGTTTAGAACAATTGGTAAATGAAAAATCGGCCAAAATAGCGGAAGCCGAAACTAATATTAAAAACGTAATGGAAAGGGTAAGCGATGCCGTAATCGCGCTCGACACAAACAACAATTACGTTTATTTAAATGATGAAGCTTTACTTCAGCATCCGGGTGGAAGAGAACATGTCATTGGAAAAAACATTTGGGAGATACACCCCGAATTAAAGGAAACCGCTTTTTATGATAAATATTATGAAGCGCTAGCGACCACAAAAGTTCAGGAGCTTGAATCGTTTTACAAACCTTTAAACGCGTGGTTTAACGCGAAAATGTATCCGGCAAAAGACGGTATTACCATTTTTTACCGAGACATTACCAAACAAAAAAACGCTGAACTGGAAATACAGCACGAGAAACTATTATCCGACTCCATCGTTAACAGCTTGCCCGGCATTTTTTATTTAATAAATACCGAAGGTGAATTTGTACGCTGGAATAAAAACTTTGAAACCATTTCGGGATATAACAAAGATGAAATTAAAAACATGCGCTTCACCGATTTTTTCGACGCGCCGGAAAATAAATTACTCATCGATACGGTAAATCACATTTTGGATAATGGATCGGCCGAAACCGAATCAATGATTCTAACCAAAAACGGCAAAAAAATACCTTATTATATTAACGGTTACTTTCAGAACATTTACAATGCCAATTATATCATTGGGGTTGGAATTGATATTTCGGAAAGAAAAAAACTCGAAGGCCTTGTGCAACGCGCCAATGCGCTTGCCAAAATCGGGCAATGGGAAATAGACCTGATTAAAAACACCGTTTACTGGAGCGAGATTACACGCGACATACACGAAGCGCCCGCCGATTATACACCCAACTTAGAAGAAGCTCTCAGATTTTATAAAGAAGGTTCCATTCGCGATTTGATTACGCAAAAAGCGATGGACGCTATCGAAAAAGGGATTAGCTGGGACGAAGAACTACCTATTATTACTTGCAATAATAACGAACGCTGGGTAAGAACCATTGGTGAAGCCGAGTTTAAAGACAATCGTTGCGTTAAATTATACGGCAGTTTTCAGGATATACACTTGCAAAAGAAAGCCGAAATCAGTCTTGCCCGAAGCGAAGCATTTAACCGCGGTATTTTAAAATCATTGAATTCGCAGATTGCCGTTTTAAATTCGGAAGGCATCATTGTTGAAACCAACGATTCGTGGAATCAATTCTCGCTGCAAAACGGAGAAACAGATTTAAACAAAACTTCGAAAGGAAGCAATTATTTTGAAGTGTGCTTAAAAGCCATGAACAACGGTGATGAAATTGCCGGTGAAGTACTAAAAGGTTTGAAACAAGTATTAAACGGCGAGCTCAACAGTTTTTATTACGAATACCCTTGCCATTCTCCCGAGCAATTACGATGGTTTTCGCTTTCCGTAGTAAAATTCAGCAGCAAGGAAGATATGATTGTAGTGTCGCACGAAAACATCAGCGACCGAAAATTAGCTGAGCAGGAACGCGAAAAAATGACGCACGACCTCATTCAGCGTAATAAAAACATGGAACAGTTTTCGTACATGGTTTCGCATAACCTGCGTGCGCCCTTAACCAATATACTCGGACTCGCGGAAGTATTAAAAATAAAAACGCTTGGCAAAGAAGATTTAACCAAAGTAATGACCGGCGTTTACGCCGCAGCCGTTCGATTAGATGAAGTAATTAAAGACATGAACGAAATACTTACCGTAAAAAATCAAAACTTCATCAATAAAGAAACGGTTGAATTTGAAGCGCTGGTAAAAGACATTTTGTTGAGCATAGAAAAAATAGTGCGGGAAATAAACATCAGCATTAATACCGATTTTAAGCAAGTAGACCGCATGCTAAGCATTAAGCCTTATTTATACAGCGTTTTTTATAACCTTATTTATAACAGCATCAAGTACCGTAAAACAAGCGGACCATTAAACATCTCCATACGTTCGGAATTAAAAGACAATAAAATAAAATTGTATTTCAGAGATAATGGTTTGGGTATTGATGTGGAAAAATACGGCAAGAGTTTATTTGGCATGTATAAACGTTTTCATTTACATACCGAAGGAAAAGGTTTGGGATTATTTATGGTGAAAACACAAGTTGAAGTACTGGGCGGAAGCATTTCAGTGCAAAGTGAAGTTAATCACTGGACCGAATTTTGCATTGAATTTCCGGCGCAATAATTTTTTTCCAAAAAAATTCGTGTACAGTTTGTTCAATTTCACTCTCTGAACATTTTGTTCTTTTCCCTCTGAAAAATCATTCTAAGTTCCTGCTTTCAATAAAATTACAGTAATTTATTTATCGGTTACAAACGGTTACAAATACTTTCTTCCGTGTTTAATCGTTTAAAATACGACTCCCGTTTTTTTGTCACCATACCTTTGTCCTCGTCGAAATCAAAGAACCGTTGCAACGAAATTGAATAAGACATAAAAAATAAAAACAATAATTAATAACGTAAAACCCGCCCGGAATAAAACGGGCACAAAAAAAACAAAGATTATGAATTCAATTAAAAACCGCGTACAGTTAACAGGAAATTTAGGTGCAATGCCCGAAGTAAAAAACTTAGAGAACGGAAATAAAGTAGCGCGATTTTCGGTAGCCACTTCGGAAGATTATTTAAACAAGAAAGGCGATAAAATTACCACCACGCAATGGCATAACATTGTAGCCTGGGGCAAACTCGCCGGTATTGCCGAGCAAGTCTTAAAAAAAGGCGAGCAAGTGATCATCGACGGGAAATTAAGCACCCGCAGTTACACGGCTAAAGACGGCAGCAAACGTTACATCACTGAAGTCATCGCTCAAGAACTTTTAGTGAATAAGAAGTAAGGATTCAGGAGAAAGGATACAGGAGTAAGGAGTTAGGGGTTGGGAGTTCGTAGTTGAGAGATGGTTGAAGATAAATAAGAAGAAAGACTACGAACCCTCCTACTCACAAAAAACATAAAATGGCAAGGTATACTCGCCATCGCGAGCAAAGCCTCGCGACCAGAAATAAATAACAAGAAATAAATAACAAGAAACATTATATACCATGAACGCAATTAAAAATAAAGTACAGTTAATCGGCAATTTAGGCTCGGCACCGGAAGTAAAAGATTTAGACAACGGCAACAAAGTAGCACGCTTCTCATTAGCTACTTCCGAATACTACGTGAACAAAAAAGGCGAAAAAGTAAACGAAACCCAATGGCACAACATTGTGATTTGGGGAAAGCTTGCCGACATCGCGGGACGCTACTTACAAAAAGGATCACAGGTAGTGATTGAAGGTAAACTCAGCAACCGCAATTACACCGACAAAGAAGGCGCTAAAAAATACTTTACCGAAATAGTGGCGAATGAAATGTTGATGTTGGATAAGAAGTAGTGTGCAGTAGAAACCTCGGTAAATAAAAATCCCTCTCGGTAAATCTGAGGGGGATTTTATTTAAAACCTTTCGGTTTCTTAAGACATGTACAAATAATTCATTTTTTTTGATGTTTTTGTTAACATTTTATAATTCAATATATTAAAATAAAGTTTTAAATTGATTTGCTTAAATTAATTCGTATATTTGCTGAGGAAACAGAACCTGTTTTATTATCAATGCCCCTCGATAATACGACAGAAATAACTGAGCTGGAAAACTTATACGAGCAATGGAATGATCCGGAATATTTAAAAGCGTTTTTTGAAAACAACAAAAGCGATTTACAAAATGGTTATTACAACAATCTAACGGTTGACGAAGCGGTGCTTCAAACGCGTGAAGAAGCGAATGAACTTTTTGAAAGATTAAGTGAAATAGAAACGCTGAGTATCTCTGAAAAAAGAGAAGCCTTGAATGTACTGTTTATGCCATTATCGGATTATGATTTACAAATTGAACTTAAACGAAATAAAGCAAAAGCAAAATGGTTGCGGATATATGCCGTTCGGGTAGGTAACGAAAGTTATGTTATAACAGGCGGCACTATTAAATTAACCTTACGTATGGATGAAAGAGAACATACCAAAGAACAAATCAGAAAATTAGATCAATGCCGCGATTATTTAAAGGAAAGAGGAATTTTTGACGAAGAAGGATTAGCAGAGTTTGAAAACGTACATACAGGAAATTATGAAATCGAATAAAATAAAAGAGAAGTTGGAGAAAATTATTTCTCCTAAACCTTCAGGCTTAATGGGCAAAATAAAAGCCCGTAAAGAAAAAGAGGTGTCCCTCGACTGGTCTTTTCGTATTGCATTAAAAGTACTGAACGCTCTTAAAGAACAGCAACTCTCACAGAAGGATTTAGCTTTACAACTTCGCGTTACACCCCAACGCATTACTCAAATTTTAAAGGGCCGTGAAAATCTAACACTAGAAACAATTGCCGCTTTACAAAAAGTTTTAAAAATAAAACTGCTGGAAGTTCCAATGAACACACCTTCATTAAGTGAAAACACGCTAAACATTACCAATGAAGTAGTGGCAGACAGTACACATAACGACGCCTTCAAAACCGGTAAGCTTATGTACTTAAAACCATTTTACAGCAAAACGAATTTAAACATAGAACCCATTGAGTTATATGGTAACAGTGCAAAATAAAAACGAGTTGATACAATACAACCTGCAAAGTGTGGAAACTCAGCTCTTCAATTTTTTTGGAGCCGGTACCGAAACCTTGCGTAAAGACGACATCATACACAACATACATCCCATTGTACATTTTGATGTTGACAACAACCGCATTGTTATAACCATGCAAATAAAAACCCTGATTAAAGCCACATCCGCTTTAATTGTAGAAACAGAATTAGTTTTTACTTATGGCATCATCGATTTTAGCAACTATGTGACACAAGATGCAAACGGCATATGGAAATTCATTAACGAACGTGATAAAGAATTAATTGTTTTACTAATTGGCATCTCCTACTCCACCAGCCGCGGTATATTATTAGAAAAATTAAAAGGCAGCACTTTATCCAATGCGCTCTTACCCATTATTGACCCGCACGATTTCTTTAAACAACAGAAAAAGAAATAATACACTGCTAAGCAAAAATCCCTCTCATAGCGAGAGGGATTTTTTGTTTATGTAAAATAGATTCTGTTTAAAAATGTACGGATATATGCCGATTACCGCCGGAACCGCGCGAATGAGCATACAGTTACTGATTTGCTATAAACTTCTCAATTTCTTCAATTATAAAATAACTTGCAGGAGGAGACCCATATTCAACATGGCAATCTATCCACTCAAATAAATTTACATTGTTCCTTAATTGCCTGAATTCATTTATTAAATAATTTCTAATGTCTCCCCTTGTACCATTAAGCTCATCCCAAATTGTTTGTCTGTTTTCTAAAACGTAAACAATATCTTCAAAATCCTGACTCGTTCTTCCGTCACCCGCGCCTCTGCCTTTAAATGCTTCAAGTTTAGTGGCAATAAAATAAGGCGGACTCAGAATTTTAACCGTGTTATTATCGTCAATCCTATATTCGATTGCATTTTTGAAACCATCAGGATACCATTGATTGCTAAAACCAATTGAATCAGGAGTTGTAGGCATAATGTCCACGATTATGCCCTGAATTATAAATCTGCAAACTACCGTTGATTCCATGTCGTGACGGAAACCCATTGATCTTAATTTTTCTTCGAGCTTGGTTCGTTCATTGTAACTTATAAGCTCAATGATTACATCTACATCATCCGTTGGTCTTATTTCCTGAGTTTGTCTATCGGCGTAGAGCGATGTAGTTGCGCCACCAACAAAAACCACCTTGTCTTTCAGATCGGCCAAATGATTATGTACCGCCTTTATTCTAACTACGTTTGGATGATGGCTCATTTAATATTTGTTTCTTTAATTCTTCAACCGCAAACTTAATCTCTCTTACTTTTCCCACTCGTATAACATCAATTAATGCCATCAATTTATAAAAATCAGGATTATCTTTTACGGCATGAATTTGCCGGGGATAAAGAGGCTCGATTGATAAACCTATCACTTCACCTTTTGAATCAGGCCAAACGTAATTCATTTCGCTTATAAATTTTTCTTTTAAGAAAGGATGCGAATGCGCTGTTGCAATTCCTCTTACCATCGAACCGGGTTGTTGAGGAAAAACATATTTAATACCATGCTCCAAAAACTCCAACAAATTTTGCCGGTTTATTTTCTTTTTTTCATAATCAATAAATTTAGCTTGCCTGCTTCTGTTGAGTGATTCGGAAATTTCGGAAATGCTAATAGCTAAAGCGTTTGAAAGCATCGAGAGTTGCCATGGTTGATTACCTAATGAAACTATTTTCATTAGAACAGCAATATCCTGCGGCCTCATGCCATTATGCTTTCTCATAGCACAAATATAAGCTTATTTTCGCATTTCGCAAATCGCGAAATGCGAAAATTTAACAACAAACAAAAAAACTGATTAATTATCAGCCGGTTACTGAATAAACCCGAAACGAAAGGGTTTGGGACAATTACCTGACAATAGTTTTCGGAACCGCACCGGCACCAATTAAAAAACCCGAATCAGATGATTCGGGTTTTTATTTATATTATCAAGTTCTTTACGATAATACGGTAATACCTTCCAGGTTCGCCTGGTTATTTTTTAAGAAGGCATACGTGATGCTATCCACTTTACAGTTTACAAACTGAACTTTTTTAAACCTATCGTTATACTTAAAAAAGGTGTTTAAAATAGTGGTGTCTTGAAAGGTGACGCCGTAAAACGAACAATGCTCAAAATGACAATCCTCAAAGGTGCCTGTGAAAACTATATCGCTGATGTTTGATTTAAAAAATTTGGTGAACTTCCATACCACGCCATCTACATTGTTCTTCTCTAAATTCGATTCCTGAATTTCCGCGCCTGAAAAATCGGCGCCCGTGAAATTGCATTTTTCAATATTGGCTTTAAAAAACTTAGCGTCGATAAAGGAACATTTGTTGTACTGATTATTTAACAAATTGGAAGACTGAATTTGACTGTCGCGGATATTAGAAGCGGTAAAATCACATAATTCAATATTGTTTTTGGCAAGAATTAAGCCTGATAAATCCGCATTCATAAACTTACAGTTCTTCATGTTGGAAGAGCTGAATTTTTCTTTTAAGTTTTTTAGCCCCGAAAAATCCGCGTCGGCCCAATTACCTTGCGACATGTCCCAATTCCAGTCGAATTTCTTTTTGGACTGAATGCCGGGAATTTCTTCACCTAGTTGAGCCGTGTTTTCTGTTTTTGTTTTTACGAGGTCTTCGCTTTGAAAGGAACCGGAGAAGTAATTAAGGTCAACGCCCAGAATTTCGGCCAAACGATGTAAGGTAGTGATATCGGGCAACGACTCGCCGCGCTCCCATTTACCCACGGCTTGCGGACTAATGGAAACCTGTTGCGCCAGTTCGGCTTGGGAAAAGTTCATTTTCTTTCTAGCTTCGGTAATTTTATTACCAATTGATTTTGAATTTAGCATCATGATTTATGTTTTTAAGATGCCGCAAAGTTATTTCGCTCCATTGCCCTAGTACAAATTTTAGCCGCTACCATTGGTTGTATATACCCTACTCTTGGTTGTTTTGCCACCACTTTAAGTTGTATTACTTATTTTTTAGTGTTTAGGCACACAAAATACCGGCGCCATTCATTTGATGGTACTAATTTACAAATACTTTGTTTTGGACTTTTTAAAGCTTATTAAGGTAAAAAAACTTATAGCTATAGTAAATTTACAAAGTATCCTCATAAATTGCGGCGCAGGGATTGCAAATCCGCGCGAATGGGGTTTATCATTCAATCTGTCTTTTTCGTTTGTAATGAAGTTGTGTCAGCCCTGTTTCAAATGATTTTGCATTTAATAATTCAAGTTCTTGTTCAGGTCTGTTGTCTTTAAATAGTCGTGTCCCGTTACCCACCAAAATAGGTATAACAGAAATTATAAATTCATCTATCAAGTCGTGCTGTAGAAGTTCATTGATTATTTCTGCTCCACCGTCACAATAAATGTTTTTTCCTTTTTCAGATTTTAGTCGTTGTACTAATTCTGTCAAGTTACCTGAATAAAATGTAGTTCTACCAACACTTGGTCTCTCAGTTCTTGTTATTACATACACGTCTCGTTGTCCGTTGTCGTAGTGAGAAGACCCAATTTCTTTCAGCACATAATCATAAGTTTTTCTACCAATAATTAAGGTATCAATGTTTGCCGTAAATTCTGCATAACCGTAATCTTCCCCTTCTTTTTCAACTATATTCAGAAAACTCAGGTCGTCATTTGGTTTTGCAATGTACCCGTCTAAACTTGTCGCTATAAAAAGTGATAATTTTCGCATTGTCGTTTCTTTCTTTGTTCTTGCCTATATTATTTTGTGCCGGCGCCATTCATTTGATGGTACTAATTTACAAATACTTTGTTTTGGATTTATAAAGGTTATTAAAGTATAAAAACAGAGTGACTACAACAAATGCACGAAGCGTATCATTTAAATTGCGGCGCACGGATTACAAATCCGCGCGAACGGGGTTGAAAGTTCTAACAATATATTATGGCTTCTTTTTTATATATTTATTAAACTTTAGAATAAACTTTAGAAATGAAAGAAAATTCGAAATGTACATTTAACACTAATGTAAAGACAGCTTATATCAAAGGCACTAACGTTACACCAAGAGTTTTATTGGATGCAAAAAGGAATATTATTGATATTAAAGGCAAGGCTATTAGCACCTCTGATAATACTTTATTTGGCGATATAAGAAAATGGATTGATCACAACTCCTCTGATTTTTCAAAATCTGTTAATGTAAATGTAGCCTTTGATTATTTCAACACTCATTGCTCAAAAGAAATTCTTGATCTATTCAAGATGCTAGAGGGCTATCACAAAAGAGGTAGTAATATAAATGTAAATTGGCTACACGAAGAAGAAGATGAAGATATGTTAGAAGCCGGTGAAGATTATCAGGCAATTATTGACATTCCATTCAAAATGGTGCAGCATAATAATCCACTAGAAATGGATGACACCTATTATGAAGAAAATGCAGAAGATCCCAAAGAACATAAAACCCTAATAATTGATATTAATCAGGAAATACTTAAATATTTAGCAAAACATCCAGAGTATTTACATGATTTGACACCGAGAAAGTTTGAGGAATTAGTCGCAGACATTCTAAAAGATTTTGGGTTTGATGTAGAGCTAACAAAAATCTCAAGGGATGGTGGTAGGGACATTATAGCAAGAATAAGAAATAGTCTAACAAATATATTAATGTTTGTTGAATGCAAACATTATGCCCCTGATCGTCCTGTAGGTGTAGACATTATTAGACAAGTTGTTGGGGTTAACGAAATTTTTAAGCCGAATAAAAGTTTGATTGTTACCTCATCATATTTTACAAAAGATGCAATTAAGGAAAGGAATTTAATCGAGACAAAATTAGATTTAAAGGATCATTTGGATATCAAAAATTGGCTTGAACGATACAAATAACGTATTGGGGCGTGGCGCAGTGATAGATTTCGGAGCACAAAACTGTCAATACACTACAAAGGTTGATTCGAGGCAGAATATTCAATTAACCATGTCATCCGCCACTGATCCAAACGTCTATTTGGGTTTTTGTTATTTCTCTTTCAATTCGTTTAGAACTTCATTAATACTTGTAACAATTCTTTTAGCAAGTCTGCCATCAATATGCCCTTGAGTATGTACTAGTTTATTTCTTACCATAACCCATTCCATTAAGTCTTTATAATGATTCTTATTTATTAGTTCCTCTTTAAATGTCAATTCCAAAAGTTGTCGCATTGAGTAAGGCTTAAACCTTAAATCAATTTTCTTTTCTATTTTACTTCTTAATTGTGTTTCTAGTAGAGTGACAGCAGAAATCACAGCAGCTCTATATTCTTTCTTAGACAATAATCTTTGTGGTTCATCTTCAAAGCCTGCTTGTAGCTCTTGATAAAGTTGTGAAAAGGCTTTTTCTAATGGAACAGTAAAGTCATCAATGTTCTCAAAAATATTGTTCGGTCTTATTAAATAATATTCATTTGAAAACTCGTTTGGTATTGATGAGCCTTCTTCTGAAATTAAAATTGTCTTTATTTTTTTCTTTTTTGCTTGAATTAACTTTACGATTCCTAATTCAAATAATGATGTTTGGTTAGATATGTCAATTACAACAACACTTGACCGTTCAATTAAAGCTGAGATTTTTGCAGCTATATTATTTCCTTGGGTTAATACATCATCAGCAGTAATTGGCGCAAAGCCATAAGTTTCTGCTATTGGGAAAATGTATTTTTTGTAAAGACTTAATGTATTATAGGGAACTGAAAAATAACAAAGTCTACTTGTTTCAGAAGACTCCTTCTCCATTGTTAGTTCGATTAATGGATCCTCTTCCGTTATTGTGGCTATGTTAGGGTATTCTCTTGTCCAATAATCTCTTAACTCTTCAAAGACATCTTCAAGAACTTGGCTGTATGATTTGGTTCCTTTGGGAATATTAATAACCTTAACTCCTCTTCTTTCAAATCTTGTAATCTCTTGTGGCGTGCTATTTATGCGTAATGTGTAAGCTTGTCTTTTGAGGTTTCCAAGTCTATCTTTTATTAGTTGATAAACTTGTCTTAAATCTGGGTCGTCAAGGCTGTACCCAATGAAAAGTATCGTTTTTGAAATGAATAAATTTGCTAGAAACGTAGATATCATTGGGTATCTATTTAGAAAACCATCATAGTCTTCTTCTGTAGCAACAATTCTTTTTGGGTGATGCAGGTCACCGTGAATTTTGAAAAGTGCGATATCTTTAGGATTACCGTTGGCAATTGACAACTGTTCTTCTTCAATTATTGGTCGGCAATACCTTGAAACTAGCCCATATCCTTCTTCAAGTAAAAAATCAAAATTCGTAGTCGCAACAGATTGAAAGGGGAGGCTACAAAAAGATTTATGGGCATTACCAGCTTTTAGTTGACCAGTGAGCAATAAATCACTTAATTTTTCTACAAGCTTCGCCCTAGAATATTCATGTTCGTAAGCAGAAATGGCGTCAATTGCTCCATTATAATTATAGTCGGGTATTAAGTTGGCAAATGTTTTACCAAGTTCCTCCCAGTCAGGAATATTTTTTCCTTTCGGAATTTGTGCGTTTTTTGAAAAACCAGCTCCAATTATTGGGAGAACTCGTCCTTTTACTAAATCCTCTAGGAATGGTTTAGGAAAAAGAGGTATGTATTTGTAATTACTCATTGTCTTTTTTTTAATAATGTCGTTTTATAATAAGCCATAATTGATTAGGGCTTTATATTAGTATGCTTTTGAAACCTTAAATTGACCATTACTAACATTTACTTTGCTTAGAACTATATTCTCAACTCTGCCTTTAAGAAGATAATCTATTAATGACTGTCACTTCCGTTGCTATTTCAAATTTCGTTTTACATAATCAGAAACTTCACTGTGTAAATTATTCCAAGCAGCGGGCGCTTTTGTTTCTCCCACGTATAATTTATCGCCATTTGACAACCCTACATTCAAATAATCTCTTACAGAAACAACCGTAGCGGTTGTAAAAATCAAACAAGAATTATTTGTCAAGAAAGCATATTGCCCGTATTGTCTAATTTTCTCTTCAAATACTTTCCGATTATTTATAATTGAGTTCTGAAACTCATATATTATGATTAATGCCCTCATTTTGCTTGATAAATTTTATGGATTTCCGTTGCAATTAACTTAACAAGTTCAATGCACTTAATAGCATCTTTTTCGCAAATTTTATTTTCAGTTAAATCCGTTTGATTTAAATCATGGTCGCCACAATGAACAATTAAATGTCTCATTGTCGTGTATCGTTCTAAGTCACCAATCAAGTTGTCTGGACTAACGTTGGCGCTTTTAGTTATCTCTTTAAACACCTGACCAATACCAGCCAACTTCATATACTTATCAATTGACTTTTGTCCTTGAAACGACTTCTTCTCAAAATCAAGATCAAACTTCTCAATCACCTTATCAATAAAATCTGCATCGAGAACAACATGGTAAAGTGATTCCTTATTAAAGAGCTCATCTTTAATATAGGCCTTCAAATCTGATGAAAGCGTTCTATCAGTTATGCGCTGCTTAATCTCAGCTGTCAAAAAGGTTTTTACATAAGCATCAAGAGCCGAGATTGATAATACCACAACAGCACGATACGAATCAAGAATTTTGTCCTCCGGAATCGGAAGTTTATGCCCTTTTTCGTCAATATTGATTTTGTGGAGATTTTCAGCGCGTCTAATTCCGCTTAAAAATATTTTGTAGGCTCGTTCTGATTTATCCTTACCCTTCTTTTCTAAAGGCTCAGTATCCTGGCCGGTTACAGGACTTTCAGAATTCGGATTATCAATTGCATCTTCCATTTTCACTTTTTAATACTTATTATTATAATCATCTTTTAGAATTACTGATAACATTTTGAGACTTGGTGTTGACTTTACAGAACTAATTATCCAAACGAACCGCAACTTAGCCAAACCATCATCCAATTGTAAAATAACACTAAGCTACTTCAAGTGACAGTTTATTCCATGAGTCTAAACCAATCCCTAACGCTGATTTGAAGTCTCAATTCTTCGTCCTCAGCCAACTTTGTACAGTGCGCAATTGGTCCACGAAGAGTATTAAGACTTGACATTACCTTTTCTACAGCCTTTACACTATTGAAAATTGTTCCAAATACCGCCCAGTTACTTTTTATTATTTCACCTAATTCACCGAACGTAGTGAAGTCTAGCGGCTCTTCTGAACGAAGCGTCACACCTGAGTCAATTTCTTTTTGAATTCTTTTTTTTACTTCGTCTTTTACTATTGTAGGGACTTTTTCGTCCCACCAGTTCTGTCCTGAAGCTTCCAGTGCAGTTGTAATTAAGTCCCTTATTGATTTTTCCAAACAGTAAAATATTTCATAATGCCTAGCCATTGACTTTGCTTCGTTACGGATATCCAACTCGAACTGCGGATAATAAACATTGTCCTTTTCAATTTTACTTTTTTTTCGACCTAGATCAACTTGGAGCGAAGACTCAACTCTATCCAGGTCTAGCTCTGTAAATTGATTTGCTATACCGAAGAGTTTTATTAGGTTTTCAGAATCTTTCAATTTCATTTCTTTAATAAGTTTTCTTTTAAACTCTTAAATATTGCGTCAAACACCTTAATATCTGACGTCTCGGGTAGATTTAAATTTATCGTGTAGGACAGATTTATGCCATTAAGTTCAGAAACCTTTCTTTTTTCTTTATGTTCGTCGGTGTCATCGGTATCATGCTCGCCTTTGCTAATACCATTTTCCAAAGTCTTTGTTTCTATAGCACTTGTAATATCAAAATTCGCATAAAGTTTTAGTGTATCGATTGTCCGAATCAATGCATTTAGTGTGACCGAATTTGCTTCGAGCTCAAGAACCTCAATAAGAAAGTTTTTAAGGTCTGTTTTATTTAGATTATGGAAATATTCGTTTCGAGAGTAAAGATTGCTATAGGCCACTTTAATCGCCTGAGCCATCGCGTTGCCAGATATCTTTTTATCTGGATTTCTGAACTTTTTGTATATATCACTAGGTGTCCCGTCGTTTGAGATAAAACCAATTCTCTTAAGGAACGGAATGAAAGGTAATGTACTACCTGACTTTGTGAATTTTAAATTTGTAAAAAGAAAATCGTGACTAAAACGAGCAGGAGGAGGGGCCTCCTGAATTTTTTTCAGTAAATCCTGAAGTTGTCCTGTCGAATTTAGATAGGGAGGTAATTCTTTTGCCATATTGTTTATATAATTCTGTCTCTTTTATTAATTGCTGCTTTAAAGCTTATTGTCAGCTCAAATAAATATTTGAATTCTCATAATACATAAATCTACTCCATCCTCTCCCCCACGTCAATTTCCTCACTCATTATTAAAGCGCATTCCCTAATTGGTTAAAGTACCATTAGGCAAATAAATGCTAAACACAGTACCTGTTTTTAATTTGCTTTCCATGGCTATGTGTCCGCCTAATTTTTTTACGCAGCGTCTTACCGTGTACAAACCAAGTCCACTGCCTTCGCTGATGCTGGTGCCTTTAAAAAACATTTTAAAAACATTTTTCTGTGCTTCTTCACTCATGCCCATGCCATTATCTTCTACTGTTATTCTTACGCCACGCCCTTCGCTCACTATTTTAATTTTTACAAATGGGTTTTTCTTACTCTTGTCGCGGTAGTGCACGGCGTTTTGTATGAGGTTGGTAAAAATGGTGGTGAGTAAAGTTTTGTCGGTGCAAAATTCTCCTTCCACATCAATATACCTGTCCATTCTTACTTTACTCATGCCCTCCGGCGAAGGATAACTGTAAATTACCGCGTTAAGTACTTCTTCAAAATTAATGGGCTCATGTTTTACATCGCCTTGTCGTATGCGTGTGGTCTCCACCAAACTGCTCACTACTTTGTCCATGAGTTCGGTTTGCTGTTTAATCATGTTCAAATAATGCAGGGCTTTAGAGCTGTCTTTTAATTCAAACTGCGCTACGTTTATTAATCCTAAAGCGGTGGTAATGGGCGAGCGTACATCGTGTGAGGCTTTGTAAATAAAGGTTTCCAAATCATCAATGGTTTCTACTAAGTCGGTAATTTCTTTGCTGGCTATGCATAAACCGTCGCCTACCTGAAAGGCGCGCAAGCGTATGTATATGCCGCCTAATTTAGGGTGTAGTTTTAATTGATCAATTTCGTAAGTGCCGCCGTTTTCAATGATGTTTTGGTAAATGGCGTAACGGCCGGAGGGTTTACAGTCGGGAGAAATGACATTGATGTTTTTCCCTAAGGTGTCTTCTTTTTTGAGGCCGAGTGCTTCATAAAAAGCTTTGTTGGCATCTACTAAATTAAGGTGCCGGTCGTAAATGGAAATCAGCATATCGGAGTTTTCAAAAAACTCTACCCGGTATTGCTTATTTTTCAACATGGGTTCCATATACTTTTCTTGTATCTCCACTTATTCTTTTGCGCGCTTAGTAATTTATTTGAATGCCATTTTTCATTCCGCCGTTTTTTTTGCCGCTTGCATTTTAATGTTGTAGGTATTGTCTACAATCTGCTTTACCATTTTATCGAGTTCAACAATGGATGTTTTGAGGCGCTGCATAATTTCGCGGTTGCCCGGATGTTCGGGTTTTTCGAAATTAAACAGGTCGTGCAAACCTAATATATGCGCGATGGGTACTCTTACCTGATGCGATTGCATAAAGGCGATATCGTAGAGCATCTCGTTCTGCATTTTTAATTCGTTATACGCGTACACGTTTTCAATGGAAACGGATGTAATGTCGGCGAGTGATTGCAGTAATTCTATTTCTTCGGCTGTTGGCTCATGGTGCTTGGCCCAATAATTGCCAATGGCGCCAATAGGACTCAAAGTACGAATGGGTACCATAACCAAACTTTTTACAAAGGTTGGTCGGTAGGCTTCTACCGGTACCCGTTCGTCTTGATATATATCGGGGATGATGGCAACTTCTTTGTGGGTCATGCTCCAGCCACTCACGCAGGAGTGTAAAGGAAAACGCTGACCTTTCCACAGGGGACTAATAGCGTCTTCGTTGGCGTAATAACATTTGTCGTTGTCTTTCAGAACAAAGGCGGCGCCGTCGGCGCCGGTAATTTTTCGCGCGGCTGTACGTACAATATCGGTTATGGTTTCGATATCGCGCGCCAGTGAGAGCTGTTGTACGGTATTAACGAGTAATCTTAATTTACCTATCTCCATAAGTGATCCATTAATAAGTAAAATTGTTTTTTTTAGATGGAACTAATGTAGTGATTTAGACCACTCAGATTATGTGTATTTTTACGTCTGCCTTGTAGTTCTTATTCTACAAAAAGTTGATTTGGCCGGATTTTCCGCAATGAAAATGGTTTATTGTCCGTAAAAACGAAAAGGCTGCTCCCCCGGAACAGCCTTCGTTTATTGCGCAGTAAAATCTACCTAAAAAAACTACACAATATCACACATGAAAACAAACCAACATTTAAAAACCTTGTAAAGCCATGATCTTTTTTACAGTTTTATCATTATTGGTACACACTTCAATTAAGTACATGCCGTCCGCGGTGTTAAGTTCAACTTCTTCTACACCGTTCATGACTTGTACATTTTTTTGTGCTATCAGTTTACCGCTTACTTCGTAAACGCTGATGCGCACATCGCTTATTTGGTTAAGCTCCAGTTTTACCTGAGCTTTATTTTGATAATAGTGAATGGAAATTTGCTGATTCAATTGTTGTTCGTTAATGCCGCTGAATCCGTTCACCACAATTGTTTTTTGTACTTTTTCGGCACAAATATTATCGGAAGCGGTAAGCTCTACGGTATAAATACCTGCCGAAATAAAGGTGTGTGAAGGATTAGTTTGATTGCTAATAATAGTACCGTCGCCAAAATTCCATTGTAAATTGGTGTAATGAATACTGTTGTTAAGCGTTTGAATGGTTCCGTTTTGTACTGTTACGGTGTCTTTATCGGTATCAAATGCCGCCTTTAAATTGGATGAGCTTTTTACCGCGTAATAGCTGGTGTCTTTACAACCATTGGCGTCGCTGAGTATGAGTGTGTAAACTCCCTGATACAATCCGCTGATAATGGCGCTACTTTGGGAATTACTCCAATGATAGGTATAGGGCGCGGTGCCTCCGCCTACATTACTTGCATTAATAAATCCGTTGTTACTTGTTCGGCAACTGGTCCAACCTGTAACGCTATTTACTTGCAATGGTGCCGGAGTGGTAATTATAATGGTATCTTCCAGATTGGGACAAAATGAAATGTTTCCTGATAATTCGATGGGATATACACCCGGCGACAAATTTTTCAGTGAATCGATATTGGTGATGCCGTTATGATTTGTTAAGCTGTTTCCAATGGCATCTTTAAGCGTAAGATCCCAGAGTCCGGCTTGCGGGGCTTGCACAAATATGGAGCCGTTAGTTGAATAACTGCAAGCGGGTTGCGCTACAGTGTAATCAACCGCGCTCATGATGTGCAAAACAAATAGCGGCGCGGTAGTTGTATCGCTGATGGTAAACGAATACGATGAGCCGGCGATAAAATCTTCGAATAGGCCTGTGCTTTTATCTTCGAGAAACATACAGGCTTGCGAAGGTAGTACCAGCGACGAATCGCGAATGAGTACACATTTTCCGGCTACACCTTGTTTTACTCTTACAGGAATATTGTATGAGGCTTGTCCGCATTTGTAATAATTCGTTTGAAAATCGTTGCCCGCGTTTACTACGGAGATATACGGATTCAAGGAATTAGTTAGCGGTGCTTTGCTTACATCGTAACCCGCATCGTAACCCGCGGTGGTGGCGGCATTAAATCCGATGGTGGTATGATCGGAAGTTCCGTTTCCAAGGAGCGTGAGCTTAATTTGTCCGGCGAAGTTAGCCTGGGCATTTGCGCTCGTGGCGGTTAAAAATCCCGCGATAAAGAGTAGCGGCAGGATTTTTTTAAAGGCCGTATGAATAAATATGTTTAGGTAGTTGATCATGGTAGATTTTTTTGTGTTTTATTTAGCGTGACGATAATCTTTCTAAACCGTTTGGTGAAGAGTATAAGGCACGTTTAATGTTTTTGGTGTATTCTTCGTTGTAGTTAAATAATTCTCTCTTGTTAGAGAATTCGATAACTGCCGATGGGAAATCCTGAGTTTCTTTATCTAATTGCGCGAATTCGGTTTCGGTAATTAATTCGGCAGTAAATTCCAATTGATATTGCCAGTTAAGGTAAGAGCGCTTGCTAACTGAAGTATTTAAGCTGATTAATTTAGGCGCGTAACCTTGCTTGTAAATTTTAATGGCGTAAAATTTTCCTTCGGTTAAATAGAAGTTAAATTCGCCTCTGTCGTGGCAGGTTACGGTATCAATTACAGTATTTCCTTCAATGAGTTCTACTTTGTAAAAACCGCTTTGCGCTAATAAAGGGCGTTTAATTTTTCCGGTTACTTCCAATAAAGGTAATTTGTGATACACATAAGAAGTAGTGTCGGTTGGAATAGCAACTAATTTGCTAAATGACATAATCATTACTGTAATGATGATGCTTACGATTGTTGATTTTGTTTTCATGGCTTTTGTTTTTAATTATTGTTATTTGTTTTATTTGATACAAAGTAACGGCGGTAAAAAAGCGTGGGCAATTTCAAAAGACGTGTAAGGTTACCGATGTAAGATTTTCGCGAAACTTGTAATAAAAAAAAAGCGCCTTTGGGGCGCTTTTAAGTGTTTAAGAAGAGAGAAAAAGAGAAGTTTACAGAGGGAGTTTTACAATAAAGGTACTACCCTCACCTAATTTACTTTCAATATCGATAGAACCACCCATGGCGCCGATTTGGGTTTTTACCATGTATAAACCCATGCCCTTCCCTTCAACATCGAGGTTAAATCGTTTGTATAAACCAAAGAGCTGGTCGCCATATTTAGCTAAATCGATACCCGTTCCGTTATCTTTAAATGTAATGATAACATTCGCATCCTGTTTGGTGGAATAAATAAATAGTTCAGGACGCACGCCTCTTCGCGCATATTTAATGGCATTGGTGATTAGGTTTATGAATACGCTCTGTATATATGGTTTAATGGTATTAATTTCACTGATTTCCTTAAAGTCGTAATCAATAATAGCGCCGGTACTTTTTAGTTTAGTGTCGAGGCTTCCTAAAACACTTTGTACTAATTCATTTAAGTTCACGCGTACCTTCGATTGAGAAATTTCCTTCTTAATATTTAGGATTTCGTTGACGTCTTTAATGGTATTATCGAGTTTTAATGCGGATTCTTCCAAGCCTTTAAAAACAAATTTCATTTCCTTTTCGTTCATACCTGATTTAAGGAGGTTGCTAAACCCTAAGAGCGTGGCTAATGGTGAACGTATGTTATGAGAAACGATGTAGGAGAATTGTTCGAGGTCGCGGTTACGCTGCAATAAATCATCGATTATTTTTTGGCGCTCGGTTTCCAGTTTTTTGAGGGCTGTAATATCATAGGCTGAGATACTATACCCGTTGAGTTCGTTATTATCGAGTACCGGAACAATGTTCATGTTAAAGTGGTAGTTTCTTTTATTATAGGAATAAGCGATGTCGTACGAATATGGCATCTTCTTTTGCTTAACGGATTCCAGTATTTCTATGAATCTATCCTTTCTTGGATCGGGTAAAAGCTCTGTTATCTTTTGTTGTAAATCAATATGAATGCCACTGATGGCCGCGTAACCGTTTTTAAAACTGTTATTGAAGGAAATAATATTGTACGCTTTATCAATGAGTAAATGCCCCACTTCCGTATTTTCGAATACGGAGTTCAGGTTCGCCTCTGATGTTTTAAGTTTTTGGCGGATGATGCTCTTATTATAAAACGTAATGAGTAATTCGGTTACATTATCCAATAAATCGCGTTCTTCTTTTAAGAAAGGGCCTTCGTGTTCGTGTGGTGTTTCCGTGAGGTACACCATTTCTATCTGCAGTAATTTTCCATCATCGGCCTTTTTCACGGAGCGCATACTAAACTCCGAGCTTTTATAAAGTGCCGACTGATAGCAGGCCTCATTAAAGCAAATAAGTGCGCCGCAATTATCAGGAAACTGTAAACCGTTGGGTAATTTGTTCACTACATCAGAAAGTATTTCGGTAAATTCCAGCTCTTCTTCCTTTAAAAGACTACTTACTTCATAAATGGTTTTGATTTCTTTAACTCGCTCATTTAATTGATAGGCGGTCTTTTCTTTTTCCTGTTTATTTTTAATGCCCTTCACGGCCACAGCGAGGTTGCTTGCTAATCTATCTAAAATTTTAACTTCATCTTTATCGAAAGCGCCGGGGCTTGGCGAATACACATTGAGTACGGCGAAAATATCATCATTATATTTTACCGGTAAAGCCACCGAAGATCCTATTCCGTACTTTTTCACTCTTTCCGACCAGGGTTTATAATAATCTGTGTTTACTGTATTATTCGTAACCACGGTTGTGCCATTCATTAGAGCGGTAGCTGTTGGACCGTTTTTTGTGAGCGGATTGGTTACCGATAAATTGATTCCCTTTAAATACGTAATAACACCGGCGTTAGAAATTGGTTTAATTATTCCTTCGGTATCACCGGCTTCGGGTGGTAAACCAATCCAGGCTAAACAATAAGCATCATCGCCAATAAGTGTTTCGCATACCCTGTCGTATAACTGGAATTCGCTGTGTGAATTAAGGATGTTGTCATTAATCTCATTCAGCAAATTTAGTTCGTGATTGTATTTGGTAATGTCTATTTCAAATTTGATACGGTCGGAAACATCATGTAAAGTAAGTACTGTATATCCTTCGGCATCGCTTTCAAAAGTTCCGAATTTTGCTTCTGCGAAAAAATGTTCACCATCTTTTTTACGTAATTCAATCACTTCCCCTTTTACATAATTTTGTAATTGCCGCTCACGCATGGTTAACAAGTCTTCGTGTCCGTTCTCTTCTTCGGAGGAGAGATCTTTTAATGAGAGACTGGAAAGTTCCTCATTGGTATATCCTAATAAATTACACGCGGCAGGATTAGAGAAAGCTATGTTTAACTCCTCATTTATAATTAACATGGGCAGAGGATTGAATTCAATTATATTCCTGAATTTTTCTTCACTCTGCTTAATGGCAATCTCCGCTTGTTTACGTTGCGTGATGTCGATATGAGTTCCAACGGTAAGCGTAGTTATAACACCATCCGCGTCGCGCAGGGTTTGTCCGCGTGACCAAATCCACACCCATTCTCCGTTACTGTGAAGCATTCGAAAATAATTTTCATAGATACCGATTGAACCATTTTTCAAATATGCAGCAAAATGATTGCTGGCCCGTGCTTTATCTTCAGGGTGAAGTAAGTCCAGCCAGGTTTGCTGCAAATTATTATTTCCGGATAAGTCGTAATCATTTACATCACGTCCTAGCATAGAAAAATATTCGGCACTGCACCATAAGAAACCTGTATCTATATGGTATTCCCATGCACCGGTATTGGATACAGAAATAATAGATTTGTAACGCGCCTCACTTATCCGAATTAGTTTTTCCGCTTTTTTACTTTCAGTGATGTCTTTAAACACAACCACATACTCTTCGCCTAAATCGGCATAATTAAACTCAATATCCTTAAACGAACCGTCTTTACATCTTACGCTGGCTTCAAAAGGTTCAAAGCCATTGGCCGATTTAACATCGTTAATTCTTTTGGTCCACTCACCTTTAATATATTCGCGATATTGTATATCGGGATATGCCAAAGGCCACCAGTTGTCGAGATAAGGAATATCTTCTATTGTATAGCCAAATAATTTTACAAACTGATCGTTAAAGTAAATCACCTTATTATTTTTAAGCGTGATGCATTTGGCTAAAGGTGATTTTTGTAACACACGCAAAAACCGGTCTTTGCTTTTTTTAAGTTGACCGATTGCCACTTCCAATTCCGTTACATCGTTGGCCGAAGTTAATACCGCGGGTTTGTTGTTATAGATAATCGGATAGGATGTAACATCCATTAATATTTCTTCGCCTGACTTTTTAATGTGGCGCCATCGACCGTGCTGATGATAGCCTGATGTGGCCATACCGGCTATACTTTCTTTCACCTTTTCGCGGTCTTCAGCCGGACGAAAATCCAAAACTGTCATTTTCGACCATTCACTTTTTGTATAGCCGTATTTTTCAATAACGGCGTCGTTCACTTCCAGAATATTTAATGTTTCGGGTTCCCAAATAAAATTACAGGTAGGAGAGTTGGTAAATAAATCGCGGTATTTAGTCTCTGAAATTTTTAATTGTTCTTCGGCTAATTTTCTTTGTGTAATGTTTAATGAAACTAAGGTAACGCCTATTAATTGGCCGTTATTATCGTAGGCCGGACTAAATTTATGTTCGAACCAGGAATCGCCGGCACCTTTTGCGCCGGGGCGCTCAATAACGATGTGTTGTCCGGATTTAGCAGTTTCAAAACCTTTCAGAAATTCAGCTTTATTTTCATCAATCACATAATTTCTGAAATCATCGCCTTCACAAATGGATTTATTTTGAATGGATTTAAAAGTAATTTCGGCTGTTTTATTGTAACATAGAATTTTATAATCGTTGGAAAGTAAAACAATATTTTCCTGTGTGCTGTCTAAAATGGATTTTAATTTAATCTCCATTTCAGACAGATTCATTTCGTTTTTTTCTTTTGATAATTCGGCCAGCTTTCTATCACTGATATCACTGCTTACAATCGTAACGCCGGCTATTCTTTCTTGGGCATCATACAAGGGAGTATGTGTTGAATGGATAAAATAATCTCTGCCTTGTAAATTAATGCGCAATTCCGTAGAGCGTGTTTCGCCTTTTAGTGCCTGATGAAACGCTTCATAAAAATCGCTTTCATAACCGGGATAAATGTATTCTTTAAATGAGGCACCGATAAGTAATTCTTTATTCAGATTAACTCTGATACGATCGAAGGCCGTATTATTAAAGTTAATAATTGTGCAGTCGGGGCTTAAAAACAAAATGGTTTCATGCGTGTTTTCAAGCAAAGCCGCCATTTTTATTTCATAATCTAATAATTGCTTTTGTTCCTCAATCTCAGAGGTGATGTCGGTAACCAGACAGCCTAGTCCGTTGTCTTTAGGATAGAACATCCATCTTAACCATGCCGAATATTCAGGCGCGTAATTTTCGAAAGTTACAGGTTTTGATTCCTGAATACATTTTTTTAAAAAGCCTTCATATTTATATGCCTGCAAAGAAGGAAAGGTAATCCAGACACTTTGATCTTTTACTTGTTCCGGATTTTGCAACAAACGACAATTACTCTCGGGATACGCGTTTGTAATAATTAAGTATTCGTTAAATTCAAGATATATGCTTTTTCCGAAGCTCATTTAAGTTATAAGTATACTAATATAAAAACTTGTTTGCCATTAACACCATGCCAACAGCTCTTAGTTTGGCGTAAATGTAGAAGGACAGCCTACGCAAAAACCTACAAAAAACACCAAAATCTTACACGTGTAAGATTTTTCAGGTTTAAAAAACAGCTGAAAGACAAAGGATTAATATTTTTAAGAGGGTTAAAATTGAAAATTTAGAAAGGCGGGCGGTTTAAGCTCAAAACAACTATACATATCATTAAATGAAGAGGATTCAAAATTTCGAAAAGGTTCTGGAGTTCGCTCCTGATGCCATGATAATTGTGAACAAACAAGGCATAATTGAATTAGCCAATCAACAAGCCGAGAAAATATTTGGTTATCCTAAAAACGAGTTAATTGGTAATGCCATTGAAATGTTGATACCGGATAGATTTAAGCCAAAACACGGCGGACACAGAAATGGTTATTTTGCTTCGCCACATGTTCGTCCGATGGGTTCAGGAATTAAATTATACGGCAAAAGAAAAGATGGCTCCGAATTCCCTGTTGAAATAAGTTTAAGTCCGATTGAAGAAGAAGAATTGGTAGCGGCGGCTATTCGTGATGTAACCGAAAAAACAAAGCTTTCCGAACGTTTTGAGAATTTGCTTGAATCGGCGCCCGACGCCATGGTAATAGTAAATAAACAAGGTGTTATTGAATTGGTGAATTTACAAACCGAAAAAATGTTTGGATTTTCGCGTACCGAATTAATCGGACAAAAAGTAGAGATATTGATGCCGCAAAGGTTTGCCAACAAACATCCCGGACACAGGGGGAATTTTTTCGAAAATCCGCATGTTCGCCCCATGGGTACGGGATTAAAATTATTCGGACGTAAAAAAGACAACAGCGAATTTCCGATAGAGATTAGTTTGAGTCCGATTGAAAAAGAAGGCTTAGTAGCAGCAGCCATACGCGATGTGACACAACGCTTCATGACCGATTATTTGATGGCGAAAAATAAGCAATTAGAAGACTTTGCCTATATCACCTCACATAATTTACGTTCGCCGGTTTCTAACTTAAATTCGCTTTTGCAATTTTATAAAAACGAGAAAACGGAAGAGGGACGCAAAATCATGTTCGACAAATTTGAGATTACCGTGCAGCGATTGGGAGAAACATTAAATAATTTAATGGATGTATTGGTGATACAACACGGAAACAAACCGCTTATTTCAACTGTGTATTTTGAGAATGTCTTTTTTAAAATCAAATCCGGAATGGAGATAATGATTAATGACGCAAACGCGCATATTGAAACCGATTTTAAAGAAGCCCCAAGTGTTGAATACTCGACGGTATATCTGGAAAGCATCATGTACAATTTAATTAATAACGCATTAAAATATTCCTCAGTTAACAGAAAGCCTATAATACGCGTTAAAACATCTATTAAAGACGGTAAAGTTATGTTAACGGTGAGTGATAACGGGATGGGAATTGACCTGAACAAACATGGCAATAAACTATTTGGTTTAAATAAGGTTTTTCATAAGCATCCCGATGCAAAAGGGGTTGGTTTGTTCATTACAAAAACACAAATTGAATCGATGGGCGGACAAATTACCGCGGAGTGCGAGCCGGATAAAGGTTGCACATTTCGAATAATTTTCTAAATTTACGTATGGAAGAATCTAAAAAAACAGTTTGTGTAATTGATGATGATGAGATCTACCAGTTTCTCTGTCGCAAAACCATTGAAACAACTCAGCGCACTAAAAAAATAATGATTTTTTCGAACGGAAAAGACGCAATTGATTTTTTCTGTGACAACAAAAAAAGCTCGGACAATCTTCCTGATGTGATTTTTTTAGATCTTGACATGCCCGTAATGGACGGCTGGCAATTTTTGGATGAATTTTTGCCTTTGAAAAGTAATATTGAAAAGCAAATCATTATTTACATTGTAACATCTTCTGAGCATCCTGTGGATATTTCGAAAGCCAGGGATATTTCTGAAGTGAAAGGATATGTTATAAAACCCATAACAGTTGATAATTTCAACAACATTATGGACGTTCTTGGATAGCAACATGAATTAAAATATTTGATTTTTTATATATTTACTTTTCGAGTCGCTCTACAGTACAGAATAAGTGAGTTTGCTTTTTACAGTATTTTATGAATAAACTTAAAAAAATAATTAGTCAGTTAAACAAGGAGCAGTTTAAAGAGTTTGAAGAAAGCTTGAAAGGCACTAATTCCGTTAAATTCAGTTCACTTTTGCAAAACTATAAAGAAGGGACATTAAGTGATGAAGAGATTAAGGAAGAACTGAAATGTACCGATAACTCTTATTACGTACTTAAATCAAGATTATACGATAAAATACAGCGCTTTTTGCTGGATCATAATACTTCGGTGGTACAAATAGGAAACGAAAGCAATGTATCTAACCTTAGTACTTACCTGTATGAGCATCCGGTTGAAACGGCCATTGCCATGCTGAAGGAACTGGAAAATAAATATATTAATTCCGATTCGCCGGGCGAATTAATAAACGTTTACAGCGCTCTTAAAAAGGCGAATTTTTATTCTGATAAATATTACCATTATTCTCAATTATACAATAATCAGGTGGCCTACGCGCTAGCCTTAGAAAAAGCGGAAGAAACGCTTTGTAATTTTAACCGAACACTTGCCTCCTACTACTTCTCCGCCGCGCCGCAAGACGCGGATTTACTGCAATTACTTATTAAAGAAATTAAAAATCTTTATTCACTCTATAAATCGCCCCGTATTGAAATTATTTACAACATCATTTTAATTCAGTCGGAATTATTTGCTAAAATTGAAATTGAAGAAGCTCCGCCGGTAGAGGATTTATTAAAGCGAAGTGAAAACATCATCAACCTGTTTACGAAAGATAATCGTACGGGCTTGTACAAGCCGGTTATTAATTTTTTAAACTTTGAGTATTATTTCGGACTGAACCAACTAAAAAAAGCGAGTACCTATTATAAAGAAATCGATGTGTTATTTGAGCGATGGCTGCTCCAGAACAATTTGTGCCTTTCCTTTAAATTTTTGCTTTCAAAAATTGATTTTCTGATTGCCATGAACCGCAAGGAGGAAATTGGCGACTCAGAAAAGAGTGTGTTTTACGACGGCAATGATTTACACACGCATGTGATTTATAAATTTTACAATGGTGTTTCGAGTTATTTTAGCGGAAAAGTTAAAAACAGTATCACTTTACTAAACGACTTACTTAATGAGGTTAGTTTTAAAAATTACTTTACCGTTGAAACGGAAATTAAATTAACGCTTGCTTATTTGTACATATTACAAGACGATATTGAAATGGCCGATAACACGCTGAAAGGACTAAGTCGTAAGGTGGCTTCTCTTGGAAATGACGGACTTAAAAACGTTAAGGAAGCCATTAAATTGATGTATCTTATTTCAGATGGTTTGGATAAGAAAAATTCGCTTGCAAAGTACAAAGACACGCTGGAACAATTGAACTATTACAATTTTAAAGGGCGTAAAATACTCAGTTTTTTACAACACGAACTTGAATCGTTGGCTTTAACCAAGAGACGATAAAGCTTCTGTAGTTAAAGGCTTATTCAGGAACACAATTCCCGGATTTAATCTTCTCGCTATTTCTCTGTCGCCTTCATTTAATGAGGAGGTAAGAATAACTATTTTGCTTCTTGAGGTAAATTCATCGGGCATTTCATAGAACTTTTCGATAAACTGGAAGCCATTTATGAGAGGCATATTTAAATCGACAAAGATTACATCGGGCAACATTTCATTCAGCGTATCCTTCTTTACGGCCAGATTATTAAGAAACTCCAAAGCGCTTAATCCATTGGTATTGGTATAAACCTCGGTGGCAAATGAGTTTGCTTCAATTATCTTTTGATTAATGAAGTTATCCATTTCATTATCATCAATCAGCATAACTGTCGAAAATTTACTCGCCGGTTTTTTAATCTTCAATGTTTTCCGTGTCATTACCAACAAATATAATAAAAAGCCGCTTCAATTTTGAAAATAATTAAGGTTTTACGTCTAGAAATCGTATGTTATACCGCTTTTTAATTTTAAGCAAAAGGAAGCGTATTCTCTGTAAGTAGCCTTTTCGCCCTGTAAGGTTTGCCAGCCGGTAAATCCGATTGAATTAACCCATTTAAAATGCTTTAAAAACTGAAGCTTAACCCCAAAACCCGCAGTCATGTCCACGGTGTTATATCTTAAAGCGTCGAAATTAACTTCGCTATCACTGGCCACACGCTTTTCTACCTTCAATTGTGATTTCCCTAAATAAGCGCCGTGATTGTAATTAGCGCTTGTAAAAAGGAATACCTGAAATCCTTCGCGTGCAAATTCATCCAGTATATTATTACATCCGTCAAAAATGGAATATTCTAATGATAATTGCGCTCCCGTAAAGTTAAGTTTACGCTTTTGAATATTGGCAGAGAGTTCAATTTGCATCGGGCCCTTACTTACATGTATGCTTGGATTATACATCGTACCGAATCCGCAACCTCCTACAGTGCTGGAAGCTCCTATACCTACATTAATAAGGCGGTCTTGAGAAAAAACCTGACTTGAGATAAATACTAATACTACTGCTAATACTTTTAATGTTAATTGCATTTTGTTTGCTGTTTTGTTTACTGTTGTTTTCATGGTAAATTGTTTTTTAAAATTTATGGAACAAAGTAACGGCAGCAATCCTGCGCCGGAAAGCCGATAAATCTTACATTCTTAGTGCATGTAAGATTTATTATTTTTTTGTTTTAAAAACGACGGTATTCACTCCTATTTCACAAAACTCTATAACACATGTAAGATTTTCGTGTTTTGTGTTTACGCTTATGCCTTATACTTGCCTTTACTTTGCTTCAAAATAAAATCACCATGAAAGCAAAACACATTAATCAAAACAACAATCCTATCAGTATTCATTTTAAGGATAATAAACTTTCCTTTTCTACCAATGATAGCGGTTTATTATCCAAAGTAAAGGAGCATGCCGCCAAAAAACTTGAAAACGCATTGGAATGCGCGCAACTGGGCTTATGGGAATATGACACTATTACCAATATGATTTCGTTTAACGACAGTTACGCTAAAATTCTTGGCTATACAAGCAGAGAACTTCACGCGTATGGCACTTATGGCATTATGCATGAATTGATTCATCCGGAGGATTTAGAAAATGCGATAGACGCGTTTTCTAAAATGCTATCGGGCGAAAAACAGGAATTCCATTTTAATATGCGAATGCTGAACAAAAACAAACAATATATCTGGATATTCAGCACCGGAAGCGCTTCGGAATGGGATGAAATCGGCACGCCTGTTAAATACATGGGTATCATGAAAGATAATTCGGAAGCTAAAACAATTGAAAAGGAAAAGGAAAAACTCTACAAAGAGCTGGCACGTAAAAAGGAAACCTATGAAGAAAGAATAAAGGAACAACAGTTACTTTATACTGTTTTTAATCTGCTAAACAGTAATAAAAATGTAAATACCACATTAAATAATATCGTGAGCTTACTTCCTTCCGGCTGCCGGTTACCGGATGAAATTAGCGCCAGAATAACGTTTGACAACTTAACTTACTGCACAGAGCAGTTTAATGAATCATTCCACTTTTTAAATTCCTCCTTTCAAACCTCATCGGGCAAACAAGGACAAATTGAACTATTTTACAAGAACGAGCTGTCGGAAAAAACAATCGGGCCTTCCTTTACCGAAGCTCATAACTTGATTGACACATTAAGCGTGATGCTTAAGTCGTGGTTAGATAAAAGGGAAACGGAACGTAACTTACAAAACATGCTGGTTGAATTGGAAGGGAAAATTGAGGAACGTACACAAGAGCTCAAAAAAGCGAATGGTAAACTTATATCCATTAACAAAGACATTAACGACAGTATCAATTACGCGAACCGTATACAAAGAGCCATCTTACCAACTGAAAGCATGGTGAATGAAGCCTTTGATGAAGCGTTTGTTTTATATCTTCCAAAAGACATTATCAGCGGTGATTTTTACTGGTTGCATAATTCGGGCGATAAAGTATTTTACGTTTGTGCCGATTGTACGGGGCACGGTGTACCCGGCGCGTTAATGTCGATGGTTGGGAATCAATTATTAGATTACATTATTACAGATCGGAAAATTGATGATGCTGAAATGATACTTCATGAAATCGATAGATCCATTACCAAAATGTTTCAGAAAGGAAATATTGAAGAAGGCTTAAGAGACGGCATGTCGTTATCACTTTGCATCGTAGACAAATCCAACATGACTGTTTCGTTTGCAGGCGCGTATAATAACGCATATATATTCAGAAATGATGAAATATTGGTATTAGAAGCCGATCGCTTCTCGATTGGCGGACACGGAGATGAAATAAAACCGTTTCATAAAAGCGTTATATCCTATGAAAAAGGCGATTCGTTATATATGTTTACCGATGGCTTACCCGATCAATTTGGCGGACCGAAAGGCAAAAAACTAATGCGAAAAAATGTATTGGAATTAATAAAGCAAAATACTCACGAAAGCTTTAATACGCAGGGAAAAATATATGAGCATGCTTTTAAAAAATGGAAAGGCGATCAGTTTCAGGTGGATGATGTTACTTTACTGGGCGTTAAATTATAGAACAGATACGCTCTCAAATACTCAGTTTAGCACCTCAAATCGTTAACAAAGTCAACGCCTAAAACAAGCTATTGAGCTAAATTAAAAGAATGATTTCTCGTTTATTAGTATATTAGTATCACTAAGTACTGAGAATATGTCTACCATCCGAATTTTAGTTGCCGATAATTATCCTTTAAGCCGTAACGGAATAGTTCATTTATTACGCAGGGATTATGATAAAATAATAATTTCTGAAGCCGACACCTTTCATAAAATTGACAAGCTGCTGTTTGACAAAAAATTTAATTTACTAATACTTAGTCAATCGGAAGTAGGCAAAAATCATTTTTCCGCTATCAGAAGAATTAAAAATTCCTATCCGGAATTACCAATATTGGTAATGTGTATTTATCCGGAGAACTCCTATTCTTATAAAGTATTAAAATCCGGAGCGATGGCATATTTATCCAGAAGTTCAGGAATCAATGAGTTTAAAACCGCTGTAAAATATTTGCTGGCCGGTAAAGAGTATATTTCTTCAAATACTCTCCTGAGTTTAATGGAAAAAACCCGCAAGCAAAAAAAATTATCCATTGAGCAATTAAGCAGCAGAGAATTACAGGTGCTGAAACTTTTGGCTGCCGGCAAATCGAATAAAACGATTGCACAGGAAACAAAACTGGTGGGAACAACAATAAGTACGTATCGTTTGCGTATCTTGAAAAAATTAGGCCTAAAAAACAATGCGCAACTTATTAAAATTGCCATCGACTACAACCTGGTGTAAAAAGTTTTACTTAATCAGTTTACATTTATAGGCGTACATAACAATACCGGCCGTATTTTTCGCTCCAATCTTTTTCAGAATTCTTTCACGGTGTCCATCCACTGAACGTACGCTTAAATCAAGTATCGCGGCAATTTCCTTATTGGTAAGTTCTTCGCAAATTAACCGGGTAATTTCAGTTTCAATATCAGAAAGCTGATTGTAATTAAATTTAGGGGTAATTTTCTCGTTGGAAATCAAACTTCGCAACATACCCTTCGAAAATTTATCGTTAAAATAATAATTGCTTTCAACCACCGATTTAATGGCATTCACCACATTATCTATGTCCTCGCTCTTAGGTAAAAATCCATTTGCACCTGTTTCAATCAAATGTATCACCATTTCCTCCTCATCATGCATGGTTAAAATAATCACTTTGGTTGGATAACCTTTTGATTTGATTTTCTTGAGCGCATCAATTCCATTCATTATCGGCATTTCAATATCGAGCAATATTACATCCGGTAATTGTTCTGATTTTTCTAAATG
Organism: Bacteroidota bacterium; assembly: GCA_017303905.1. NCBI lineage: Bacteria > Pseudomonadati > Bacteroidota > Bacteroidota bacterium. The sequence goes on from JAFLBH010000005.1 coordinate 136,079, forward strand.
ATCCATTAAATCTTTACCGTCTACCGCCTCAAACAGAATGTTAATTTCATCAAACTCCTTTAAAAGTGAAATGATTCCTTTTCTGAACAGATGCTGATCATCAGCAATGGCTACATTAATTTTTTCCGTCATAAATCGGTGTTTTAAGCGTAATTTTTGGTTGATGTTCTGCTCCGTTCATATAAGATAATTCGGAGGAGGTAAGCTGAGCTCTGCTTTGAATACTTTTAAGCCCTATTCCCCTACCCGCCTGAATTAACTCCTTTATTACATCGTTAGTGATGCCTACACCGTTATGAAAAATGGTGGTTATTAAAAGTTTATCCTGAACTTTTGTCTCCAGTTTAATGGATGTTGCGCCGCTGTGTTTAATTACATTATTAAGAAGCTCTTTAATTAAACGATACAGCTGCAATTCATTTTTCTTACTAAAGGTAACTTCCACATCGTTACTCTGATATTCTACATTTACCAAATCACTTAAATCCAATTGACGGCACAGTTCCTTTAATCCCTTTATTAAACCAAGGATGGATAAGGTGGGCGGCATTAAGTCGTGGGAAATAGCGCGCAATGTAGAAATGGAATCTTCCAAAATATTTTGATTGTCTTCAATCAATTGCAGAGTAAGGTTTGTGTCGTTTATGTTTCTTTTAATTTTCGTAAAATTAAGTTTAATCACATTGAGAGTCATACCCACATCATCGTGTATATTACCGGCAATTTTTTTTCGTTCGGCCTCAGCTACCTCAACGGAGGCATCCAGGAGCTGACGTTGAAATTCATTTTCTTTATCCTGAAGAATGGTTTTGTTAGCCAACATGCGCTTTTGATAGTACATAACAAATACAACAATAAAAGAAGCCAGGGTAAGCATGCCCAAACTCCCTAATACCACGATAACCGTAAAATCTATGCCTTCTTTACCTTCCAAAATCCTATACTAATAAATAAATACCAAACCGCATTTACAAAGGTGTGAATTTTATACATTTCCATGTACGTTTTATTACCCTGACTAATCAGATAATTTCCAAACAGGAATAAAAACAAACTACCCGAAAAATAAAAAAGTACAGCAATATTAATCCAGAAAAAAGGCGCATCTAATAATTTATCGAATAACATCCGACTCATAATGAGATAAAAAGAAATCAGGGAGTAAACAATGAGGGTGATGGATTCTATTGATACCGTTAAAGTATTAACTCTTTTAAACCCATTAATAAAAAAGAGATCAATAAGGGCAATTAGCAAAAAAACCAATAATACTATTTTATTAAAATAGGTTTTCTTGACACTATTTGTAAAATTTGAATAGAAAAATGACAAGAAAACAAACTCCAGTATTGTAAAACAATTGAAAATACCTAGCGTATTTATGTTTCTTTTCATAAGAATTAAAGTAATTATTTCTATTCCTAAAGAAATAATTAAAAGCCAAAAAACACTTTTATAATCCGCAGACTTATAGATTGATTTACCGAGACCAATAAAAATTGGAATCAACATCATGAAGCTAACAAAGTATAAAATAAGCGACATAAAAAAGGGACCAAAAGTCCCTAATTTAAACAAATTAACCCATTAACTGACTTCCATTTCCATCACAATATGGTGGACAACCAAATCCCTTTTCCAAAATATAACCGTCGGTCATGTCATTTCCGTCTTCATTAGTTCCTACCAACACCATAATAGGATTTCCATCATCATCAATTGCTTTGTAAATACGAATGCCCTGACAAGCACGTTGATTTAACAAACTGTTTAGGTGATTAATTCCATAAAAAATTGCATTAACACCATCAAAGTGCTCGCTATTGCGATAATTAGCTGTCCATCTGGCAGCGTCTTCAAGAGAAACCATTTCTCCTTCATTTCCTGTAAAAGCCATAATTGTATTTTTTTATAAGTTTAACCAAAATTAGAGCTATTTCAAGGCTACCCTACGTGTGTTGAAACACCTGAAAAACAATTGTTTGATTTAGATTGGTTTAAAAAATCAGTGACGTAAAAACACACACGTTTTTGTAGTTATACAACTACAGAACAGTTATACGTAGGCCATCGGAAACAAAATGGTAAAACAGGTTCCGGCATCGGGCTCACTTTCAACATTAATAACACCTCCCATCGATTCAACCTGTGTTTTGGTCATGTGCAAGCCAAGTCCTTTACCCTCCGTATCAAAATTAAATCGTTTGTACAATCCAAATAAATGTTCACCATACTCCTTTAAATTTATCCCAATTCCATTATCACATATCTTTATTTCAATTTCATTTCCCTTTTTAGCGACCGTTATATGTAATTTCAATACACGCTGTACCGATCGGTATTTTATAGCATTACTGATGAGGTTATAGAATATGCTTTCCAGATAACTTTTGATGGTAAACATGTGGCTTGCATTTTCATCTATATCTATACACAATAAACAACCCGAGTTCAGAATTTCCTGTTCAAGCGTTTCAAGTATGCCCTGCAATAATTTATGAAAATAAACCTTCTCTCGCTTTTGATTGATGCTGGATTTGGCATAAAGAATTGAGCTTAAATCCTTCACGATTTCGTCCATTTTCAAGGAGGCCTCTCTGATAAACGAAAGAACTCTGTCACGTTCTTTTTCGTTTATATTACTCTGATTTAAAATGCTTGTTAAACCAATAATATTGGCTATTGGTGATCGGAGATTATGAGAAACAATATAATTAAACTGCATCATCTCATTGTTTCTATTCGTAAGTTCGTTAATGAGTTTCTTCATTTCGAATTCCTTATTCTTTATCTCAGTTATGTCGCGAATAATTGTCTGTATTCCAACTAACTTATTCTTTTCTATAACCGGCGACAACCTGTCTTCTAACCACAATCTTTTTCCGGCGGTTGTGAGTCCTTCGTACACAAATGAAACCTCTTTTTCATATCCGTGTATATAATCTGCGTAATGCTTTCGTAATCCCGCTTGCCATCCGGGGGCAATATATTCTTCCAAATTAAGATTAATCAACTCGATCTCTTCTAATCCGATTAATTCTAAAAAACGCTTATTTGCGAATTTTACCCGCCCCGATAAATCGCGCACAACAATCGCATCATTAATGTTTTCTACAAGATTTTTATACTTACGCTCATTTTTAACCAATACATCCAACATGTGTTTGCGCTCTGTTATGTCTCTGAAGAAACATTGTACACCAATCTGCACTTCATCCTCCCATAAAGGCGAGCAGTTTCCTTCGATGTATATTTTCACGCCGGCTTTTGTAACAAACGCGGTTTCGGGTACTTTAACGGGTTTTCCGGCCAAAACTTTTTTTAATAAGCGCTTAAAGGGTACGAATGATTCTTTATGTATAATATTGAAAATATTAACCAACTCAATTTCCTGGTCGTTATAAAGAAATGCTTTTTTAAAATAGTTGTTTAAAAAAACGAATTTTCCTTCTAAGTCAAACGAAAAGATTAATTCGTTACTCCGTTCGAGTATTTCTCTGTACCTCGACTCGCTTCTCGCAATTTTTCTTGAAAATAATATACGATCCGTAATGTCGACTTGCCTTATTACTAATTTGAGATCCGACTCATCATACCCGGTTATAGAGAGTAAAAACCATTTTTCCTTATTAGCTATTTCTGTTTTATATTCTAATTGAAAAAAATTGAGCTTGCCATTTAAAATTTTATAAATTCCATCCAGCACTTTAAGGGCATTGGCGTTTTTTTTTGTTGAACTTAAAAATAATACATCGAGGTAGTTGTCGCCCACCTTACCACTTACCAATGTATTCTTTACTTTTTTATTGCTGAAATTAAACCATGATTCGTTGGCGAATATAATATTACCGAAATTATTTATTACCGCTAATTGGGATTTAAGGACAGATAAAATTCCACGGTTTAACGCTTCACTTTTCTTTAAGTCGTCGAGCACTTTAATTTTGTCATCAATTATCATATAAAACCGGAATTTTTATTATCCGGAACGGTGTATCGTTTACGCGTTATGGACACTTCCATAACCTGATAATTCACTTTTTAGACACTCTAATTAATACATAAAGAGTAGACTGCTTCAGCATTAAGAGGTTTGTTCAAAAATGCTTTTACCTGTTTAAATTGCTTAGAGTAATCGCGTTCAATCAAATTGCTTGAAGAAGTCAATATTATAAAATTCATTTCAATACCCAGCTCTTCAATTTTACCTATTAATTCATACCCATTCATTTGCGGCATGTTTAAGTCAAGTAATACAATAGAATTTTGTTCTATTCCGGTTTTAGAAACATCATCGATAAACCGGGAAGGATCGGTGTACTTTTTTATGACCGCTTTTGGAAATTGTGCCAGTATGAGATACTCACTGATGAAATTACTTGTTTCATCATCATCAACTAAATAGAATATGATGTTATTATCCATTTTTTTATCTGCCTATCTGATACAAAATTACCCCCATATTATTTAAAAAAAAAGTGTGAAAACACCCAAATGCCTATGATTTTTTACGTGCGATTTGTAGATATAATTCTACAAAATTAATAAAACAGCGTGTAAGTTGCATATAAAAGACGTTTGCATCAAAGAAACAAAACTGAGAATATCCATGAAAACAAAAAGCCCCGCAATTGCGGGGCTTAATTTTTGAAATAAAATTTAACTATTGATTATGGAATATCTTTTGCGTAAATCGTTTTTCAGTAGTTGTTACAGTTACGAATACGATTTGTTCCTTAGCATTTAAATCAAGATAGTATCTCTCCGTTGTTGTTTCTACATTCATTGGAGAAATCAGCACCTGACCTAAAATATTATTTACGCTGATTGTAGCTTTTGTACTCTTATCAAACGCTAAGTCTACATAAATACCGCGGGCATCTTTCCCTACCTTAATGGTGTTATCCAAATTTTGGTAAGCTAAAACTCCGGACAATGTAGGGCTATTAACTGCATGCACCTGATAGGTAAACATGGATGAATCGGCACATGTAGAATTAATAGCATATAAACTTACATTATAATTACCGGCAGTTGAGTACATGTAAGAAGGATTTTGTTGCGCTGATGTATTACCATCGCCAAAATGCCAACTGTATGTATCTGCATTCGTTGAATTATTTGTAAACACAAATTGGGTTGTACCATTAACATTCAAAGTATCAAAGTTTACTGTAAATGCTGATGCAGGTAATGGTGCTGTGCTATTAAGAACAAAGCTGGCATTTGCGTTATCACAAGACCCAACAGTATTTACATCAACCTGATAATTACCGACTCCAACGTTTAATAATGTATCGGCTGTTGATTTGTTTAGGGATGTTTTAATAACGTTATTGCTTGCATCCTTCCAAGTATAGTTCCATGGTCCGGAAGTAGAAGTACCCTGAGCAATTACCGAACCATTATTACCCTTCTTACATAAAGGATTGTTAACATTGGAGGATAATGTACCCGGATTAACGGTAATTCTCAATTCATATTGCGGTGTAGTTACATTGGCACTCACTGTAGCTGTGTAAGGTCCGGACTTTAAATTATGAGATGTTGCATTGGCTATATTATATAATGTAACACAAGCACCGGCCGGTAACTTATTAAAGTTTACACCTGTAATTTGGAATACTCCTGCTGTGGCCGTATTTACGGTAATCGGAATAGTTACGGTTCCTCCTAAACTTGGTAAGGCATTACGTAAAAATTTCTGACTTCCTGTAGTACTATAAATTACCGGCAAACCTGGATTAACGGAATTTCCTGTAAAGTAAGCATCCTTTCCGTTATCGAAACCTGTTGTTGCTGCCGGGTCAAAAGTAAAGTATGCATTAGCGAAGAAAGGCTTACTAAATGATGTACTTGTAACATCCAATAAGAAATCATCCCAGAAATAAGGAGTAGCGGCGTTCATCTTTAATACATCCGAGTTATTGGTTCCGGCCAATTTCCAAGATTCATTCGAGCTAAATGATAATCCATTTTGTAACGAACGTACAGAGAAAGCTTGTCCCATTGGAATTACTGAATTAGAACCTGAAGCACTAAAAGGAACGTTTGTCTCCAAGTTTGAATCGTAAACAAAGAATGTGTTATCGATATTTGCAGAGGCTGTTCCCATCGCACTTAACATATTAGCAACTGAAATTGGAGCAGGGAATGGATTTGCAATTAAATGCCATCCGTTGTTAGGAGAAACACCTCCTGTTAAACTTAAATTCCATGAAGCTGAATTCTTTGTATTAACACCTGATCCCTGAAGTGGTATTGTAATTGCTGTTGTATTTGGAAATCCATTTCCAATAAATACCCAATATCCTTCGTTCGAGTTAATGCCTGTTAATGCTGTAATTTCTACGTAATGCAATGCGTTTGTTTCATCACCAACAAAAGTCGTTTCATCATAGGTATAAATTGAAGTAAATGTTACACCTCCTACTTGCGTTCCGTCAGGACAAGTTAAACAAGTGATTGCGAAACTAGAATTCCAACCTGCCATATTTCCACCAATAACACCACCCGAACATAAGTTTATCCAGTTAGTTAAACCAGCTTTCTTAAATACTTCAACCGTTGGATTACCGGTTAAGCTGGCAGAAGCTCCGATGATTCCAACACGTCCTTTATTACTCGCATCGCTCTTAATTGTCAAGTTAGATCCGGAAGCAATTGTACCAACTGAAGGCGTGATGGTTCCCCAAATATTTAATGGGTTACCAAGATTTAAAGTTCCACCCGAACGACTAAAAGTTAAATCGCGCAATGCAGAAGTGGTTGCAGAAGTTTGATCCATCAACAAACTGTTATTAACTGCTCCTGTATTTAAAATATTGAGCGTAGAAGTTGTTGAACCAACCATTACACCATTAGAGGCAGCAACCGGAAAAGTAACTGCACCGTTAAAAGTCAGATTATTACTATTAATATTTATTGTTCCGTTAGTTAAAGCAGCAGAACCATTTACAGTTAAATTACTTCCTAAGGTAATATCACCAGAAGGACGATTCACCGTCAGGTTATTAATTGTGCGGTTAGTTGCACCAACACCAAAACGAATCGTTCCGAATACGCCACTACCGCCAATTGTAACACGCGTGTTACCTGTTAAAATAGATCCTGTACCTGTTATTGATCCATTTAAAATTAAATTTAAAAGCGGACTGCTAACCATACTAAAATTAGAAGTGGCAGATGCAAGATTTAAAACACCATTAATTGTAGTATTACCATTCTGCGTTTTATTTGCACCTCCCGAAATAGTCAAATTATGATACGTCTTATTCCATAAAGTAACAGGCGCGGCTTGAGCAAAATCTATTGTAGAACCACTTAAAACACTCACATTTCCTGCTGCCGGAAATGTAGTATTTTGTATTGTTAAAGTAGAACTGTTATTCACGTTCAAAGTAGCATTTGTTAATGATAACGCTGAACCTGCCGGAATAGTGAGGTTTGTATTAATAGTTGTTCCGTTACCAAGATTTAAAAACACGGTACCACCACTAACAGCCCATGGCGCAGTTAATGCGGCATTGAATGTTGCGGCTGTATTGTTATATAAATTAAATGTTTGACCCGCAGCAGTGAAGCTTAGTGGATTTGGACCGGTTCCATTCGGAAACGCACCCCATGAAGTAGTTTGATGAAGAGCTCCTGTACCATTCCAATAAAAAGTTGTAAGAGAAGTTCCATTAAGTACAATATCATCAATGGCAATAAACGCTCCTGCTGCAGTACCTGTATATGAAAAACGAATATACAATACCGGTGCATTATCGCAAGCTGCGGGCAAATTCACTGTTGTTACAGCATGCCATTGATCGTCAGTAGCTACATCCGTAAATGCCACAGAAGTAAAACTAGAATTATCAAAACTATATTCAACCGTCATGGCAGGAGCACCTGTAGAACGGTAGCCATTCCAATCTAAAGTTAAATTTGTAAAGGCTGAGGCGTTTACTGAAGCAGTAACAGTGGTTTCTAAACCACTGGAACCATCCGCTCCGGCCATCATACTTCCTCCGGAAGAACCCACCACATTACATTCAGGCACACCACCAAAACAAGTTGTACTATTATCATCAATAATCCAGTCAGGATCGGCAGTTGTCCAGTTCCCCGGGAAGCTTGTATTACACGATCCTCCGAAAGTCTCGGAATATGGTAATTGTGCTTTTGTTACAAATGACGCTAACACCATTATAATAACTAATAAAAATCTAGTAAAAATACTTTTCATGATACTGAGGGTTTACATTGTAAGAGTAAATATATAAAATAAAGGTCTGCAAAGCAAAAATATAACCATCATTTTCGATTAAATTCTTGCATCTGTAAGACGAAAGGCCTTTGAATTCTGATCACTCATTCAATCTATGGCTACTAAATTTTTTAGTTAAAAAACGTACCCGAAATCACCAAGCTTATAATATTTTGGTAAATTAGCCGTTTTTTGAAATTAATGAATCTCTCTAAATCACAATCATATAGCCGTTATACTTTCGTAGCGGCATTTATCTTCCTGTTTCAATTTGTTTTTGCTCAAACCGGCTCTGTTCGCGGGTTTGTTTACAATAAATCCGACGGAGAAGCAGTGCCCTTCAGTAATGTTTACTTTAAAGGAACTACAATTGGCGCGAATACCGACCTCAACGGATTTTTCTCTATTACTAAAGTACCTCCGGGAAAATACACGCTCTTAATAACGAATCTTGATTTTGATACCATTACGGAAGACATCACCATAACAGCCGGTGAAATTCTTTCCAAAAAATATTATTGCACCAAAGGCGGTATCAAATTAAAGGAAGTTGAAATCAGCGCCGAAAAAGCCGAGAAAATCGAAAACACTACCGTTGCCGTTCAAAAAATCGATCCAACAATTATTGCTAAACTACCCAGTGTGGGCGAACCTGATTTAGCGCAATACTTACAAGTTTTACCTGGTGTTGTTTTTACCGGCGATCAGGGCGGACAACTGTACATTCGCGGGGGATTGCCTGTACAAAACAAGGTTTTAATGGATGGTATGCAGATTTATAACCCCTTCCACTCTATCGGTTTGTTCTCTGTATTTGACAACGATATCATGAAAAACGCGGATGTCTATTCGGCCGGATTTAATGCTGAATACGGCGGAAGAACTTCTTCTGTGATGGATGTCACCACCCGCGACGGAAATAAAAAACGTTTAAGCGGCAAAATAGCCGCCTCTACTTTTGCGGCAAAAATGGTACTCGAAGGTCCTTTCGTGAAATTAAAAGAAGATGGTAAAGGCAGTGCTTCATTCATTGTATCAGCGAAACATTCTTACCTTCCTCAAACTTCAAAAAGATTATACCAATACGCGAATAAAGACGGACTTCCATTTTACTTTACCGATATATATGGCAAAGCTTCTATTAATGCCACAAACGGAAGTAAAGTAAGCGTTTTTGGATTTAATTTTAATGACAAAGTAGATTATCCGGATATCGCAACCTATAACTGGACTTCTACAGGCGCGGGTTCTAATTTTGTATTAATTCCTTCCGGTTCTAATCTTTTAATTGAAGGTGTATTTGCATTTTCGAATTACAACATCGGTTATCAAAATCCAAAAATTGAAACTGATTCTAAAAAAAGTGGTGTAAGCGGATTTAATGGTGGTTTTAATTTTATTCGTTTTGTGGGAAGAAGCGAAGTGAAATTTGGTTTTGAAGGCATTATTACCAATACAACTTATCAATTACAAAATCCTTTCTTTACAAAAGTTACCGCAGAAAGATCGACGACTGATATTTCAGGATATGTGAAGTATAAATATGTTGATCAAAAAAAGCGTTTCATTTTTGAACCCGGATTTCGCTTAATGTATTACGCCTCTTTAAATGTTTTTTCACCTGAACCGCGCGCCAGCCTTAAAATTAATTTCACGCCTAAAATTCGTTTCAAGGGAGCTGCCGGTCTATACAGCCAAACTCTCATGAGTGCGAGTTCTGACAGAGATGTAGTGAATTTATTCTACGGTTTCATTAATGCGCCAGAAAATCAACAAATGCCTTCTACTTATCTTGATAAAGATGGTAAAACACAAAAGGTGAATTCTTCCGTTCAAAAAGCAAATCATGTAGTAGCCGGATTTGAATTCGACATCATGAGATACATCGATTTAAACGTGGAGGTTTATCAGAAGAATTTTAATCAGGTTATAAATACAAATCGTGATAAACTATTTGATGACACACCGGAAAATACAAGTAAGCCGGACGCGCTTAAAAAAGATTACGTAGTTGAACAAGGGCGCGCACGTGGTTTTGATGTGGTTTTAAAATTTGAATACAAACGCTTTTATCTATGGAGCGTTTACTCTCTTACACTCAATGATCGCTGGCAAGGTAATACAGCAACAGGAACTATCATCAATTATCCTCCTAACTTCGATCGTCGCCACAATGTTAACTTAGTGGGTTCTTATACATTCGGTAAAAAACGAAATTTCGAAGTGAATGTACGTTGGAATTATGGTTCTCCGTTCCCTACCACGCCAACGCAAGGATATTATCCTGCAATCAATTTCAACAATAATCTTAATTATGATTATACAACTTCTAATGCCGAACTTGGTTATTTACCGGGCGACCTAAACTCAGTTCGTTTGCCGGATTATCACCGTTTAGATATTGGATTTAAGTACCGTTATAACTGGACAGAAAAAGTAATTTTAGAAATAAGCGGAGGCGCAACAAATGCTTATAACCGTGAAAATATTTTTTACGTGAATCGCTTTACTTTCGAACGTATTAATCAATTACCGATACTACCGAATCTTAACTTAAGCCTTAGCTTTTAATTGAAAGGTTTAATCTTTTTTTTACCTTTATTCTATGGCCTTTAAAATTTATACTAAAACCGGCGATAAAGGAGAAACCTCTTTAATTGGCGGTACACGTTTACCAAAACATCACATTCGAATTGAAGCGTATGGCACCGTAGATGAATTAAATTCATTTCTGGGATTAATACGCGATAATATACAAGAGAAAGAATTGTTTGATTTATTGATTGCGATTCAAGACCGTTTATTTACTATTGGTTCTCATCTCGCAAGCGATCCTGAAAAAGATATTAAAATGAAACTTCCTGAAATAAATGAAGAGGATGTCTTAATTCTTGAGAAAGCCATCGATAAAATGAATGAAACCTTGCCGGAAATGAAAAGTTTTGTTCTGCCGGGCGGACACACAGTTGTTTCTTATTGTCACATAGCGCGATGTGTTTGTCGCCGAGCCGAACGCGCCGTTTTAAAACTGGCAGAAAACGAGAAAGTAGAAGAAATCATTTATAAGTACCTCAACCGACTTTCGGATTATTTATTTGTTCTCTCCCGCAAATTAACTGTTGATTTTAAAGCCAACGAAATTCCCTGGAAACCCAAAGTGTAAAATGAAAACCCCAAAGGATGTTGTAGAGATGATGATGGCTAAAGATTACTTTAGTCAGTGGCTGGGCATTGAAGTTTTAGAAACAGCTCATGGCACTTCTAAATTAAAAATGACTGTGAAAAAAGAAATGCTGAACGGCTTTGGCATTGCACATGGCGGCATTACATACTCCTTAGCTGATAGCGCTTTGGCCTTTGCCTCAAATTCACACGGAAAAAAAGCAGTCTCCGTTGAAACGTCCATTTCCCATTTAGTTTCTTTACTAGAGGGAGATGAAATCGTTGCGGAAGCCAAAGAAGAAAATTGTTCCAACAAAATTGGTGTATATACTATTAAAGTAACTAAGGCCATAGATAATTCTGTGGTCGCTCTCTTCAAAGGCACCGTATACCGTACCTCCAAGGATTGGTAAATTTTTGTTAAAAGATTAAACCTTTCTATTTTCCTGTCGTCAAATCATCAAACCATAAAATCATTGTTATGAAAAGGCTTGTAAAAATTTTACCGTTGGTGATTGGATTGCTACTGACTTCATTCACTCTTAACGCACAAAAAAAAGGTGGCAAACACCATCATGGCCATCCGCATAAAGTGCATCATCACCCACATAAAAAGGTGATAATAAAACCAAGTCCGTTTCGTCCGGCTAAAGTGGTAGTCTATCATCCTTATTGGGGACCAAAACGCGCTATTCATCGCCGTTGGGTATTTTTCCCTAAGTATAATATCTATTGGGACAATTGGAGAAACCATTACGTATTTTGGAATGCAGGTGTATGGGTATCACAACCGGCTCGCCCAACTGTTATCGTGAATATTGATTTGGATAAGGAGAAACACCACGAACTGAAGGAGGATGAAGACGATGTGGATGATATTTATAAAACGAACGACACACACAAAACAGAATACAAACCAGAATAATCTGAAACCCCGGGAGCGATTCCGGGGTTTTTTATTGCTTGTAAAATCTGTACTTTAGTGGCTTATTAATTCAGCTTATGAAACAAGCCTATATCATAAACGGTGTTCGCACCGCCATCGGAAATTTCGGAGGAACTTTATCAGTTGTAAGAACTGATGATTTAGCCACTTTTGTATTACAAGAGTTAATTAAAAAAAATCCTTCAGTTGATTGGTCACAGGTAGGTGATGTTATTTTAGGTTGTGCTAATCAAGCCGGCGAAGATAACCGTAACGTTGCCCGTATGGCAGGTTTAATGGCCGGATTACCCATTACAGTTCCGGGAGTCACTGTGAACCGTTTATGTGCATCCGGATTAAGCGCAAGTATAGATGCCGCAAGGTACATACAGTTAGGTGATGCTGAGTTAATGATTAGCGGTGGTGTGGAAAATATGACACGCGGTCCGTGGGTGATGAGTAAAGCAAGTTCTGCTTTTGGTCGCGATCAACAAATGTATGATAGTAGTTTCGGGTGGAGATTCATCAACCCAAAAATGAAAGAGTTATTTGGTGTAGATGCCATGGGTGAAACCGCCGAAAATGTAGCTGAGTTACATAAAATCAATCGCGAAGATCAAGACAAATTTGCCTTGTGGAGTCAGCAAAAGGCAGCGAAAGCAGTAGCAGCAGGACGATTCGATAAAGAAATTGTTGTTTTAGATATTCCTCAGAGAAAAGGCGATCCAATTAAATTTTCAAAAGATGAATTTGCTAAACCAAATACTACTTTAGAAGGATTACAAAAATTAAAGGCTTCTTTTAAGAAAGACGGAACTGTAACTGCAGGAAATGCCTCAGGATTAAACGATGGCGCAGCTGCATTATTATTGGCGGGAGAAAATGCAATCAAGCAATTTGGATTAAAACCATTGGCTCGCATTGTATCAAGCGCAGTTGTTGGTATTGAACCAAGAATCATGGGTCTGGGTCCGGTTGAAGCAGGTAATCAAGCTATTAAAAAAGCAGGCTTAAGCTGGAAGGATATTGATATCATTGAACTGAATGAAGCTTTTGCAGCTCAGAGTTTAGGTTGTACGCGCCAATGGAAGTTGGATGATAATGATCCTCGTATTAATCCTAACGGTGGTGCTATTGCCCTCGGACATCCATTAGGCATGAGTGGTGCCCGCATTTTAAATTCAGCGGCTATTGAGTTACAATTACAAAACAAAAAGTATGCTTTGGTGACCATGTGTATAGGTGTTGGACAAGGCTACGCAGCTGTAATTGAAAAGTGCTAAATATTCAGAGAAATTATTTCTTATAAATTAAAGCCACCGCGTAAGCATTTACGCCTTCTTGTCGGCCAACGTAACCCAATTTTTCATTGGTAGTTGCCTTAATGGAAACTTCGTTGGTACTTACTTTTAAAATCGGCGCTAAAACAGTTTGCATAGCGGAAATGTGCGGATTTATTTTGGGTGCTTCCATGCTTAGTGTAGCATCTACATTACCCACCGCGTAACCGTTTTCATCTAATAGGCGAACTACTTCTTGTAAGAGTAATTTACTATCAGCGCCTTTGTATTTAGGATTTGTATTCGGGAAATGAAAACCTATATCCCGAAGATTAGCGGCACCTAACAAGGCATCGCAAATAGCGTGTAATAAAACATCCGCGTCGCTGTGGCCAACACATCCTTTATCAAATTCCAATTTAATACCGCCTAACCACAATTCTCTCCCCTCTCCTAAAGGATGTACATCGTAACCAAATCCAACTCTAATGTTAACCATAATTTTATTTTAATCCGCAGGTAGTTGCGCCACTTGATAAACTCTCGCAATGCTTTTTTGCCTGACGTTTGGTACCTTCTGTTTCACCGGCATCGTAACTACCGTTGCTGTTTGTACACTCACACATGTAAGTTTTTTTACAGGATGCCAAAAAGACAACAACTGTAACGACAAAAATTATTTTTTTACTTAGCATGTATTAAAGATAACAAATTATTTTATCCTTCTATTGCCTTTACGCCCGGCAAACTGCCTTGTTCGATATACTCTAATAAGGCTCCGCCTCCGGTACTTACATAACTCACCTTATCTGCCAAATTATATTTATTGATCGCAGCTACACTGTCGCCACCGCCAATTAAAGTAAAGGCTCCGTTTTTTGTAGCCTCCACAATTGCATTTGCTGCTTGCTTCGTTCCATTTTCGAAACTGCTCATTTCAAAAACACCCATCGGACCATTCCATAAAATCGTTTTTGAATTCTTAATGACTTCCCCATTCATCTTCACGGTTTCAGAACCTGCATCTAGTCCCATCCATCCATCAGGGATTTCTGTGATTTTACATTCCTTCTTATTGGCATCATTCGCAAAATTATCGGCAATCACAGCATCTGTTGGGATGTAAATATTTACACCCTTTGCCTTTGCTTTCTCCAATAAAGATTTTGCTATTTCCAAACGATCATCTTCACACAGGGATTTCCCGATTTTTCCTCCCATAGCTTTTACGAATGTAAATGCCATGCCTCCGCCAATTAAAATATTATTGGCCTTATTCATCAGTTGTTCAATAATTAAAATTTTATCGCTCACTTTCGCACCACCTATAATGGCTGTAAAAGGTTTTTCTGCATTATTCAATACTTTATCAATGCTTGCAACTTCTCCAGCCATCACATAACCAAAACACTTAGCATCGTCATTAAAAAACTTAGCAATAACAGCCGTTGAAGCATGGGCGCGGTGCGCGGTTCCGAAAGCGTCATTCACATACACATCACCATGCTTACTTAATTTTTGTGCAAACTCTTCATTACCCTTTTCTTCTTCCTTATAAAAACGTAGGTTTTCTAAAAGTAAAACTTGCCCCGGTTTTAATGCGGCAGATTTTGCGAAGGCATCTGATCCAACGCAATCATCAGCAAACTGCACCTCAACACCCAAGTGTGCCGAAACATTTTTTACAATGTGCTTTAATGAATATTTATTGGTTGGTCCTTCTTTCGGACGACCTAAATGAGACATGAGCACTATGCTTCCTCCATCTTTCAGAATTTTCTTTAAGGTTGGAATAGCTGCCTTAATACGGGTTTCGTCCGTAACTTCAAATGCATCGTTTAAAGGCACATTAAAATCTACGCGAATTAATGCGCGCTTGTTTGAGAAATTTATAGAATCAACAGTTTTCATAGTTAGTATCTGGAATGAGAATTTAAAAATAAAAAAATTATTTGGTACCGGTATGGCCAAATCCGCCGGCGCCACGTTTTGTTTCTTCGAGTTGCAAAACAGCATACCATTCGATGGTTTCATGACGCGCAATTACCATTTGAGCAATTCGTTCGCCATCGTTTACCGTAAACTCATTATTAGAAAGATTAACAAGAAGCACTTTGACTTCCCCTCTGTAATCAGCATCGATGGTGCCGGGAGAGTTTAACACGGTAAGTCCGTTTTTAAATGCTAAGCCGCTTCTCGGACGAATTTGCGCTTCATGTCCTTGAGGCAGTTCAATAAACAAACCGGTTGGGATGAGAGCTCTTTCCAAAGGCTTTAATACAATTGGAGAATCGAGATTAGCTCTTAAATCCATACCTGCCGAATGATCGGTTGCATATTCAGGCAATGGATGTTTTGATTGATTAACGACTTTTACAGTGATCATGATTGCAATTGGTTTTTGATATTCTTTAAATTGGAAAATTCCAATTTATAAAACAACCATGCAAATAGTATTACGAACAAATTATTCAAAATCACCTTTAAAACGACATTTTCCATAGAGCTATAAGTGAGCGAAATAAAGTAAAATGCGAGAGCGGCAAAAAAGAAGAATAACATACTCCTCAGATTATATTTCACCGGGTAATGTTTTTGTCCGAGATAATACGAGATAATCATCATACATCCATACGCCGCAAAGGTCGCCCATGCACAAGCCATATAGCCATATTTACCTATAAACCCAAAGTTAATCACAAGGGTTATCACCGCTCCAATTATGGTTATAGCCGCTCCATAGCGAGTTTGTCCTGTTAATTTATACCAGATAGATAAATTGAAATACACCCCCAAAAACAAGTTGGCAAGCAGCAAAATTGGCGCTACTCCCAGGCCCGAATGATAATCCTTATAGATAGCCAATTTCACTATATCAATGTTCATCATGGTAACCAGAAATAGGAAAGAACAAAAAATCACAAAATATTTCATTACTAAAGCGTTTACCTTCTTTGAATTCTTATCGGCCGCCTGATTAAAGAAAAAAGGTTCGGCTGCATAACGGAATGCAGTAATGAAAATTGTCATTAGGATGGCAATTTTATAGCATGCACCATAAATCCCCAATTCTGTTTTAGCAATATCTTCAGGTAATAAATATTTAAGAATGATTCTATCAAAGGTCTCGTTAATCATTCCTGCTAGTCCCAAAAACAATAAGGGCCATGCATAACTAATCATCTGTTTCCAAAGCGCTTTGTCGAATACGTAAGCAAAGCCTGTAAATTCTCTCGCCATTAGTAACATTGTAACCAAATTTGCAACCAATTGGGCTAGGAACGCATAACCAACACCAACATTCGGATTATAACAGTCTGCTAAAAAACCGATCTCACCTTTTTCATAGGCATTTTTACAAAATACAAGGTAAAATATACTCACTAACAGATATAGTGTAACATTGATAATTCTCATCATTGCAAATTTCTTTGCCTGATTATTAGATCGCATTCTTGCCAGAGGAAGCGCCATCATTGTATCAGTGGCAACAATCATAGCACACCAGATAACATAATCACGATTCGTTGGGTAATCCGTTAGATTAGCCAGTGATTGGGAGAACAAACACAAAGCAGATGTGAAAACGAATGTAGTTGAAAACAAAGAAATCAATGCGGTAGAATACACTTTATCTTTTTCATCGGACTTACTTACAAAATTAAAGAACGCAGTTTCCATTCCGTAAGTGAAAATGATATTAACGAAACTGATATAAGCATAGAATTCGGTATTGGAAGCGAGATCAGATGGAACTTTAAAAATAAAAGTGAGAGCGAGTGAAAACAAGTAATTAACAATCCGAGGCATAATACTGCCCAATCCGTAAATAACAGTTTGACCTGCCAATTTTTTTAATGGATTGCTCACGTGATAATTCTCTAGTTCAATAAAATTAGAGAATAGAAAAACGTGCAAATGTGAATAATGGTTAAGATATTAACGATAAGTAGTTGGTAGTTGAAAGTTCGGAGTTCGTAGAGGGTGAAGAAAAGCAAAAGCTGAAGGAGGTCATTCACCTTTTGAGGGATTGAAAATTACTTCTTCATCTTTTCTATAAGTCCTGTTGTTGAGAAACCGGCGGTAAGGTCAATGGTAACGATTTGTCCGCCCTTTGCCCTAACAATATCAGAACCTACTATGTATTTTTTGCTTGACGTGTTTGTTTCATTCGCATCGTAGTCGCCACCCTTCACCAACACATCAGGCTGAATCAGTTTAATTAATTCGTAAGGTGTATCCTCGTTAAAAAACACAACGTAATCAACCGACTCGAGGGCTGCCACAATAGTAGCTCGGGTTTCCTCATTATTTATCGGTCTTTCCGGCGATTTATTTTGGCGGCGCACAGAATCATCTGTGTTTAAACCCAAAACTAACACTTGACCTAAGTCGCGGGATTTTGCCAGATATTCTACATGGCCTCGGTGTAAAATATCAAAACATCCATTCGTAAACACAATTTTATTATCCTTGAAACGCAATACATTTAATGCAACTTGTAATTGCTCAGGACTCACAATCTTTTTCGAAAGTTTGTTATGATACAGCATGTTTCTTTTTATTTACAATTGGAAGTGCCACCATAAAAATTAATCCCAGTACGGCTATCATGATAAATTGAGATGTCCAAACTAACCATGGAAATGCAGCGGCAGGTACTATATCAACGCCATAAAACATTAGAATTTCCATAATGATGATATGATACATACCTAAACCACCCGGCGTAAAAATTATTCCAACGGTTCCGAATAACATTAAGGTTAAGGTTTGTGATTGATTTATTAAAGCTGTTTGAGGTAATGCTTTTAAACAGAAAAAAAGCGAATAAAAATACGCGGCCCAAATCAGTAAACTCAAAACAATGAAGCGCCCGGCGTGTTTGATATTACGAATGGATGACAGACCCTCCACAAAACCTTTAATAACCTTACCGAATTTCCCTTTTAATTTGCTCATTATTTTTTTTCTGAACATAAATAAAACAATGGCACCGCCGCCAACAATTACGAGAAGAGTGATTGCTAAAACAGGGCGTTCCATAAGTCCTGAAAATTTATTTCTTAATCCTGAAAAGACATATTTTTCCAATAAGCCGGCTAATTCGGAAAATTGAAAAACCATGGTAAGCGCAAAGATGATTAGCATTAAAATGGTATCAACAATTCGCTCTGTAATTACGGTTCCGAATCCTACCTGAAAAGGTACTTTATCGTAACGATCGGTAATCGTTGCTCTGTATAATTCGCCCATACGCGGAATAGGCGCATAATTTGAGAAGTAAGCAATGAAAACAGCGGCATTCGAATTAAACAAAGTTGTTTTGTACCCTAGAGGTTCCAATAAATAATTCCAACGGTACGCGCGCAAAAAATGACTGATAAAACCTATGATAATTGAAATGGCTACCCAAAAATAATTGGCATTCTGAAATGCTAAGAGAATTTCTTCTTTCTTTTCGGCAACCTGACTTAACGCCAACCAAACAAGTAATACGCCAAGCCCTAGTAATACAACAACCTGAATAATGGATTTGGCAGTTAGCTTCTTCAATGGAAAGAATTTTATTTTTTGAGCTTATTGTTTGCAGTATCCGGAAAAACAACCCATGGTTTAAATGTTTTTGCTTTTTCGAAATCCATGTTGGCGTAAGAAAGAACTAACACCACATCGCCCAACTTTACTTTAAGAGCAGCCGGACCATTAAGACAAATCACACCACTACCGCGATCACCTTTCAGCACGTAAGTGATAAAACGTTCGCCGTTGTTCTTATTAAGAATATGAACCTGCTCATTTTCGATCAAATTGGCAGCATCCATTAAATCTTCATCAATTGTTATACTTCCTATATAATCTAATTCGGCCTGAGTAACCGTAACGCCGTGAAGCTTAGATTTTAGCACCTGTATTTCCATAGCCCTGCAAAGGTATAACTATTTCATTAAATAATAGGTTAGTTTATTGGTAAAAACCTCTCGATTTTGTTATTTTTGGTTAAGCAAATTGAGAAAAGTCTTTTTTATATTCACAATCCTTATTATAACTGTCCTGATTACAGGCAACTACTTTATTTATAAGCAGGTTACTAAGGCTCATAAGAAGGAATTCAAAGCCTTTATCCGCTCACGTTATGCTAAAACGCAAACAATTTCCATCTCTCCCAGTGAACTTTATTCAAATAATTCGCGTATTACTTGGCTTGATAACAACAAAGAAGTTTTAATGAACGATATCATGTATGATATCATTTCGCTTAAAAGCGAGGGAGTAAAAGTGGTACTGACCGTAGTGGAAGATACACAGGAAAAAGAATTAATGAATAAGTACAAAGAACAATTCGATGTTATGTATTCATCTTCTTCCGGTAAAAAGCAAAATTCAGTTGCTAAAGATTTTTTCGCTTTTAAATATCTTTCACATGAAAATATTTGCGTTGACATTCGCGAATCCTCTCTTTATTATTTTATTTTTTTTGATTCTAAAACAACAAAAGGATTTTCTAATTCATTAACTCCTCCTCCCGATTTTTTGTAAATATCCGATTCAATACAAAAAAATTATTTACAAAAAATTAATTCCGCAATGAGAAAATTATACTTATTGCCTTTGGTATGCATTTCGCTTTATACCAAGGCGCAAAATATTACTGTTCGCGATAATTCAAGTCGTGAACCCATTAAAGATGTCATCATCAAAGACAAAAACAATAAAACGGTTAGCACTGATATTCTAGGCAAAGTTTCAATAAGTGAACTTGATAAATCAGATTCACTTTCAATTTACAATATCGGATACTTCACAAAAAAGATTATAGCCGGTGATCAGGATATCAATTTAAATCTAAGTGCTAAGTTAGTTATGCTAGATGAAATTGTTTTTTCCGCCAACCGAACACGCGAGAAAAAAATCGATGTTCCATATGCTATTGAAGTTATTAAACAAAAGGATATTGAGTTTAGTAACCAACCCACCAGCGGCGACCTGTTAATGAATACCGGAAATGTATTCGTGCAAAAAAGTCAGTTAGGTGGCGGTAGTCCAAATTTAAGAGGCTTTGAAGCCAGTCGGGTACTAATTGTAATTGATGGTATTCGCATGAATAATGCCATTTACAGATCGGGCCATTTGCAGGATGTTATGACGCTTGATGCGCAAATGCTCGAAAGAACTGAAGTCATTTTTGGACCTTCCTCTACTATGTATGGAAGCGATGCCTTGGGTGGTGTTATGCATTTCTATACAAAAAATGCCGAGTTTAGTACTAATGAAAAAATGTTGGTTAAAGCAAATGCCATGGCGCGTTATGCCAGCGTCAATAATGAAACAACCGGACACCTGGATATTAATTTAGGATTCAAAAAGTTTGCTTCCTTAACAAATATCACTTACTCTAATTTCGGGGACTTAACCAGCGGTAGTGTGAAGCTAAATGGTTATACAAATAAGTGGGATAGAAACTATTATGTAATACAACGCGGTGAAAAGATTCCGGATGAATTTATAGTATCAGGCGGACAAACAACTGCGGGAAGAGATACTATGGTTGAAAATCCGAATAACAATAAACTAGTTGGCAGCGGCTACAAGCAAATCGACATTTTACAACGCTTCGCTATTAAAACAGGAGAGCATTTAAATCATAATTTAAATTTTCACTTAAGCATGAATCCTGATTTACCTCGATATGATAGATTAGCGGGAGATTATAATGGCCCGAATTTAAAATTTGCAGAAAACAGGTATGAGCAAAACAGACTTCTTGCCGCATATACCCTTAATTACGATGCTAAAACAGCTATCAGCGATAACATAAAATTAATTTTAGCCTATCAAAATATAGAACAAGATCGCATTACTCGCAATTACCGAAAAAACAATCGCACTACACAAATGGAAGATGTAGGAGTAATTTCTGCAAATCTTGATTTGATGAAAAATATTAAAGAAAAACACGAATTACGTTATGGCCTTGAGTTTACTTCTAATGATGTAAAATCCACTGCTAATAACTATGACATTGTTAAAGACAGTACTTACAGAGCAAACACACGTTACGCGGCAACAAATAAAATGAATACGTTTGCAGCTTACCTATCGCATAACTTTGAGGTGAACGAAAACTTTGTTATTTCGGAAGGCATTCGTTACACCAATGCATCGGTAGTTTGTAATTTCATTGATACTATTCCATTTAAATTTCCGGATCCGGTTGCAAAACAAAACAGTCAGGCTGTAACAGGTAGTTTAGGTTTTACCTGGAAAGCTGAAAATGATTATAAAGTTTCTTTACTCGCTAACACCGGTTTTAGAACACCAAATGTTGATGACATGAGTAAATTATTTGAATCCGGAGGAGGAATCTTAATTGTTGCGAATCCAAAAGTAAAACCTGAGTACGCCTACAATTTTGAATTAAACATCAGTAAGGTTATGAATTCACGTTTTAAATTTGACGTTACAGGTTTTTATACCATTGTAGAAAACTACATGACACTTCGTGATTTTAAAGTTAACGGACAAGATAGCATCACTTATCAGGGAAATAAATACAAAGTACAAGCGATGCAAAATACCGATCGTGCTTTTATTTATGGTTTTAATGTTGGATGTCAGCTTGATTTCAATGATCACATTTCATTTAAAAGTACTTTAAACTATACCTATGGACGTTACTCGGATGTAGTGAAAGACACCATTTATCCATTAGATCATATTGCACCGGTGTACGGTCAAAGTAGCTTGATATACAAAAACAAAAATACCGATGCTGAGTTCTTTGTTCGTTACAACGGGAAAAAAGCTTTATCGGATTATAGTCCGAGTGGTGAAGACAATTTACAATATGCAACTGCAAACGGAATGCCGGGATGGTTTACTCTAAATATAAGAGCCGGTTATAACATTACAAAAAATCTCCGTTTAAATGTAGCTTGCGAAAACATTACTGATAATCGTTATCGCGTCTTTGCCAGTGGCATTAATGCTCCCGGAAGAAATTTCATCGTGAGCTTAAGGTTTAAAATGTAAAAAACAGTCAATAAAAAAAAGCCATCCTTTAAAGGATGGCTTTTTTTATGATGGATAAATTTCGTTGAGTCCTGCTTTTATTTTCTCTGAAATTTCCTGTGTTGGCAAATCATTAGCATCATCACCAAAAGGATCTTCCACTTCTTCAGAGATTAATTCGATTGAAGCGAAGGCGTAAAAAATGAGCATAACAACAGGAATGGCCCAATATTTAAAATCGATTGAGAAAGCAATCGGCATGGTGATGACATAAATAAAAATTATTTTCTTCAAAAACATGCTGTATGAAAAAGGAATCGGCGTATTCTTGATGCGTTCGCAGGCACCGGTAATATCTAAAAAAGATTGCAATTCAGCATTAATGAACAACATTCTTTCATCACTAATAACACCTTGCCTTCTTAATTTCTCAATATGCTTCATAATTAATCCCGCAACATAGTTTGGTTTATGGCTTCGTTTATCAAACTCTTCGCGATTGAATCCTTCAAAATCAGTTATATCTTTAAACTGCTTGTTGTCTTTTAAATGATCTTTTAAAGAGAATACAAAAGTGATGATTAAATTTTTTAAATAAATTTTATCATTTCGATTTTCTTCCGGTATAATACTATCCAGCTTTACCATCAAATTGCGAGTGTTATTTACGAGCGCTCCCCAATGTTTTCTGCCTTCCCACCAACGATCATAAGCCGAATTAATTCGGAACACTAATAACATTGATAATACAAAGCCGAGTATTTGATGAAAGATGGTTGAGCTTTTAAAAGTAACATCATGGGTGATTTCATAATATACCAGGCCGCCGGTTAATACACCTAATAAAAGCATATTGGGCAACAAAATTCTAAATGTATCACTCTTGTGAAACTGAAAAATTAACTTAAACCAGTCTTTTGGGTTATATGTAATCATACTCTAAAAATAAAAAGGGAAATTGAATTACCAATTTCCCCTTAGCATTAATTATTGACTTATTATAAAGTACCTCGTAAAGCTTGTTCGCGTTCAATGGATTCAAATAAAGCCTTAAAGTTTCCGGCTCCAAATCCTTTAGCGCCCATACGCTGAATGATTTCAAAGAATAAAGTCGGACGATCTTCAACAGGTTTAGTAAAGATTTGCAATAAGTATCCTTCCTCATCGGCATCCACAAGAATCGACAATTTCTGAAGCTCTTTAATATCTTCCTTCATCATGTCTTTATGCACACCTAAACGTTGTGGAATTTCATCGTAATAAGCTTGAGGCGGAGGAGGTAAAAATTCTACGCCACGCGCTTTTAATTCAGCTACCGTTTTAATGATATCATCGGTAGCAACAGCGATATGCTGCACTCCTGAATCTTCATAAAAATCCAAATACTCTTCGATTTGAGATTTCTTCTTTCCTTTTGCAGGCTCGTTAATCGGGAACTTAATTCGACCGTTACCATTACTCATTACCTTACTCATTAAGGCAGAGTACTCGGTATGGATTTGTTTATCGTCAAATGATAAAAAGTTGACAAAGCCCATTACATCCTCATACCATTTTACCCATGTATTCATTTGATTCCACCCTACGTTACCTACCATATGGTCAATAAATTTCAAGCCAACCGGTGTTGGATTGTAATCACTCTTCCATTCTTTAAATCCGGGTAAAAAAGTGCCTTTATAATTTTTACGTTCTACGAACATGTGCACAGTTTCTCCGTAGGTGTAAATACCGGAACGCACAACCTCACCGTGTTCATCCTTCTCAACGGTTGGCTCCATAAAAGGCTTTGCTCCACGCTTGGTTGTTTCTTCAAATGCCTTGCGCGCGTCTTCTACCCATAAAGCTACTACCTTCACACCATCACCATGTTTTTTTACATGTTCACCGATGGGAGATTTACTATTCAGAGCCGTTGTTAATACTAAACGAATCTTATCTTGCTTTAACACGTATGATACGCTCTCACGGTTTCCTGTTTCCAAACCTGAATATGCATGCGACTGAAAACCGAAAGCAGTTTTATAAAAGTGAGCCGATTGTTTTGCGTTACCCACATAGAATTCTACGTAATCAGTTCCTAAGAGCGGAAGAAAATCCTGTGCTCCTTCAAATATTTTATCTAAGCCGTATTCTACGCTTTTTACTTCTTTTGCCATTTTAATTTTTTGTTTAATGATTGTTTAATGAATGAATAAATTATTTACTGAAAAATAATTTAATTAGACCATTGAGCCATGTGTTGAGCCTGTGTGGCCGGAGATATTGTACTGACTTCAAACATTGTTGCTAAAGTACTAAAAAAAGAGTCTACTGTCCAGCTCCAGAGGGCTTTTTAGCCTCATTTTTATAATACTTTTTAATATTATAGGTAAATATTAACATGAAATAGCGCTGTAATATGTTGGTTTGGGTATCCTCAATATACGTTTCGGTGATATTCCGCTGAATACTCTGATTTTGATTTAAAACATCGAATACAAACAAACGAATATCAGCACTGTTATCTTTTAGGAATTTATAGCCAATAGCGCCATTCAATAATGAAATATTCTGATTAAATCCATCCGACAAACCCGTATAAATCTGATTATTATATTCTGCTGTAAAAACTAAACCTTTCCACGGATTTAAATTCAACTTAACTCTGGAAGTTTGGTTGAGATACTCAGAATTTAAATCTGATTGCAAGGAATTAGTCACAATATTATAAGCCGAGTTAGAAGAAATTGTAAAGTCAACCTTCTCGCTAATATTACTACTAATCACTAATCCAAACGATGGTGCTGTTGTGTTGGAGTAATTTACTTGCTTATTGATTAAGGCCGGAACATTATTATAATTACATCCCGCGTTAATGTTAATGTTCGACCTTAATTTCTTTACAGCAAAAGAATAATTAAAGAAAAAACGTAAGTTGTAATAATTATCTAAATTCTCCGGACGGGTAATTTGCGAACCCTTTGCCAAGAAAACATTATTATAAACTGTCGTATCATTATTCGCAATGATAGTGCTGTTCCCAATATAATTTTGCGTGTAGGTACCACCAAGCATTATAAAAAGGGAAGTTGATTTAAGCGTGTTCACGCCCGTATATCGCATGAATAAATTATTTTGAAAATTTTGCTTTAAATCAGGATTACCGGTTGAAAGTTGAAGACTGTTAGAATTGTTTATCACATCTTGCAATTGATCAATACTTGGCGGCGTGTTACTGGTTCGATAATTAATTCTGAAATTATCGTTTTTATTGAATTTATATTGGTAGTGCGCATTAGGTAAAAGCGATTGAAACGTTCGTTTCCCTTCAAACTCAGTAGGAAAAGTCTGCTGCTTGTCTAATTCGGCTTGCTGTGCATTTAGACCCAGAGAAAAATTATATTTCTCCTCATTAAAGCGGTAATTCACACCTGCCGAATGTGCCATATACGTATTGCTAAACACATTCGATAATAAAGAATCCGTTTCGGAAAAAGTATAATCAGAAGGGCTTCGGTTATAAGTGTTCTTTTTTGAATCGGAAAAATTGTACGTTAAAATATAATTGGCTGATAAAAATCCCGTTTTACCTAATGGCTCCGTAAAAGTGATATTGCTTGTTGAATTAAATCCTACTTTATCTAATATGGATTTCTGGTCGATACTATCTGTGTAAACCGAATCCGTGTAATAGCGATTATACGTTTCTAAACGACTGCCGCCTACGCTCGTGTTATAACTTGGATTTAAATTGAGTGAAACAGTTCTTCCTCTTTTCGCGAATGAATGACGGAATAAAACCGGAAAAGCAATATTGTAACCGGATAAATTAGTGCGATAGGAATTATCAATATCGCTAATTGTAACGGAGGCCGAATTAATGCCTGATAACTGATTATTACCATTATTAATTTGCAAGGAAACTTTGGGCTGCAAAATGAAACTATTAAGAGAATCAGGCTTCAACTCTAATCTGAAATTTAAGCGATGATTATCGTTGGTTGTTTTAGCATCGCTGTTCTCCACATACGATAAACCGTTATTGCCGCCCAAAACATATTGTCGCAATAAATCAGTTTCGGCAATGTTCTCGGTTCGGTTATAAAAATAAGCTCCGGAAAAACTTGCTTTCTTTCCCCAACTATCAGAATAATTTAAACCAAGTGCATAAGTTGTAATTACTCCATTCTTCACATCCACTAAAAAACTTTCCGCGCTATTTTGTGAGCCGCCTCGTCCGCTACTTCCTCTTCCTCCTCCACCAAAATTTCTTCTATTGCTGTTTCCGCCACTACTGCTCATAACACCCAATAAATCTTCGGTTGAAAAATTTTGTTCATTGATATTGTTTGTCATGGCCAATACCGTAAAGCGCTGTTTGTCTTTAAAACGATTGATTACACCACCGCCTTTGTATTTATCCTGATAACCATAACCACCATACACCTTTCCAAAAACTCCGTTTCTGAATTGAGCTTTTGTAACAATATTGATGGTTTTACTTGTATTACCATCATCAAAGCCTGTGAATTGCGCCTGATCACTTTTCTTGTCAAACACCTGAACCTTTTCTATCACTTCCGCCGGTAAATTTTTCAACACCGAATTAGGATCATCACCAAAAAATGGCTTACCATCTACCAATACTTGTTTCACATCTTCGCCTTGTGCTTGTACTTTCCCATCCACCACTGTTACACCCGGCATCTTTGTAATCAAATCCTCAGCATTCGCATCTTTATTTGTTTTAAAAGCTTTTGAATTATAACTTGTGGTGTCACCGCTTTGGGTGGCCATTACAGCCTGCGTTTCAACGTTTACTTCCTGCAATTTTTTTGCACCGGTACGCAATTGGATTGCATCCAAAGTCAAATTATCATTTATTGAAACAGATTTAAAATAATCGTTATAACCGAGATAAGATACTTTTAAAATATAATTCTTAGGCGTTACATTTTCGATTACAAACAATCCGCTTTCGTTACTGGTAGTACCTTTAATAAAGGAAGAATCTTTTGGATTTAATAAAATAACGGAAGCGCCAATAACCGGAGATTTGTCCTTTTCAAATAAACTGCCCTTTACAGAATAGCTCTGTGCAAGTGCCATAAAAGAAAAAAAGAAAATAAATGTAAGGGTATAGAACAACCTTGGCACGACTGAAAAGGAAATTAAATTTTTAAACCGATTACACAAACGTCATCAACCTGTTCGTGTTTACCTCTCCAACTTACAAAAGCTTCTTCTAATAAATCGTGTTGGTCTTTCATCGGCATGTGTGCAATGGTTTGAATCAACTTTTGTAGTTTCTTGAACTTGAATTTTTTTCCATTCTCGCCACCGAACTGATCCGCATAACCATCCGTTAACACGTAAACCTGATCGCCCTTTTTCAATTGTATGACGTTATCGTTAAACACTTTGTTTCCGGTTAAATAGCCGCCAATAGAATGTTTACTTGGTTTGTATTCGATTAATTCTCCGTCACGAATCAGTAATAACGGTCGGTGGGCACCGGCAAATTGCATAATCATTTGGTTAGGGTGATATGCGCAGAGAGCAATATCCATGCCATCGTTCGAAGAGTGATCAGAACTCTTATTTAACATAGCACGTAAACGCTCGTCTAATACAGTAAGTGCATGAGCCGGTGTAGTTACGTTTTGGTCCTTAATAACTTGATTCATCAAATCGTTACAAATTAACGACATGAAAGCGCCCGGCACACCGTGACCGGTACAATCAGCCGCGGCAAATACAGTCACGTTATTCTTAAATAACTCAATCCAATAAAAATCTCCGCTCACAATATCCTTCGGACGATAATAAACAAAACTTTCGGCAAACGCCGTTTTTAATAAATCCGTATCCGGCATTAAGGCCAATTGAATTTTTTTAGCATAGCGAATACTATCGGTAATATCTTTATTCTTCTCTTCAATAATAGCCTTTTGCTCGAACACTTCTGTTGTACGCTCTTTCACTTTCTCCTCCAGGTTTTCGTAAAGCGCGGCATTATCTAAGGCAATACCTATAGAAATAGCTAAACTCTTTAAGATATTCAAATGATAATTGGTGTAAACATTAATTTCAAAACTTTGCACCGTTAATACACCGATTACAATTTCCTTTGAATAAATTGGTAAGTAGATAATCGAGGCTGAATCTTTTCCCGACACCGGCGCTTGAATACCTTTAATATAATTACCGTATTCGAGGGCGTAGTTATTAATAAATATTTCACGCTTATTAGTAAATGAAATAGCTGCGAGTCGATTTGGATCGTTAGCCGGATAACCAAAATCATCCATTAACTGATTATTCTCAACGAAGCCTTTAAACTCTAAAAATCCGTTCAACGGATTAAACATACCGATACCAAAACAATCTGCCTTTAACAGTTTGTTTACGTTCGAATACACTTTTGCAATGATTGTCTCAACAGAAAGTGAAGAACTAATATCCTCAGCAATTTCACTCAATAATTTTGTGTCGTTATAATTCTTTTCAATCTCCTTGGTTCTTTCCTCAACACGCTCTTCCATATTTTCATAGAGCGACGCGTTGTCTAATGCAATGCCAATATGAACAGCCAAGTTTTGGAGAATGTTTAAATGGTAATCAGAATAAGAATGTGTTTTAAAGCTTTGTACAGATAACACGCCTAATTTTTTATCCTTTCCATAAATAGGAAGGAAAATCATCGATAGGGTATCATCGCCAACCGCTGCGATATAATCTTGCTTAATATATTTTGTATGCTCGGCAGGATAATCATTAATTAAAACTTCCTTCTCGTTATTATAACACCATACACCAAGTGTATCGTCGGTTAATGTATAGGAAAAGTCATCTAATTTTTTACCCCGCTCCATGGTTCCTGAAAACACTAAGCGTTGTTGTGCTTCATTAAATAAACCAATGGCAAATACAGAAGCATCCATCAATGAATTCACATTCGAATACACTTTCTCTATAACTTCATCCACCGATAAAGTGGAAGTAATATCCTTACCAATCTGACCTAACAAGCGTGTATTCTCATATGTTTTTTCAATTTCCTCCTTCTGTTTAACAACTTCCAAAGTGCGCTCCTTCACCTTATCCTCCATGTTTTCGTAGAGTGAAGCGTTTTCAAGAGCAATAGCAATGTAAGAGGCTAAAGTTTTCAAAACATCAAGATGATGCTCTTTATAGGCGAATTTCTCGAAACTTTGAATAGTTACCACACCCAATACTCTCTCCTGCATCATAATCGGGTAGAAAATTAACGAGTGAGGCATATCACCACTTACGACCTTAATCTGCTTAACATACTTTTTATATTCGTTAAGATTATCATTAAGGAATATCTCCTTCTTATTCTTAATACACCATACCGAATAATTATCATCGTCATCCATTGAAACGGAAGCAACGCTATGATACTTTTCTCCACGCTCAATACCATATTTGTATTCTACCACATTTTTTTCAGGATGATATAAACGAATACCAAAACAGTCGGCGTTCATGAGTTGATTCACGTAATAATGTAACTTGTCAAAAATCTCCTCAAAATTTAAAGTAGAAGTAATCTGCTGACCTATTTCACTTAATAATTTACTGGTTTGGTACGCTTTTTCAATTTCTTCCTTTTGAACAACAACCTCTTTCGTTCGATCGGCAATGACTTTTTCTTGTTGTTCATATAAGGCTGCGTTATCGAGAGCAATAGCCATATACACAGCTAAACTCTTTAAAAGTTGTAAGTGATAGTCGCTGTATGCATCACGCTCAAAACTTTGAACGGTAACAACACCAATGCGCTTATCCTTTTGTGTAATTGGAACGTACATGATACATTCCGGATTCTCGCCTGCCTTCGCCTGATAATCTGTTACCTTTTTACTCTTAACGAATTCATCGTTAAAATTGTTAATCTTATAATCTTGCTGTGTACTATAGCACCACACAGCGGGACGATCAGTTGAGTTGATTGAATAAGAGAAATCAGAGAGTTTTACACCCTTCTCTATAACACCCTTAAATACTAATTGCTTTGAAGGTTCGTCATAGATACCAATTCCGAATGCAGCTGCATCCATCAATTGGTTAATGTGCTTATAAACTTTACTGATAATTTCTTCCGTAGAAAAGGTACTTGTGATTTCGCGACCAATCTGACTTAATAACTTTGTATTATCGTTATTCTTTTCAATTTCCTCTTTCTGCTTAACAACCTCCAACGTACGTTCCTTCACTTTTTCTTCAAGGTTTTCGTATAGAGAAGCGTTTTCAAAAGCAATAGCAATGTAACTGGCAAGCGTTCTTAGAGTATCCAGATGATGTTCTTTGTATGCGTTTCTTTCGAAGCTTTGAATCGTGATGGCACCCAACACTTTCTCGCCATACATTATCGGATAGAAAATTAAGGAATGCGTAAGATCGCCACTTATCACATTAATTTGTTTTACGTATTTAGTATGCTCCTTAATATTATCATTAATGAATATTTCCTTTTTGTTTTTGATACACCATACCGAGAAGTTATTATCGTTATCCATTGATACGGTGTCAACTGTATTACATTTAACACCTTTCTCGATACTGAATTTATATTCAACTAAATTTTTATCAGGATGATAAATATCGATACCGAAAACAGTGGCATCCATTAATCGGTTTACGTAACTGTAAAGCTTATCAAATATCTCTTCGAAATTTAATGTAGATGTAATTTCACGACCAACTTCACTTAATAATTTATTGTTTTGATAGGCCTTTTCAATTTCTTCTTTTTGTGAAATAACTTCACGTGTACGCGCAAAAATAGTTTTCTCTTGTAATTCATAAATCTGCGCGTTATCTAAAGCAATTGCCGAATAAGAGGCCAGATTACGCAAAATGTTCAAGTGATATTGCTTGTATGCATTCGCATTGAAACTTTGTACAGTAATTACACCAACCGTATTACCCCGTACATTTAAAGGAAGGTAGATAATTGAATTAACCGCCTTTCCAAAGGATGGGGCTACATAATTTTTAAAATACAGGTGATATTCCTTGCTGAAATCATTGATAACAATTTCGCGTTTGTTTACAAAACAATTTACAGTAAGCTTTTCAGTATCCTTTACGTCATAGGTAAGATCCTTGAATTTTTCATCCCCTTCAATGTAGAGAGGGAAAATCACTTGTTGTTTTTTAGCATCAAACAAACCAATACCAAAACCCGCGGCATCCATTAAATTATTGACACTGTCGTAAACCGTTTCTACAATTTCAGCGACCGTATGCTGCGAAATAATTTGCTGTCCGATTTCGCTAATCAAAACAAGGTTATTGGAATAACTCTCAAGTTCTTTCGCTTTTTCTTCCAGTAAAAATTTCTCGGCTTGTGATTGCAACATTTTGTGTTGCATCTCAACGCTCTTTACCAGCTGATTCGTTTTCTCGTTACGAACTTCTTCGCGTGTGGATTGAAATATTTTATAATACTTAATCGCTAAATCTAATTTGCCGGCTTTCTCGAACGCTTCCGCTAATTTTTCACTCGCCTTATAAACTCCCTCTTTGGAGTGAATTTTTTGCGATAATTCAAATGATTGCTCTAGAAATTTTACGCCCTCCACAACATCACCCTTTTCAATATATAAAACACCAATATTATAAAGTGTAATGATTTCTCCTGCTTTAAATCCAAGTTCACGTCGCAGGTTGAGACTTTCATTAAATTTATCAAGTGCTTCCCGGTATTTCTTGGTAGCCGAATAAGTACGACCTAAACCATCCAGTGCAAAAGCAGCGACTTGCTTATTTCCGGTAGTGGCACAAATAGAAGCGCATTTATTATAATGCTCCAATGCGAGATCATACTGTTTTAAATTATGATAGGTTTCTCCTAACCCATCCAATACTTTTACATAAATTTCTTTATCATTATGCTTAAGGCACAACTTCTGACTTTCAAGTAAAACTTCGAGTGATTTATCGTTCTTTTCAATGGAGTAATAAACTGTACCTAATCCATTCAAACCATCCGCCATTCCCATTTCATCACCAATCTGATTATTGATGCTATAACACTCATTGTAATATTTTATGGCCGAATCGTAATCGGAAAGGTATCGGAAGTTAGCACCCACATAATAATAAGTTTCCGCTTCGTTCTTTTTATCACCAAGTTCATTGAAGATAGAAATAGCTTCAA
The DNA here is from genome assembly GCA_017303905.1 of Bacteroidota bacterium. NCBI lineage: Bacteria > Pseudomonadati > Bacteroidota > Bacteroidota bacterium. The sequence goes on from JAFLBH010000005.1 coordinate 168,886, forward strand.
ATAAAGTCGTGAGCGCCTCCTCATTTTTAGAAATCCAAACTTGCGAAGTGCCTAAGGTTTTTAAAGCGTGTGCAATGCCACGTTTATAATCTATTTCTTTTGATTTTGTAAGTGCTTCGGTACTTAACTCAATGGCCTTGTACGCATCCTTTCGGTTTAGCGCCCAAGCCTTAGAATTTAACTCATCAATTGCGAGTGTATCTATTTGTACTAAAGTATCTTGCATTACAATCATGTAAGATACAATATTTATCTAAAAAATCCAGCGTCTTAAATTGATTTAAGATATTGTTTTTCAATAACTTAAATATTAACTTATTAAAAAGAATGCACTGTCACAAAATTATAATACCAATCCTGCAATGCACACATCATCTACCTGTTCGAGTGAGCCTCGCCAATTTTCGAAAGTAGTATTTAAAATTTCTTTCTTTTCGTTAGAGAATTTATGGTTAATCTCTGTAATTAATTGCTCTAATTGTTTATGCTTGAATTTTTTTCCCTTTTCTCCACCAAACTGATCGGCATAACCGTCGGTAAATAAATACAAACGATCGCCCTTTGAATAGGATATGTTGTGTGTTGTAAAATCATCTTTCCTTTCTCCAATACCTATCGGCATTTTATCGCCGGGTAATTCTAAAGCACCGTTTGAAGTCATGAGTAAAGGTTTATTATTGGCCGCAGCGTAAGAAATTTCGCCCGAAACCTTATCGATGCAAATTAAAACTCCATCCATTCCGTCCTTTTGCGCTTCCGCCGACATATTGGAAATTAATTTAGCGCGAACATAATTAAATATATCCCCGGGTTTCTCAATCCCCTTTTCTACAATTGCTTCATTTAATAGAGAAGCGTTCAACAAACTCATAAATGCTCCGGGAACACCGTGACCTGTACTATCACATACGGCAAAATAAAAACGGTTTTCCTTTTTCGTTGCCCAATAGAAATCACCGCTCACTATATCTTTGGGTTTGTATAAAATGAAATAGTCGTTGAGTTCCTGATTCAAGAAAGCGTCGTGTGCCAATAATGTTTTCTGAATTTTTTTTGCGTACTGAATAGAATCAACTATTTCCTTTTGTTTTTCCTCCACCAATGTTTTTTGCTTCTCAATAATTTGCTTTTGCTCTTGAGAAATTTTATAGCGGCTATACATGAAAGCAGCAAACACAATTACAAGAAGTAAACCTCCATACAAAAAATACCTTCGGGTTTTTTCGTTTTTCAACTCTGACTGAATTAATATTTTTTGTTCATGGGCACGCAAACTATCAGCAGCGGCTTTTTTAGTGTAATCAAATTCGAATTGCTTTTGCGCTATTTCACGAATACGCTCGGCACTGTTTAAAGTATCACGAATTGAAATGAAACGCTCAAAATAAGGTAATGCCTTTGCAGGATTCTTAAGAGCAGAATACGCATAATACAAACATTTGCACGCATCACGTATCTCACCATCCGATTGAATTTTCTCAGCAATTGTCAAGCTATTTTCACACAGTGTTACGCCTTTGGCAGGATCACCCAATTTAATGGCACAATTTCCTAAACCCATTAAAGCAACTGCTTCATTTCTTTGTTCTCCAATTTCACGCGCCAAATTTAATGCCTCCGAAAAATATTTCACTGCGTCGTTGAAATGAGCCGTTACTTCTTCTTTCGGTTTATTTTCGCGTTCTGCTGTATATCCGAACTCCGCATTTAAGCTGCCTAAACTTACCAATGAAAGTACGATTCCATCTTTCTCTCCAATTTCCTTCCTTAAATCGAGTGATTTTAGTTGGTAGATTAATGAAATTTTTAAGTCGCCTTTTTCCTGATAAAGATTACTGATGTTACTGTAATTGCTGGCCATTCCGGATTTGAAACCCGTCAAGCTATCCATCTGCAAACTCTTGACAAAATATTTAATAGAGTTTTCATAATTCTTTTGAATGCCATAAATAATTCCAACATTCCCTAAGGCAATTGATTGCGCTTTCTTATCGCCCATTTCCTCTACCACCTTCAAACTTTGAAAATAAAAATCTAGTGCCAAAGGATAATCACCTTTATCTAAATAAACATTACCAATGTTATTATAGGTTTTACCCAGTAAAGTTTTTGCAAAAACTTTCAGAGTGGTGTCTTGTCCGAATATTAATGCTTTCAACTCAGCAACACTTTCACTATAGTTATCGATAGCTAATTTATATTCACCCTTCACATAATAACTTAATGCAATGTTGTTACGCGCGCCGACTTCAAATTTTTTCAATCCACGCTCCTTACTGAATTGCAACAATTGATTGGAGAGAATTAATGTGGTATCAGGATTATTAAATGCTAAACGACGCGAATAAACATGCATAGCCATAGCGCGAACCGTGTCATGACGATTTGCATTATTCCAAACATCAATTAAACTGTCGTTTTGAGAAAAAATCGTACTTGCAAAAAACAAAAAGCAACAAATCGAGAATAGGATTTTTTTAATACTGTTCATTCGACTTGTTGCTTTAATAAAACTAAGCTTCCACCGCTTCGTTTATATACGATTCGATTGGAGCGCAAGAACAAACTAAATGTCTATCGCCATATGCATTATCTACACGAGCAACACTTGGCCAAAACTTATTTTCTTTCACCCACTTTAACGGATATACAGCTTTTTCACGGCTATATGGCTTATCGTATTTGTCGCTGATAATTAATTTAGCGGTGTGTGGTGCGTTTTTAATTACGTTATTTACTTTGTCAGCTTTGCCATCAATGATTTCCTGAATTTCCTTTCGGATGGTAATCATGGCTTCGCAGAAACGATCTAACTCTGCCTTGCTTTCACTCTCAGTTGGTTCAACCATTAAAGTATTTACCACAGGGAATGCAACAGTAGGTGCGTGGAACCCATAATCCATTAAACGTTTTGCCATATCAGCTACTTCAACGCCACTTGCCATTTTGAAATCATTACAATCTAAAATCATTTCGTGTGCACAACGTCCTTTTGTTCCTGTATATAAAATTTTGTAATGATCTTTCAATACCTCCTTCATGTAGTTAGCATTTAAGATAGCTGTTTCAGTCGCAGCTTTTAATCCATCACTGCCTAACATTTTAATGTAACCGTAACTGATTAATAAAATCAACGCGCTACCATATGGTGCTGAACTAACGGCCGGAATTCCTTTATCACCACTTGTATTAACAACAGGATGAGAAGGTAAAAATGGAACTAATTTCTCCACTACACCGATTGGGCCCATGCCGGGACCACCACCACCATGTGGAATAGCAAATGTTTTATGTAAGTTTAAGTGACATACATCCGCGCCGATATTACCAGGAGAAGTTAAGCCCACCTGAGCATTCATATTGGCACCATCCATATATACTAAACCACCATTATCATGGATAATTTTTGTGATTTCAGTAATACCTTCTTCATACACACCATGTGTACTTGGATATGTTACCATTAAACAACTTAATTTATCTTTATGTTGCTCAGCTTTTGCTTTTAAATCAGCAATATCAACGTTTCCTTTTTCATCACATTTCACAACTACGATATCCATGCCTGCCATAGCGGCACTTGCAGGATTGGTACCGTGCGCCGATGAAGGAATTAACGCTACATTACGGTGCGCTCCTCCGTTTGCAATGTGATATTGACGAATAACCATCAAACCTGCGTACTCACCTTGAGCACCTGAGTTTGGCTGGAAACTCATCTTCGCAAAACCGGTAATGTTACTTAAATCTTTATCTAAAGTTTGTATTAATTCAGCATAACCGGCCGCTTGATTTGCAGGAACAAACGGATGAATGCTTGCAAATTCAGGCCATGTTAGAGGCAATAGTTCTGAAGCTGCATTTAATTTCATCGTACAAGAACCTAATGAAATCATCGAATGCACCAATGATAAATCTTTGTTCTCTAAACGCTTTATGTAACGCATCATTTCACTTTCGCTGTGGAAAGAATTAAAAATAGGATGTGTTAAGTAAGCAGACTTACGGTTTAATTCGGAAGAAGAAATAACCGATGAATTTTTAATTGCAACGTTAACTGCTGATTTTCCTGAAACCGAAGCAAACACTGCAATCACATCATTTACATCACCCGCTTCTGCTGTTTGATCTAAACTGATACCAACTTGTTTGTCGCTAATTTTACGGAAGTTGATTTCTTTCGCTTCTGCAGCAGCAATTACTTTTGCAGCATCACAAGTAACAACAATGGTATCGAAGTAAACTTTTGTGTTGACTTCAAATCCAAGTTTCTTTAATTCTTCTGCTACTGTAGCCGTTGCATTATTTACTTCCTGAGCAATTGCCTTAATTCCGGCAGGACCATGATAAACTGCGTACATACTCGCCATGATAGCCAATAAAGCCTGCGCGGTACAAATATTTGATGTTGCTTTATCGCGTTTGATATGTTGTTCGCGCGTTTGTAAAGCCATGCGTAATGCCTGATTTCCTTCTGCATCCACACTTACCCCAATAATACGTCCCGGAATTAAACGTTTATAATCTTCCTTACATGCAAAAAATGCAGCATGAGGACCGCCATAACCTAATGGCACACCAAAACGTTGTGAGTTTCCGTAAACAACATCAGCACCCCATTCGCCCGGAGGCGTTAATAAAGCAAGTGCTAATAAATCAGAACCAACGGCAACTTGGATTTCAGCAGCGTGACATTTTTCTACAAATGATTTGTAGTTGTTCGCTTCTCCGTTAATATCCGGATACTGAATAATTGCGCCAAAGAAAGAAGCATCTGCAGAGAAGGAAGCTGCGTTACCAACCACCACTTCAATTCCTACCGGATTAGAGCGCGTTTTAATAACATCAATTACCTGAGGGAAACATGTTTCGCTTACAAATAATTTGTGTGCGCCTGCTTTTTGCTTTTCACGACTACGATTACTGTAGAACATAAATACAGCTTCTGCTGCTGCTGTTGCTTCGTCTAATAAACTTGCATTAGCAATTGGCATAGCTGTTAAATCCATCACCATGGTTTGGAAATTCAAAATCGCTTCAAGGCGTCCTTGTGCAATTTCCGCCTGATAAGGTGTATAAGCAGTGTACCAACCCGGATTTTCTAAAACATTTCGTTGAATTACGGAAGGTAAAATTGTATTGTAATAACCTAAGCCAATATAACTGCGGAATACTTTGTTCTTTTTACCAAGTGCACGCAAATGCTTTAAGTATTGGAACTCGGTTAAAGCTGCGCCAACTTTTAATGGCTCCTTTAATCGGATGTTTGAAGGTACGGTTTGGTTGATTAATTCATCAACTGAAGAAACACCAATTTTCTTAAGCATTTCTTTTACTTCATTTTCACGTGGGCCATTATGGCGGGAAACAAATGTATCCATAGATTATACGGGTTTAAAAAGAGAAACAAATTTACAAAAAAAAGCGGGCTATTGAGCGTTTGCTTCGTCTCAAATTGACCTAAATCAGGTAAAAATGTAAACAGGCTTGTTAATTACTTTTTTCCACTTCCTTTAATTCCACCATGTAGCAGAATTCGCAATTAGCCGGACTTGGCATTCGTAAACGACGGTAAGTGAATTTTATACGTAATTTATTCTTATCAAATTTCTTCTCTAATGGAGATTTTGGCATTAGATATATCTTTTTGCCACCGGAAATAATCATTACCAAAGAACCACAACCCTTTTTTTTGAATTTAGTTGTGACAATTCCCACCGTTTTACCTTCAGATTCTAAGGACACGTCTGCATTTTGAGCTCCTAACCAAAGGCTTACCGAGAAAAAAACTAAAAAGTAAAAGATGCGCATTTATTGAATATTTACTTTTACAACCTTCTGAAACTTCTCATTTCCTACTCTCACTAAATAGGTCGCTTTAGCTAAACCCGAAACATCCAATTTACATTCAGCATTTCCATTATTAGTGTTTAACTTTTTAGATGCTATTTGTTTTCCCATCACATCAAATAAATCCACTTGCACTTCATTCGCTTCCAACAAACGAATTGCTTTCACTTCTAACATGTTTTCATTTTGATGAACGAGCAAATCAGGTTTGTTTTCAATATCATTTACTCCTGTGGTTGAAAGTGGTATTTGCCAAGAGAAAATTCTGGTTTTCCCTCCACTCGATAAATACTCACCGGTGTGCCAAAAGGTAATTCCATCAGGGTCCAAACTCGTTTGTGAATAATCACCAAAACGATTGTGCGTCATTTGCGAGCTGGTTCCGATGGCGGCAGTTGTTTCAGCAAATGTAAATTGTCCTAAAGGATCGGTGGCTAATCTACCGGTATATCGAATCGAAGGATAAACTGTTCCACTCGAAACAGCATATGCAATTCCAATACTTCCGTTATCATCCATAGCCATGCTTCCCATCCATCGGCTATGCAAATCCGGCGCATAAGTTCCTTCCTGATAGATACTCCAAACACCTGTAGTTGTATTTTGTCTTAATTCATACCAGCGAATACCTGTTTGTTTAGTTGTTGAATTTACAATCACCGCGTGATTTAGCAAGATAGTGTTATAACCCGTCCAACGGCGATATTGCGCTCTATACATAAACACACCGCCAATCGCATCTATTTTTTGTGAAGTACCAGGTTGTGTGACATCATCATAGTTCACATCAAACAGTGCATTAATTGAACTGGTTGGAATGGTTTGATCCAACGCTAAACTTGAAGCAGCCGGAGTTGTCCAGTTAGCCGTAAATTTAAAAATTCGTATTTGATCAGTAGTTGCTGACGGCCATGCATTGTCTTCATAACAAAAAATCGGACATGGTGTTCCGTAAGGCGGTAATTGACCGTCGGCATCAGCCGGTAATGGAGAGAAAAAATAATAATTTGGTGTTGGAGGAACGGTAAGTGAAATCATTCCTGCAGTAGGGTTTCCCGCCAGCATTTTAGTACGATCAAACACAGCGAATTTTTCTGTTCCACCAATATTGCTGGTACAATAATAACCATCGGCCCAAATAGAAAATTTTGGATAATCAGGGAAATTACCTGCAGAAGGAACGAATGTATATGTATAATAACTTCCTAATGGGTTTGAAGAAGTGGATATGGCTACTAAAATTTTATCGCTGCCATTAAACTGAGATACAAACCAACGGTCGGCATACCTGTCATACATCACAATCGGATCGCCCATATTGGTGCTTCCTGCCCATAAAGTGTTTAATGCATATGGACCACCCAAACTGGTTCCTGTTTTGTTGTATACCTGATAGCGAATATTTACTGCCTGAACGTAATGCGCGGGGCCGGCTGCACCGGAAGGATCAGGAGGAGATGCATTGCCGGAAGTGCCTTGCCAATTTACAATGGGTGGAGATGTCATTTTATTTCCCATTTCATTTTGCACGATAGGATCAACATCCGGTTGCGGTGTTTTGTTATAACTAATGGCGTTAGATTTACGACGGGGATTGATAGTTTGTTTCTCGCTTTCCTCTAATTCCTCATTAATAACTGGCATTTCTATTAATGGTTTTGAAATAGCAAAACCTGAATTGGGAAGAAATGAGGTGGTTGTTTGAAGTTTTGTTTGTGCGAATGCCACTTTACCTAAACAACTTACAAAAATGAATACTTTTATATGTTTCATCAGAAAATTAATCATTGTTATTTGATGAACTTACTTGTTTGAATAGTCTTTTTATCTCGTTCTAAAATGAGAAAATAAACTCCATGTGGCAACTCGGAAACATCAATTGACCTGGAGTTAAATTCGGACTCCTTTAAAATTGTTCCTAGTATGTTACAAATTTTAAATTTTGTGATAGTTGCCTCATCAATACCCGTAATATTAATATAATCGACAACCGGATTTGGATACAACGAATACCTATCCTTCAAAGTCTGACTTTCTATACTTGTACAAATATTTACATTTAGGGAAAACGTTTGAGTTGATGCGCAATTAGCACTATCTGTTGCGACGACTGTATAAATTGTAGTAACACTCGGACTGACAACAACTGACATAGAACTTGATGCCGGAGGATTCCAAAAATAATAGGTGCCCCCCGTAGCAGTTAAGGTAGCGCTTTGTCCGGAGCATAATGGATTAGCAGATGAATTAACAGAAAAAGGAAATGGTACAGGAGCAACGCCGGGAGTAATTATTGAATCAATAACTGACCATGTGCCGTAAGTATTAGTTCCCATTACCGCTTCTCTTGATTGAATATAATATTTTGTACCGGGACATAATGTTGAAAATGGAATGATTAAGTCCGCATAAGGCTCGGTTGAACAGTTGTCAGGCCACGAACTTGATATATTATAGTTAGGAACATTTAGTAAACTATAGTAATGATCTTGAAAAATATAAAATTGACTTGTACTACTCCAATTCAATAAAGTGTTATAAACTGCAGCGGTGGCGGGTTTCCCTAAAGCTGCTTTATTTGGTGTAATAATTGTCTCCATCCAATACGGCCCGCCTCCGCACGTAGCAGGATCCGAATTACCGGACACAGTAAAACCTGATACACTTGCCTGTACACTGTAATTAACCAGTGGCATTGCATGACTTGCTTTAACATGTATACTTGAATACAAAAAAACAATTACGATTAAATAAATACTTTTCATTTCTTAAATTCAATTAGATTTTTAGTTTTCTTAAAATTAAGAAAAAAGGGATAAATAAAGAATTAAGACTAAAATAATATTTAAATTTATGTCATGATTAGAATCCTGTTAATTCTTGTTTTTTGTATTTCATTTACATTAGCCAACGCTCAACAAAAAAAAGACACTCTTATATTAATGAACGGTAATGTGGTAGTTGAAAGAGTGATTGACACTTTACTCGGAGCTGTTACTATATACCATCCCACCAAACCGGAGAAAAAAATTCATTACGAATACGACGACCTCTATGTGATTCTTTATGGCAATGGCAACAAACGTTATTATTACCGACAAGATACTTTACGATATCAATGGTTTACCCGCGATGAAATGCATTTTTTTATTAAAGGTGAACAAGACGGCAGAAAAGGTTTTAAAGCTAATGGAGCAATGATAGGCGCCGGTCTCTTTGGATTTATTGGCGGAGCCACCGGTTCGTTTTTTGCACCCGTTTTACCTTATGGATATATGGCTTTGTCGGGAGCGCCGAAAGTTCGTATACGACATAATACCATTTCTAATCCAAACTACATCGATCATGATCCTTATATTTTAGGCTATGAACGGAGCGCACGCTATAAACGAAAACTAAAATCTCTTTTGGGTGGTACAGTAGGATTGCTAGCCGGCTATGCCTTCTATTTTGCTTTAAAAGATTTCTATCCTACCGATTATAAAAACGGAAAATTTACTTTTAACTAAAGCGTCATTAGTCGGTATGAAGTTAACTCTATACATTACAGGATTTATTCTACTGTTCAATTGCGCTCAAGCTCAAGAAACTGTTAGCTTAAAATTTCCGGAAGCATATGCTAAAACAGCTTTGGCAGAATTAAAAAGTGGCGACTCCCTGTTGTTTTATCAGTGTCATGTGGAAGAAGCTGTCACAGAAATTACAAAATCTAACGGTGAAAAAATAAAGGGAGAAAGTAAAAAAATAAGCATCACTGAGAAATTCGTAGTGTACAATAACAACGGAACCTATCAAATGAAATATTACACCAGTACTTTGTCCAATTTACCCAATAGAAAATTCACTTATCTTAAGGTAAAGGAAAAAGAGTATTGGAATTTTAAACTTGAAAAATCAGGTATTTTAAATGAGCATGATGTTTTGGTTTTCTCCGCCATCGAATATAAAAGTCACGGTACTACCGAATATGATTTTGTGGTTGACAAATACAACACCAACGCTTTAATCATTCGCAATAAAAAAATCATGAAACATTTGGTGGTAGGCGGTAATCACTTGTTGAGTAAAAACCTCAACGCGTTGAACTAACCTTCAATTTCAATACTCACCTGCTCTACATCTCCATTCATCGGTGGTACCAATTTGGTGATTTTAACTCGCAGCGATTTTATGGATTTAAAATCAGATTTTACTCTATCAAAAATACGTTGACCAACCTGCTCTATTAATTTTGAACGGATGGCCATTTCCGCTTTTGCTATTTCATAAATAGCACAGTAGTCAATTGTTTTACTTAAATCATCTGTTTTAGCAGCCTCTGAAAAATCAGTCGTCATGTATACATCAACAATATAATTACCACCAATTTTTGCTTCTTCTTCCAGACAACCGTGGTAAGCATACAGCTTAATACCTTCTATGTTTATTCTGTGCTCCATTAGAAACCACCCATGCCATCCTGGCCGCTCATATCCTGATTATTATTTCCTTTTTTACCACGCATTCTCAAGATAGATGAATCGAACTTACCGAATAAATAAGTGACGCTAAATCGTAAGTAGCGTGTTTCACGACGACGGGATAAATCCTGCGTATAAAAATCAGTATCTAAATGTGTACCCATGCGTTTGGTATTGAACACGTCGCTTAAAGTTAAATTAAACACCCATTTTGTGCTAATCATTTTACTTAATGAAATATCCATGAAATAATAATCTAAGGTGCGGCCGTTGATGATAACCTTTGGTGCTTCATACGTTCCATTCACCTGAGCTGTTAATTGCCAAGGTAACTGATAACTCAAAGTAAGCTTACCTTTATAGCTCCACCCTTCTGTAACAGTTGAAGGTTGATTTTCGATAATTCCGCTGGTAAGATATACATAAAACACATCTACGTTTGCGGTGGCTGTTAACTTTTTGAAGAAGGTATATCGCAAGGTGTTTTCCATTCCATAACGTAAGCTGTTTTTCCCGTTCACAAACGTATTTACTAGTACAGTTGTATCGGCGGCTGAACGATAGGCTGTGTTCGTAATTGGTTGCTCAGAATATCTTCCATAAGCAGACACCAACCAATTTCCTTTATCAAACAAATTGTTGTAATTAATTTCAGCGATATTGATAAACTCCGGCTTTAACTCTGGATTACCAATACGATAGTTTTTCTTATCACTAAACATCACAAATGGCATGGCCATAAAGAAATTCGGGCGCTCAATTTTTCTCGACACGTTAAATTGAACTTCATGTTTGGTTCCAAATTTTTTAGTTAAGTAAATGGCAGGGAATAAACTGTTTTGCAAAGTATTTAAACTTCCCGGATAGATATATTCGAACGAACGATTTTTATCAGTAAGCGTACCTTTAAAATACGTTTGCTCGAAACGTAAGCCGGCTTGATAACCGATATCCCAAAATGTTTTGCTCATGTAATTAATGTAGGCAGCATTCACCATGTCATCAATCACATAATTATTACTCATGATGGAATCTTTTTCATAATCATTAATAGCATAATTAAAATTAGACGTGTTATTGTAACTGTTTGACTTTTTATAAAAGCCTCTGATTCCCATTTCTAATTTTGCTTTGTCGGAAATAGGATTTACATAATCCACCTGTAATATCCACTGACTCGCATCGGTTCCACCTTTGTTCTTTTGAAGAATAGGAGAAAATGGCATGTCGTTACCTGCGGTATCCTTATCATAAGAATTGAACTGGTATTGGTTGCCTGAATTGCTGGTGTTATTATTTAAATCAATGGTTAATTCCTTTCCAACCTTAGGATAGGTTTTGCGATACATTAATTGCGATGTTACGTTAACAAAGCCTGCTTTCGAATCATTGATACGATAACCTCCCATAACAGGCACTTTTGTTCCGGATAAATATTCGTAATCCTGAACATCACTTGTATTGAATTCTCCTTTCACTAAATTTCCTGCAACAGTAATTGTATTACGGTTGTTGATATTATAATCCACACTTAACCTTCCAAAATGAAACTGATTACGCATTAAGCTTTGATTATTCTGATTAAAATAATCAATGATCGTATCGTTATATAAATCGATGCGATTCGTATAACCATTGGTATTATTAATTCCTGAGTTGTAATTGTACATCAACGAAAAATTAAATGGATTTTCTTTGATGTTAATATTTCCCATCGCTCCGTAACGATCACCGGTACCGATATTACCCATTAACATGCCGTTATAACCCGGCTTGTTGTTTTTCTTCAATACCACATTAATAATTCCTCCTGTTGTGTTCGCTTCAAACTTTACAGAAGGATTTGAAATAACTTCAATGCGTTCAATTTGATCAGAAGGGATTTGTTGAAGTGTAAGCGTTGTGGGTTTTCCATCTACATAAATTCGCACAGCACTTTCACGTAAAGTAGCATTTCCTTCAGCGTCTACCGAAACGGTTGGAATGTTTTTTAATGCGTCCAAAGCTGTTCCACCCTTCACCGATAAATCTTTATCTACATTGTACACCTTACGATCCACACTCATCACAAAAGTGCTTTTCTCGGCACTCACTTCTACTTCCTTTAATACTTTTTCATCCGGCTCTAATTTGATATCTCCTAAATCTTGTTCTATTTTATTTGGAGGAACAATATAAACTTTGGCCTCATAATTCTTATACCCGATAAACGAAATGCGTAAACGATAACCTCCATAAGGTGGTAATTGATCCAAAGAAAAATCACCATTCTCTTTTGCCAAACCACCTGCAATTAAACTGTCTTTATTAAACCATAACAAAACAACCGAAGCATATTCAACAGGCTTCTTTGTTTTCGCGTCAATCACTTTACCGTAAAAACGGCCAATATTCATGTTTTTGGCATTTTTCATCATGCTTTGCATATTACCTTGTGGCATTTGTGAAAAAGCAGGACTGCATGCAAACAGAACGAGAATCAGAAATAGAATATTTTTTTTCATTGAACTAAGTAGTTGTGTCATAAAGCTAATTACATTAAAAACGTCTTTCTCATGACATTTCGGTGACAAATGTACCTAAGAAAAGCTAATAAAAAGCATATTTTGGATGAATGGCTCTAACCCATTTGGGGTGGTTTTAGGTGGTGATTAACCTATTTTAACAGGAATTTAACGGATAAGAGTGATGTTCCCTTTCTTAAATGATTCGAGTCCGTTATAACACTTAAACTTAATGTAATAACCGAATACACCCACATCGGCCGGACGACCTTTAAATGTACCGTCCCAACCAACATTTTTATCGCTGGTTTCAAAAACCAGTTCGCCCCAACGATTGTAAATAGCGAAATACATTTCCTGAATTTTGCTGCCGCGCGCAAACATTAAATCATTACTTCCATCTCCGTTTGGTGTAAATGTATTAGGAATAAAAACATCCGATGACTCACATCCGTCTTCAATCACCCAAACTGTTACCGTTAATGTTTCAGAGCATGGTCCGCGTTGAATAACGACAGTATACGTCGTAGTGCGCGGAGGCATAGTGGTAACTGTATATCCAGTAGAAGGACTTGTTGTACCGCCGGGATACCAGGTAGCAATGGCATTTGGCGTGGCGGTTAAAGTAAGTACTGAAGTTCCTCCCGCCACTACAGTATCGGGATTAGCTGAAACTTGAATTGGAATTGCAGAAACTTGCGTAACATTTACATTGGTCACCAACATAAACTTACAGGTATCTCCTAACGACGTTAATGTAGTTATCGTTACAGAATACTGAGTGGTTACGGTAGGGTTAGCAATAGGATTTTGGAAATTAGGATTGCTTAATCCGGTTGATGGTGCCCACGAATAAGAAATTCCACCACTAGCCGATAATGTTACATAATTGCCTAAACAAATTGTTTGACTCGGACTCACACTTACCGGCGGAGGGTTACCAACCGTTACAGGCTTTACAATCGTATCAAAACAATTGAATGCATTACCTGCAACTAATGTCACATTGTAAGTTCCGCCGGTAGAATAAAACTGATAAGGATTTTGAACAGTTGAATTTTGTGAATTCCCGAAATCCCAGGCCCATTGTGTGATGGAAGCCGCTGAATTATCGGTGAAGTTTACCCCACCGCCACACGGATTGGTTGTGAAGGTGAAATCAGCTGTTGGTTTTGGATTCACCGTAACCTGAGTGGTAAGCGTACGTACGCAACCTGTCAAAGTATTAGTAATGGTAACCGAATAAATAGTAGTTGTCGTAGGATTGGCAATAGGGTTAGCAACCGCTGTACTACTTAATGCTGTGGTCGGCTGCCATTGATAAGATGTGCCACCAGTGGCATTTAGATTTACCGAGCTTCCCTGACACATAGTGCCTGAATTGACCGAAGGAATGATAACACTCATCGTGACCGGAACTACGACGCTATCTCTACAACCATTATTTGTAATTGCGAGTAATTGGGCCGTATAGGTACCGGCCGCCGTGTAGGTATTAACTGGATTGGTAAGCGTACTTGTACTTACGCTTCCACTACCAAAAGTCCATTGAAATGTTGAGAGCGTGCCACTTGTAACAGCATTCCCATTATATTGCACACTATCACTGCAAGGAACCAAAGAAGCTGTAGCACTCACATTCACCCCCGGATAAACCGTTATGTAAGTAAATGAACTATCAATCTTATTACAACTACTCGTATCTCTTACAACTAAACTTACTGTGTATGTACCCGGATTTGTATAAGTAAATGATGGATTTATACTTGTCGTATTGGTGTTTCCTCCTCCGAAATTCCATGTGAATGTTCCAGAAGTATATGAACTGTTATTAAAGTTCACGGTTAAAGGCTGACAACCGGTAATGGTATTAGTTGTAATATTTACGTTGGTAATTTTGATTTGAAAATCAAATTTAAACACACCGTTATTACAGTTGCTGGATTTATTATTATTACCTGGTGTATTAGGCCACGCGCCCGGGGTAACAGGAAAATCTTCGTTATTCTGACAACCCGCACATACTGATTGGTAAATAATTCCACGCGGATCAAATCGAGAAGTGCCGCCATCTACATGCTCAGGACTACAAGCGCCACCAAAATAGGAACCATACAATAATGAAGTGGCATTAGCTGACAATACCATTAAATAAAAATCAAAACCGTTGGCCGATGCTGTTTGATATGCACCGGCGGTTACAGGCATTCCGGTTAGTGAAGGTCCGTAAATAAGATGTCCACCCCATCCTGAAATGTAAATGTTACCGCAATTATCTACCGAGAAAGCTGACGGCGATATATCAATACGTGGAAGTCCGCTACCAAAGATAGTACCCATGTTTACGTTAGCCAATTGTCCATCGAGACGCGTAATAAATTGATGGGAGTTTGGGACAGAAAAAACACCGGGTGTTGTAATCATGTTCCCATCCGATTGTCCGTACACGTAAATTCTGTTTTGTTTGTCCTTCTGAATAAAATAACTCTGATCGTATAAATTCGTACCAATGTAAGTTCCTTTCAAAATAGCGCTTCCTGTCGGATTAATTTTTACGATATAACCATCTGCCTTACCTCCGTTATAGGTCGTATTGTAACATCCGGCAACAGTTGGAAAATCTATACTGTATGTTCCACCAGTCACATATGTAAAAAGTGAATCTGTTACAATTAAAGAGTATCCGGCGTCGTTTTCGCTACCGCCCAAAAAACTACTCCACACAACTCCTGTAAGATTTGGATTGAATTTTAAAACAACTGCATCTTGCTTTCCTCCTAATGTATTATCGAATCCGCCAACGATTGGGAAATTGGATGAGCGCGTAGAGCTGGCGATATATACGTTTCCGTTTTTGTCTAATTGGATTTCACCACGGTATTGATCACCATAATTAAACTGCAATGAATCGGCTTTATGTTCATTGAGTGTAAAATTACCTCCAGTAGAAACGCAAGCCGCTGTTGAAGTTGGACCGCCCGGTGTAACAGTGCCTGAGTATGCCACCGTATAAGTAACGACTGCATTGGTATAATTTACCCCATCATTATCACTACCGCCTACATAGGTTGAACCCATTAGCATTGTTCCGGTTGGATTAAATTTGGAGACGAATATGTCGGTTCCATTTGCAAATTCTGTTCCATTAAACATGAAAAACAAATAGTTTCCGCCATTAAATGTATTGTCATACGCTCCTACTGTGGTAGGAAAATTAGCGGAGCCCGTTGCACCGTAGAGAAAAACGTTATTATTTTGATCAACAATCAAACTGGTTACAATCTCACTACCCGAACCACCCAGATAAGTTGAAAATAACAGGGTTGTGCCGGTTGCATTAAACTTCGTTACAACCACATCCGTATTTCCGAATGCCGGAGGTCCGGAGAACGTTATATCATAAGCGCCCGGTGTAGTTGGATAACCATTATCAAAAACAGTCCCGCCTGTATATAAGTTTCCGTTGTTATCGTAAGTGGCTGTCATTCCAAAATTATCTGCCAGTGAACCCGATTGTGCCGCGAAAACAAGAATAGGGTCAATCACCAATTCATAGTTCTTATCATAGCCTTCAGGGAACTCGAAAGAAACAACATTATCCTTCAAAGCGTATTTGCAGGGAACTTCAACTATTCTTCCTTTTATGTTTTGGTAGGCATACGGCGCTTTTTCTACAATAGAATCAATGCTCGTTATAATCATCAATTCGTTTTTCACTAATTTGATTTTCTTGGCACCACTATATTTAAGTTTTATTAATTCAGGATTGGCATTCGGCTTAACATAAAAATTATACTTGATGCCTTTAATTGTTGTAATGGCTTCGTAATCGATATCATTATAAATATTTCTATACCATACCTTATGATAATTGTTTACATGACTCTTCCATTTAGATCGGTCGCTGCCTTGATAAAAGTTTTCATAAAACACCCCCTCATCTTCATGCTGATTAATGAAATTTGAATTACAACCTAAAAACTCCAACTTAATACAGTGCGCTTTTAGTTTGGCATCTTTGGTAGAACCCAATCCACCTAAATGTATACTGGCTCTTTGTTTTTTATCAAAGAAAGCATAGGTCATGCCATTCGGTTCCATGTACAAAGTTCCTCCGGAAAATTTAGAGCGGTACAAAATTTTCGAATCCCATTGGCCTAAATTTTCAGTAAAACAAAGTGAAGGGTCTGTTTTGGGAATAACAATATTATCCTGTGCAAATAACTGACTACAGAACAAAAGGAAAAGTAAGCTAAGCCTGAAAACGAATTTCATCTAATCAAATATAACAAATAAGATGGGAAAATAAAACCTTTAACTTTTACTTTTTAAAGAAGAAAAACAAAGAAGCTATCAGGAATCCAAAACCGATAATATGATTCCATTTTAGCGTGTCATGTTTAAAGAAAACCAGGGTGAAAATCACAAAAATGCTAATGGAAATAACTTCCTGAATTATCTTTAATTGCCACATGTTAAAAGGGCCACCGGTTACATTGCTTCCTAAACGATTGGCCGGAACCATTAATAAATACTCAATTAAAGCAATTCCCCAGCTTATTAAAACAGCACCAATTAATCCGGTGTTTTTAAAAAATGAAATATCCTTAAAACGCAGATGACCGTACCAGGCAATGGTCATAAAGGTGTTGGAGGCGAGCAGCAATAATATGGTATAAATACCTCGCATTATAACCCTGTATACTTGCGGAATAATTTTATAGCTAAAGCTAAAAGAATTATACCAAATACTTTTTTGAGAATTGCTATTCCGCTTGGACCAAGAACTCTTTCTACTAAATTGAGGTAACGAAGTACCAAATACACAACAACAACATTAATAACAATGGCAATCAAAATAGAAACAATGTTGTATTCAGCGCGAATAGAAAGTAAAGTACTTAAAGTACCGGTTCCTGCAATGAGTGGAAATGCTAATGGAACAACAGAAGCAGAACTGTTCATTTCATCCTTAGAAATTTTAATTCCTAAAATCATTTCAAAGGCAATAATGAATAATAATATAGAACCTGCAATAGCGAAATCTCCAATGGTAATTCCGATCACATCCAAAATATAATTTCCCAAGAACAGAAACACAACCATGATTCCCAACGAAACCCACGACGCTTTCGCTGCTTCAATTTGTCCGTTACGTTGTTTTAAAGTCAAAATAACAGGAATTGAACCAATCACATCAATTACCGCAAATAACACCATGGTTACTTTTAGTATTTCTATTATGTCAAATTTTAATTCCATCTAAATTCTCTTGTCTTAATCTTCCAACATCCAAATTGCTTCGTTTATCTCATTTATGGCTTTATTGTTTCCTTGCTCCTTTGCTAACTCCAATCCCTTCTTGTAAAACTCTAAAGCTATATTTGTCTCGTTTGTTTTCTCTTTTAGTTGTCCAAGTTGATAATAACAAGGCAAATACTTTCTGTCAATTTCCAGAACTTTTAAAAATTGATCTTCTGCCTTCTTATAATCTGCCTCGCTAACGTACTCAAGGGCTAATGCGTAATTGGTAAAAACATCGTTGGGTTCTTTCACCAACATGTTTTGCAACATGCTTATCCTCGATAATCTGTCCATTTAAGCAGAAGTAAATTGCTTTAAGAAACGAACATCGTTTTCAAAAAACAATCGTAAATCTTTCACTTGATATTTAAGCATGGTAATACGCTCGATACCCATTCCAAATGCGAAGCCTTTGTATTTATTACTATCAATTCCACAATTCTCCAACACCTGAGGATCTACCATTCCACAACCCAAAATTTCCACCCAGCCGCTATACTTACACACATTACATCCTTTGCCTTTACATAATGTACAGCTAATATCCACTTCTGCGCTCGGCTCTGTAAACGGGAAATAACTCGGACGCAAACGGATTTTAGTATCGGCACCAAACATCTCCTGTGCAAAATATAAAAGCGTTTGCTTTAAATCCGCGAAAGAAACATTTGTATCAATGTATAATCCTTCTACCTGATGAAACTGACAATGCGCGCGTGCGCTGATCGCTTCATTACGATACACTCTTCCGGGAGAAATAGTTCGAATTGGTGGTTTTTGCTTTTCCATAATATGCACTTGCACACTGGAAGTTTGTGTACGCAACACCATCTCCGGATTAATGTTCACATAAAACGTATCCTGCATGTCGCGTGCCGGATGATTCTCAGGTGTATTTAAAGCAGTAAAATTATGCCAGTCATCTTCAATTTCTCTTCCCTCACTTACCGTAAATCCAATTTTAGAAAAAATACTGATGATTTCGTTTTTAACGATGCTTAAAGGATGACGTGATCCTAATAATATGTTAGGGTCGCCGGGTAATGTAAGATCAATTGCTCCGCCTTTACCTGAATCTTCCGCTGCTTCAAATTTTTCTTTTAAAGCATTTATTTTCTCTTGCGCTTTTACCTTTAATTCGTTTAGCTTTTGCCCCATCTCACGTTTCAATTCAGGACTTACCGTTTTAAACTCATCAAAGAGAACAGTAATTTGTCCTTTTTTACTGAGCCATTTAATACGGTATTCTTCAACCTGTTCCTTGGTGCTAACCGCCAGTTGTTCTACTTCTAAAAGCAGGTTATTTATTTTTTCGAGCATATTATTTGCTAATGAACACAAAATTAAGCAATTTTATTAGCAATATGACAGTTCGATCCTATCTGTTTTTTATACTTATTTGCGCCTTTTTTCAAATAAATGCGCAATACCTGAAGTATGAAGTTCAGGATTTGGATACCGTTAATATCATTGACCTCAACAACCAAAAACAAGGGGTGTGGCGCGAATACTGGCCCAATGGAGATTTAAAAAACGAAACCACTTATAAAAACGGACAAAAAAACGGACTGGAAATCATTTGGTATGATTCGCCCGATTGCGTTGAGCAAGAAGCTTTTTATAAAGAAGGAAAACTCGATGGCATCTTAATTCATTACTCCAAAAAATGCCGTAAAGATTTTTATGAACACTATAAAAATGGTGTTAAACACGGATTGGAAGTTGAGTATTACAGCAATGGAAACACGAAGGCTGAAGGAACATACAAAAACGGAAACCTGGATGGTTATTACCGTGTTTACAATCGTAAAGGACAATTCAGCTTTGAGAGCAGAACTTCCGACGCCGAAACAAATATTAATCCAAATAATGACACATTATCTAACATTGTTTTCAATGTTTTTAAAAGAAACAATTGGAAGAAAACACTGATTGTTGCTGATTTAACAGGTAGTATGTATCCCTACGCCCAGCAAGTAAGCACCTGGTTAAAATTACATTTTACGCGTGATTCACTCCGTCAGAGTTTTGTGTTTTTTAATGATGGCGACAATAAAAAAGATGAGGAGAAAAAAGTTGGAGTAACAGGTGGTGTTTATTTTTGTACGGCAACTAATGTGGATCAATTGGTAAGAGCCATGAACTTAACCATTCGCAACGGACAAGGTGGCGATGCGCCGGAAAATGTGATTGAGGCAATTTTGTACGGGTTAAAGAAAAAGAAAACGGTTGAGAATGTGATTTTAATTGCCGACAATTGGGCTAAAGTGCGCGATATAAATTTACTGCCGCGTGTTAAAGTGCCGGTGAGAGTTTTACTGTGTGGTGTTACCGAAGGCATGGAAATTAATGCCGACTATCTGAACATAGCCTACAAAACCAAAGGCTCGGTACATACCATTGAACAAGATATTACCGATTTAATTAACCAAGGAACAGGTAAGAAATTCAGTATTAACGGTGTAGATTATATTATTAAGAACGGTAATGTTAAAGCTTTAAACTAGAAGAATCGGCACTTTGTCATACTTTATGACAAAACAAGGTTAAAAACTCTTTTTGCACAACATTTGCTTTATCCACCTGTACAATTAACTTTGAAACAATTAAAAAACCAGATTTATGTTTGACAATAACGAATTCAGAAAATATGCCACAAAACACATGGGCATTAACAGCTTAACTTTTGACAGCTATAGCTCAAGAATAACTTCCTCTCTTACTCCATATATCATCGAAGAACGTCAGTTAAACGTTGCACAGATGGACGTGTTCTCGCGTTTGATGATGGATCGCATTATCTTTTTAGGAACAGGTATTAACGATCAGGTAGCAAATATCGTTCAGGCGCAGTTGTTATTCCTAGAATCGGTAGACGCTAAGAAAGATATTCAGATTTATATTAACTCTCCGGGTGGTTCTGTTTATGCAGGCTTAGGTATTTATGATACCATGCAGATTGTTCGTCCGGATGTGGCAACAATTTGTACAGGTATGGCCGCTTCAATGGGTGCGGTATTACAATGCGCCGGTGCTAAAGGAAAGCGTACAGCATTAAAACATGCACGCATCATGATTCACCAACCATTAGGCGGCGCAGAAGGACAAGCTTCAGATATCGAAATCACTGCACGTGAAATTCAGAAATTGAAAAAAGAATTATATGAAATCATTGCGCATCACAGTGGACAAACTTATGATAAGGTTTGGGCGGATAGTGACCGTGACTACTGGATGATTGCCGAAGAAGCAAAAGCTTACGGTATGATTGATGAGGTTTTATTGAAGAAATAAACTTCGGATTAAATAGAAATAAAAAACCCCGGCTAATTGTCGGGGTTTTTTGTTTTTCGTGTAGTTTAATGGATGAAAAATAATTCCGTTTTACTACTTTTAATGCAGACAATAATATGGACAGACGCCGATTTTTAAAAACCACCGGATTAGTGAGTGCCTTTGCTGCTACATCAACTAGTTCTTTTGCACAAACTATTTCTTCAACGAACGATAAGAAAAACTTAATCGATCCTGAAATCATTGAGAAGTTACGTTCACGCATTGTTCCCATCTCTTCGGAAGAACGTTCTTTGAGAATTGAAAAAGCCCAAAAATTAATGGCGCAAAATAAAATGGATGCCATCTTTATGGAAGGCGGTACCAGTTTAGATTATTTCACCGGCGTAAGATGGGGTCGCTCGGAAAGACTATTCGGAATGCTGCTTCTGAAAAACGGCGTGCCAATTTTCATTTCACCCAAATTTGAAGAAACACGCGCAAAAGAACAAATAGGCAATGCCAGATTATTTTGCTGGGAAGAACATGAGAGTCCGTTTGAATTACTAAACAAACTCTTTAAAGAAATTGCCTCCGGTTTCAATACCATTGGCATGGAAGAAACTACACGCTTTTTTATTACACAGGGACTAAAAAACACTAACATTAATCTCAATATTACTTCCGCCACACCTATTACTGCCGGTTGTCGCGGTGTAAAAACAGAACATGAAATTGAGCTCATGCAAATTGCCAATGATATGGCGATGGAAGTTTACAAAGTGGCGGTTACGCAACTAAAAGAAGGAATGACAGAAGGAGAATATGGTAAAATTATCTCCGATTTATTTGCAGAGTTTGGTGTAGGCGGCGGTGCTTTGGTTTTATTTGGTGAAGCTAGCGCGCATCCACATGGTTTAGTACAAGAGGTTAAGTTAAAAGCAAATGATATTGTATTAATGGATGGTGGCTGTTCGGTTGAAGGTTATGAATCAGACATTACCCGCACGGTTGTGTATGGAAAACCTTCTAAAAAAATGAATGATGTTTTTGAAATTGTTTTAAAAGCACAACAAGAAGCTTTGAAGTTTGCAAAACCCGGCGTAAGTTTTGAATCGGTTGACGCAGTGGCTCGAAAAGTTATCAGTGATGCGGGTTATGGTCCGGGTTATAAATATTTCACACACCGTTTAGGTCATGGCATTGGGATGGATGGCCACGAATGGTATTATGTGGTTGGAGGAAATAAACGACTGATGGAAAAAGGCAACATGATGAGCAATGAGCCGGGCATTTATTTATTGAATGAATTCGGCATTCGCATAGAAGACGAAATGCTGATTACCGAAAACGGCGCTAAATTATTATTACCGAAACAACAAAGTCTGGAAGTGATGTTTTAAGCCTTGTAAGGTCGAGCGTAGTCGAGACCTATCATTTGCAAAATCACTTCTCGACTTCGCTCGAAGTGACAGCATAAAAGTGAATTAACAAAAAACTTTAAGAATATTCTTAATAATTAATCACCTGCTCTTCTATTCCTTCCGGCAACTTACGGTCTTCGTATTGCTGATTTCTTAACTGAGGTTCGAAGCCTGCTTCTTTAATCGCATCCTGAATTGTTTTGTAGGTAAAACGATGCGGTGCACCTGCTGCACTCACTACATTTTCCTCTATCATAATACTTCCAAAATCGTTAGCGCCGGCATGTAAGCAAATTTGCGCTGTTGCTTTGCCAACAGTTAACCACGATGCTCCAATATTCTCAATATTTGGCAACATAATACGACTTAAGGCTAACATACGTATATATTCGTCGGAGCTAACATTATTCTTAATTCCTTTCAAACGATTCAATAAAGTACCGTCATCCTGAAATGGCCATAAAATAAAAGCGATAAATCCTTTAGAGCTTTCCGGTTTTTGCGCTTGTACTTCGCGTAACCACACTAAATGCTCAAAGCGTTCTTGAATCGTCTCAACATGCCCAAACATCATGGTGGCAGATGTTGTTAATCCCAATTGATGAGCGGCTTTCATAACCTCTAACCATTCACGCCCGGTACATTTTCCTTTAGAAATTAATCGACGCACCCTGTCATTTAAAATTTCAGCACCGGCTCCCGGTAAACTATCCATACCGGCCTCCATCAATGCTTTTAAAACCTCTGTATGTGTTGATTTTTCAAGCTTAGTAATGTGAGCGATTTCAGGCGGACCAAGTGCATGTAATTTTATCTGCGGAAACATTTTTTTGATCTCGCGGAAAGTTTTGGTGTAGTACTCTAACCCCAAATCCGGATGATGTCCGCCTTGCAACAATAACTGCTCTCCTCCGTACTTTATTGTTTCTTCAATTTTAGCCTTGTAAGTCGACATATCCGTGATATAAGCCTCGGCATGTCCCGGAATTCGGTAAAAATTACAAAATTTACAATTGGCAATACAAACGTTGGTAGTATTAAGGTTTCGGTCGATGATCCAGGTCACCTTCTTTGAGTTATTCTTCTTAATGTTACGTATCTCATTGGCTACAAACATTAATTCAGTTGTAGAAGCGTTTTCAAACAAAAAAACGCCCTCTTCAATACTCAAAAATTCGAGGTTCAAAGCCCTCTTTAAAATGTCGCTGATATTCATCACCTCAAAGTTACAATAAAGCCTTCATATTTTAGGTTAATAATTACAAATTTGTATATTCGTAGGCACCAATTTATTATGATAACAATTAAGAAAACAAGCAATCCGGTAAAAGGTTCTAACCTGGCCATTATTTGCGAAAAATTTAAGAATAAACCGACTTATCATTTTGATAATTCTGTGACTGAATATATCACTAAACAATTATCCGATCCCGATAAGAAGTTTGTTTCTTTAAATCACCTTGGACAATTGATTTATGTTATCATTATCGACCCTAAAAAAGACATTAATAAAACCCATGAAGGTTTGCGAAAGAACGGAAGTTCCATTACTGATGCTATTAATGGCACAAAAGGCAAACACCTTACCGTTATAAACGAAACTGCAAAAAGTTCTCATTCGTTGGCATTAGCTGAAGGATTGGCTTTAGGAAATTACCAATTCATCAAGCACAAACCTAGCGCTAAAAAAGGAGCTAACACATTCGAATCTGTTTCTATAGTTGACAGCAGATTAAAAGATGAGCAAATAAGCAAATTAAATATTGTTGTTGATGCTACCATCAAAGCAAGAAATTTAGTAAACGAACCTGTAAATATTTTAAATGCTCAAGGCTTAGCAGATGCGTTTAAGGATTTCGGCAAGAGCGCGGGTTTTAAAGTAGAAGTTTACAACAAAGCAAAAATCACACAGTTAAAAATGGGAGGGTTACTTTCCGTGAATGCAGGAAGTGTTGACGAACCAACCTTTACCATTATGGAATACAAACCAAAAAATGCGCGTAACAAAAAACCTTACGTGTTAGTTGGCAAGGGCGTGGTATATGATACAGGTGGATTAAGTTTAAAGCCAACCCCAAACAGCATGGACTCTATGAAATGCGACATGGCCGGTGCTGCTGCTGTTGGAGCAACCATGTATGCAATTGCTAAAGCCAAATTGAATGTTCATGTTGTAGGTTTAGTTCCTGCCACTGATAATCGTCCGGGCTTTAATGCATTTGCACCGGGTGATATTATCACGATGATGGATGGAAGTACTGTAGAGATGTTAAACTCCGATGCAGAAGGCCGAATGATTTTAGCAGATGCATTACACTTTGCGAAAAAATACGAACCCGAATTAACAATCGACTTAGCTACATTAACAGGCGCAGCTGCGGCAGCGATCGGACAATACGGAATTGTGTCTATGGGTACAGCGGCAGAACGTCATACGAATCGCTTGAAAGATAGCGGACACAGAGTTCATGAGCGTTTAGCTGAATTTCCTTTCTGGGAGGAGTATGATGAGTTAATGAAGTCTGATATTGCGGATCAAAAAAATATTGGCGGACCTTACGGTGGTGCTATTACTGCAGGTAAGTTTTTGGCGAAGTTTACAAACTATCCTTATTACCATTTAGATATTGCTGGACCTGCTTTCATTGCCGGAAAAGACGCTTATCGCACTAAAGGCGCCACCGGTGTAGGTGTACGATTATTATTTGATTTCTTTTCGAACTTGTATAAATAGAAATGTTTCGTTCAGTAAGAAAATACAAATTAATTTGCCTTTTACTGTTAACGCTTAATGGAATTTCATTCTCATTTAAAGCACAAGACAGTAAATACGCGTTGATTGTAATTCATTATGACCCGTCCAGCAAAACTGATTTTAAACAATTAGTTTATGCCTACCATTTTTTAAACGGGCATTTTACCGGACGTGAGGAACTGATGTCATTTAAAGGCAGAGTAAACAATGCTGATTATGTAAGGACAGATAAGGGTAACAATTTTATTTATCAAAACCGTTACATGATTACCGGTATGGGACACATTGTTGACTTAAAGGAAAAGAAAATTTTATTTGATCAAAGAGCAAATTTAGTAAGATGCAGTAATGACAGCGCTATCTATTACACGAATGATGCTTTCAAAGGAAAATTTTACTCAGTTTATAATTTCACCACCAAACAATACGCAGAAGTAAAAAAGCTAACGTTTAAAGCCATTGTTGGTCAAGATGTGGAATTTGATAAAACCAATGCGCCCTACATCATCAACTATTATCCTCAAAACAAACCTAAGGTGGTTTTAACTACGGATGCCGGTTTCGGACAAATCATAGATGGTAAAAAACCGGATCCTGCCCTAGCTTGGCTCGATAACAGTAATTTAGTTTATGCAAAATTCAATAAAGAAAATAACGCGGTTGAATTTGTGAAAATAAACATAGAGAGTAAGGCGTCAACCGTTATAGGTAAAGGCGTTATTAAGCCACAAAGTGAAGCCGGTACCTTTACAAAACTTTCAAAATCGCAATTACTCTTTGTTATTGGTGAGAAACAATTTACAATTGATGTAGAGAAGAACGCGGTAACTGAAATCCTATTTACTGTTCCGCAAAATGGTTTTGCTGTGGAATGCGCGAAAAAAGGTTACGGACGACTCATCAAATTAAATGATAAAGAAATTGGTAAAAATCATTTTCAATTAAAAAATTTCAAAACAGAAAACAACATTGCCGCCATCGTTAAAGAATTAGTAATCGGTACAGATTCCTACCAACAAGGTATGTCGGTTTGGAATAACACAAAGCCGGGATGGGAATCAGTAGACTGTGAAGATGTGGTAGCTTTGATTGGTTGGATAAAAGAATAAAGATAGGATTATGTCAGACGAAAAAATAAAGGTTGGAATTTCTCAAGGAGACATCAATGGCATTGGCCTTGAAGTTATCTTAAAAACGTTAATGGAACCCGGAATTACAGAAATATGTACGCCCGTTTTATTTAGCTCTCAAAAAACAGTGTCTTATCACCGTAAGGCACTCAATCTTGATGAGTTTAATTTCAATCCTATTCGCGACTTCAGTCAGTTTAACAACAAAAAAGTAAATGTTTTTGTTTGCTACGAAGAAGAGGTAAATATTGAGATTGGTAAAGCCACTGAGTTGAGCGGAAAATATGCGCTTAATTCTTTAGAGAAAGCAACGCAGGCTTTATTAAACAACCAAGTGGATGTTTTAGTAACCGGACCAATTCACAAACACAACATTCAAAGTGCTGAATTTAATTTTCCGGGACATACAGAATACTTAGGTGCAAAATTGGGTGGCGAGCCTTTAATGCTTTTAACTTCTGATGATTTAAAGGTGGCTGTTGTTACCGGACATGTTCCTTTAAAAGATGTAGCCTCAAAAATTTCAAGTGATAAAGTTTACCAAAAAATTAATCAGCTCTATAAATCTTTAAAAGAAGATTTTGGAATACGAAAACCTAAAATCGCCGTATTAGGATTAAATCCACATGCCGGCGATAATGGTGTGATTGGTGTTGAAGATAAAGAATTAATAGCGCCCGCAGTTCAAAAAGCATTAGATGAAAATAAATTGGTTTATGGTCCTTACTCTGCCGACGGATTTTTTGGAAAAGGTTTGCAATCACAATTTGATGCTGTGCTTGCGATGTATCACGATCAAGGATTAATTCCATTCAAAACTTTAGCATTTAATAGTGGTGTCAATTTTACTGCAGGCTTAAATTATGTTAGAACCAGTCCTGATCACGGAACAGGTTATGATATTGCAGGAAAAAACCTGGCAGACGAGTCATCTTTTAAAAAGGCTATCTATACAGCTATTGATATTTATAAGAACAGAAAACTTTACCAGGAAATTAACGCCAATCCTTTACAGCATACGACTATTAAAAAGGAAAGATAGAGTACAAATCGCTCTAATTGTCTGTTTTTAAGTGCAATTACAAAATAAATTTGGAGTCAATTAAATTATTGATTTATATTTGCATCGAATTAATTACCCACCCAGTGCGTAGTTAGTTTATAAAGAAGTGGCGAGAGAATAGGCTCACTGACCCACTGGCAACCAACTAAAAGTAGCGAGTATTTACCTCGCTATTGGAAAACCGGTGCCAATTCCTACCCTGATGAGAGAGCAGGGAAAAATAAATTAAATACGAAACAATGAAAAAACAAATCTCAACAAACAGAATTGGCGGCGGCATCACCTGCACGCGCTCGGTAATTACATCTTATTCTTTCATTGGCGATGTTTCAATCGCCATCGCGAGCCAAGCCTCGCGACATACTTTCATGTGTTGTATGTGCTGCTGTTGCTGCATGTGCTAGTCATTTTACTTTTTTAATTCATTAAGTAATGCCGGGCACAAAAAGTCCGGTCAAATTTATTTTAATTAATTCCAAATTCACCTTAAAAAAGATGAAGGAGGCCAAATAAAACAAACATGAAAACAAATAAAACAAACATAAAATCAAGTGCCGAATTAATCGGACAACAAAACTATAAGCAGTATCTGGAAATTCAAGCTACCTACGGTTTCGCGCAAAGAGGTGGAACAAAAGTTCCATTTTACGAATCATCTCAGTCAAAAAGATTAGTGAGTAACATTAACATTCTCGAAAGTGCTGAATTAAAAAAATTAGTGTTTAACGAAATAATCTTTGGTAATTAAAATGAGCACATCTGTTTATAAATACAATAAAGTATTTCAGTTAGAAGGAGGAGCTTCACTTCCCGGATTGGAGATTGCCTACAACACCTATGGCACTTTAAACAAAGAAAAAAATAATGTCATTTGGGTTAGTCATGCGCTCACTGCCAACAGCGACGTGTTTGATTGGTGGAAAGGATTATTCGGTGAAAATGATTTCTATAATCCCAAAGAACATTTCATTGTTTGTGCAAACAACTTGGGTTCATGCTATGGCACAACCGGTCCTTTAAGTATAAATCCTGATACCAATCAATCCTGGTTTAGTTATTTCCCACACATCACTACCCGCGATCAGGCAAGATTGCTGGATGTTTTACGCGAACATTTGGGAATAAATAAAATACAAACTTTAATTGGTGGATCTCAAGGTGCACAAATTGCGCAAGAGTGGAGTTTATTAAAACCGGAACTGGTTGAAAATTTAATTTTAATTGCTACCAATGCTAAACATTCTCCATGGGGAGTAGCTTTTAATGAATCGCAACGCTTAGCGGTGAAAGCCGATAGAACTTACTATTCGAACACCGAAGACGGCGGACAAAAAGGATTAGCAGCCGCAAGAAGTATTGCTTTGTTGAGTTACCGTAATTATCACACCTATCATAATACACAGCAAGAAACAAATCATAACAAAATAAACGATTTTGCTTCTTCATCGTATCAGCGTTACCAGGGTGAAAAATTAGTGAAACGATTTAATGCTTACTCATATGTGCGTTTATCCGAAGCAATGGATGCGCATAACGTTGCGCGCAACAGAAGCGAAACGCCCGAGCATGCTTTAAGCACCATTAAATCCAAAACATTGGTTGTTGCCATCAGCTCCGACTTGCTATTTCCTCCAAGCGAGCAGGAATTTTTGGCAAAACATATACCGAACGCGCAATTTAAAACCATTGATTCATTTTACGGACACGATGGATTTTTACTGGAAACAAAACAATTAACAGAATTACTAAAGGAATTTTACTCTAGTACAACAAAAAAGAACAAACAACTATTAACCTTAATTTAATTAGTAAATAAAATGGCAAAGAATTTAAAAATAGGATTATTCGGATTTGGCTGTGTTGGTCAGGGATTATACCACGTATTAAACAACAGCAAGGGATTCAAAGCGGATATTGTAAAAATTGCAGTTAAGAACAAATCGAAAGATCGTCCCTTAGATAAAGGCGTTTTCACCTTTGATAAGTTTGAGATATTAGACAATCCTGAAATCGACGTAATAGTTGAATTAATTGACGATGCAGATGAAGCTTACAATATAGTTAAGTACGCTCTGAGCAAAGGCAAACATGTGGTTACGGCCAATAAAAAAATGGTAGCGCAGCATTTACAGGAATTGTACAATCTGCAACATGAGAAAAACGTTTCGTTCTTATATGAAGCATCCAGCTGTGGAAGTATTCCTATCATCCGAACATTGGAGGAATATTTCGATAACGAACAAATTCAAAAAGTGAGCGGCATTTTTAATGGAACCACGAATTACATCCTTACAAAAACGATTTCAGAAAAACTATCCTATGAAGCAGCTTTAAAACAAGCCCAGGAAAAAGGATTTGCTGAAAGCGATCCAACTAATGATGTGGAAGGTTTTGATGCAAAATTCAAAGCCATCATTATTGCCTTACACGCCTTTGGTGTTTTTGCGAAACCGGAAGACGTATTGAATATCGGCATCACCACATTAAGCGATTATGACATCAATTATGCAGCCGAAAAAAGCTACAAGATTAAATTAATTCCAACTGTAACTAAGGTTGCTGATGATAAGGTGAGCATTTTTGTTCTTCCTAAATATGTTAACAACAACAATCATTTGTTTAGTGTGGATAATGAATTTAATGGTGTGATTGTTGACGGAGAATTTTCTGGAGAACAGTTCCTGAAAGGTCGCGGTGCAGGCGGACACCCAACAGGAGCTGCTGTATTATCCGACATTTCCGCGTTGTCATATGGTTATAAATACGAGTACAAAAAGCAAAAACAAAATCCAAAAATTCAGTTCACTAACGATGTTACACTAAAAATTTACTTAAGGTATAATAACGAGGAGGAACTAAAGAATTTTGTATTTGACAGCATCAACGAACAATACACAGGCGGAGAATATCATTATGTTATTGGCGTGATTAAACTTGCCGCACTTATAAAAAACAAGGAATTCATTTTGAAGAATAAACTCTTTGTAGCTTCCGTTGGTGATGACATCAAATTAATTGGCAAATCTGAAAACATAAATGAGTCTGCTAAAAAACAAGTTGCTTTTGCTTAAATTGAAATACATATCTATTGTTTTACTTACTTTTATTTTCTGCTCATTCATCATGCAGTCGAAAAAGAAAATAAGATATGTGGCGCTGGGCGATTCGTATACAATTTGTACAGGGGCAAAACCGAGTGAAGCATGGCCGGTTCTGTTGAGCAAACATTTGAAGGATGCGGGAATTGACATTGAGCTTATAGCCAACCCATCCGCGAATGGATTCAGCACTCAAAATCTTATTGACTATGAGCTTTCTGTTTTTGAAGAATCAAAAGCAAATTTTGTCACTTTACTTATTGGAGTAAATGATTGGGTGAGAAACGTAGACAAACAAACGTATACCAAAAATCTTCAATTCATCTTAGATAAAGTTCAGGCGAAACTAGAGGATAAATCAAAAATTCTACTGATAACTATTCCTGACTTTGGTGTGACGCCCGAGGGTAAAAATTATGGAAACGGGCGGAACATTTCTGAAGGCATCAATGAATTTAACACGATTATCAAAACGGAAGCTGCAAAGCGAAAACTTCCGGTAGTGGATATTTTCAAACTATCTAAGGAAATGGGGAATAAGCCTGATCTAGTGGCTGCTGATGGACTACACCCAAGCGCTAAAGAGTATACCGAATGGGAAAAACTCATTTTTCCGGCTGCTAAATCGCTTTTAGAAAAATAATATTTGGAGAATCGGTTTTTTTGCCATTATTTTGTCACACAAATGAAATTAATGAGCCATATCCATCATCACGCTTCACTTACCCAGGTAGGTCATGATGGTATTGGTATATAACTTAGATAACAAACAACAACCATACGAAGGCTTACCAAATACGGTAAGCCTTTTTTTATTAAATTAATAGACACAAAAATTATGAAACTAAAAATTGCCATACAAAAATCAGGACGACTTAGCGAAGACTCATTGCGTCTTCTAAAGGAATGCGGCATCGATATTAATAACGGCTTAAACAAATTGAAAACCGAAGCTTATAATTTTCCGCTAGAAATTTATTTCTTACGTGATGATGATATTCCGCAATACATTGAGGACGGTGTTGCTGATATCGGTATCGTTGGTGAAAATGTTTTACTGGAAAAAAACAAACAGGTTAAAACAGTAGACAAATTAGGATTTGGTAAATGCCGCTTGTCTCTGGCAATTCCAAAGGATAAAAATTACAAATCAATTAAAGATTTAAACGGTTTGCGTATTGCTACCTCCTACTCTAACATACTTTCAAAATTCCTTAAACAAAATAAAGTAAAGGCTGAAATTCACGAAATCAGCGGAAGCGTTGAAATTGCACCAAGCATTGGATTAGCTGATGCCATTTGTGATTTAGTAAGTTCAGGAAGTACACTTTTAAGTAACGGATTAAAGGAAGTTGAAGTCATATTGAGATCAGAATCGGTTTTAATTGCCAACAAAAAATTAAGCAAAGAGAAAACAGAATTACTGAATAAATTATTGTTCCGTATTAAAGCATTAAGATCAGCTAAAAACAACAAATACATTTTATTAAATGCTCCAAATAACAAACTGGATGCCATTTGTAAAATATTACCGGGAATGAAAAGTCCGACTATTTTGCCTTTAGCCGACAAAGGCTGGAGTTCAGTGCACTCTGTCGTAGAAGAGAATCAGTTTTGGGATATAATTGAAAAATTAAAAGCGAATGGCGCGCAGGGAATTTTAGTTGTACCAATTGAAAAAATGATTTTATAATGATTACAATTAATTATCCGGATAAATCCACTTGGAAAGAAATATTAAAGCGTCCTGCGCTTGATTCAACTTCATTGGAAACTACTGTTAAATCCATTTTAGCAGACATCAAATCAAATGGGGATAGCGCGGTGAAGAAATATGCCTTACAGTTTGATAAGGCCAATTTAAATGCATTTGAAGTAAATCAGAATGAAATTAAGTCGGCTGAAACAAAACTAAGTACTGAATTAAAGAACGCCATTCAAAATGCCAAAAACAATATTGAGAAATTTCACTCTGCTCAAAAAGAAGAAACACAGCAAATAGAAACAACTAGCGGCGTAAATTGCTGGCGAAAATCTGTGGGCATTGAAAAAGTAGGATTATATATACCCGGCGGTTCTGCTCCACTCTTCTCTACTGTGTTGATGTTGGGGGTTCCGGCTAAACTGGCGGGCTGCAAAGAAATTATTTTATGTACTCCTTCTGATTCGAATGGAAATATTAATCCTGCTATATTATTTGCAGCACAATTAGTAGGTGTTACCAAAATATTTAAAGTTGGCGGTGTGCAAGCTATTGCCGCAATGGCCTATGGTACCGAAAGCATTCCACAGGTTTACAAAATTTTTGGACCGGGTAATCAATATGTAACTTGTGCTAAACAACTCATTAATAAAGAAGGTGTAGCTATTGATATGCCGGCCGGACCATCAGAAGTAGCTGTTATTGCAGATGAAACTTGTGTGCCTGCGTTTGTAGCGGCTGATTTGCTATCACAGGCAGAACACGGAGCAGACAGTCAGGTTATTTTAGTAAGCAATTCTGAAAATGTAATCAAAAAAGTAAATGAGGAATTAGAGCTGCAATTAAAAGCACTTAGCAGAAATACTATTGCTGAAAAAGCTTTACAAAACAGCAAAGCCATTCTTGTCAATTCATTAGAAGAAGGATTGGAATTGCTAAACGAATATGCTTCAGAGCATTTAATTATTGCTTGTAGTAATGCAGATGAATTAGCAGGAATAGTAGTAAATGCAGGATCTGTTTTTATTGGCAATTACTCCTGTGAAAGTGCTGGTGATTATGCCTCCGGAACAAATCACACTTTGCCAACCAATGGATATGCGAAAGCCTATAGCGGTGTTTCTTTAGACAGTTTTGTAAAGAAAATTACTTTCCAGAAATTAAGCAAAGAAGGAATCAACACAATTGGAAAAACCATCGAGTTAATGGCAGAAGCAGAAGGACTTGATGCGCACAAAAATGCAGTTTCAATCAGATTAAAGTATTAAGATTAAAAATATTAATATGGAATTCAATTTAGATACTATTACAAGAACAAACATAAAAAACCTTAAGCCTTATTCATCAGCACGCAGCGAGTTTAAAGGCAAAGAAGGAATATTTTTAGATGCTAACGAGAATTCATTTGGTTCTCCATTGGACGCTAACTACAATCGTTACCCCGACCCGTTGCAATTAGATGTAAAAGAAAAACTGGGTAAAATAAAAGGTTTACCTATTCAGAACATTTTTCTTGGCAATGGCAGTGATGAAGCGATTGATATTTTATTCAGGGCGTTTTGTAATCCCGGAGTAGATAACATCATTATTTGTCCGCCTACTTATGGCATGTATGAAGTGTCGGCAAATATCAACGATGTAAAAATTAAAAGAGTTCCGTTAACATCTGAAGAATTTCAATTAGACACAGAAAACATCTTAAAGGCAATCGACAACAACACTAAATTAATTTTCATCTGTTGTCCGAACAACCCTACAGGGAACGGTGTAAAATGGGAAGCCATTAAAAAAATACTTGAGAATTTTTCAGGACTAGTCATTATTGATGAAGCTTACATCAACTTCGCCAGATACAGAAGTCTGATTCCCGAACTTTTAAATTATCCTAACCTGGTTATTCTACAAACCTTATCCAAAGCATGGGGACTTGCAGGATTACGTGTAGGAATGGCGTTTGCTTCTGAACCCATTATCGATATTTTTAACCGCATAAAACCTCCCTATAACATTAACATCGCTTCGCAAAAATTAGTTTTAGAAGCCTTAAACAATACAGACAAAATTAATGCTTGGATAAAAGAAACCGTTGAAGAGCGAGATAAACTCAGCGCTGAACTAGCTATGCTTCCTTTTATCATTAAAGTATACCCGAGCGATGCAAATTTCATACTGGTTAAAACAAACGATCCTTTGGCAATTTACAATTACCTTGTAACTAAGAAAATCATCATACGCGACAGAAGCAAAGTAGAATTATGTGAAGGATGTTTACGTATTACTGTTGGAACTAAAGAAGAGAATAGAAAATTAATTGATACACTTAAAGAAATTAGTAATTAGTAACAGAAGAAAGAAGTATGACAATGAAAACACAGAGATTTGAAGAACTTATAGTATGGCAAAAAGCACATGCTTTGGTTTTAGAAATTTACAAACTATCTAAAGACTCCCCTAAAGAAGAAACCTATGGAATTACTTCTCAGGTAAGAAGATCCTCTGTTTCTGTTGCGGCCAATATTTCAGAGGGCTACAGAAAAAAAGGTAAAGCTGACAAGCTAAGATTTTTAAATATTGCTGAAGGCTCACTTGATGAAACAAAATATTATTTAATATTAATACGTGACTTGAAATTTATAAAAAACGAATACGATAAATTATTTGAACTGAGTGAAGAAGTATCAAAATTACTTAATGCATATTCAATAGCTATTCGTAATTCAATTAACAAATAATTCTAACTTCTGTATTCTAAACACTATATTCTTATTTATGAAAAAAGTATTATTTATTGACCGCGATGGAACTTTAATTTGGGAACCACCGGATACTTTTCAAATTGACAGTTTCGAAAAATTAAAATTCCTGCCTGGCGTATTCACCTGGCTGGGTAAAATTGCAAAGGAACTGGATTATGAACTGGTAATGGTAACCAATCAGGATGGATTAGGAACAGATTCTTTTCCCGAAAACACCTTTTGGCCGGTTCAGAATTTTATGGTTGAAAGTTTAGCCAACGAAGGCATTGTTTTTTCTGATGTCTGCATCGACCGCTCATTTGAGTTTGAAAATAAACCTACGCGCAAACCTAACACAGGTATGCTCACGAAATACGTGGACGGTTCATACGATTTACAAAACTCCATTGTAATTGGCGACCGACTCACCGATATTAAATTGGCAGCAAATCTTAAATGCAAAGCCATACTCATAAAAAATAACGACATTCCACAAGGTCACGAAGCAATAGAAGCCATTGTGGAGAACTGGGAACAGATTTACAACCTTCTGAAACTTCCTCCGAGGATTGCAGAACACTCCCGCAAAACAAACGAAACCGATATTAATATTAAACTCAATTTTGACGGAACCGGAAAAGCAAATATTGATACCGGCCTGAATTTCTTTAATCACATGCTGGAACAAATTGCACGCCATGGTTCAATTGATTTAACCATAAAAGCGAAAGGCGATTTGCACATTGACGAGCACCACACCATTGAAGATATTGGTATTGCTCTTGGTGAAGCCTTCACAAAAGCCATTGGCAATAAAAAAGGAATTGAACGCTATGGTTTTTGTTTGCCGATGGATGATTGCTTAGCACAGGTGGCTATTGATTTTGGCGGAAGAAACTGGATTGAATGGGACGCAAAATTCAATAGGGAAAAAGTTGGTGACATGCCAACAGAAATGTTTTTTCACTTTTTCAAATCCTTTAGTGATGCGTCAAAATGCAACTTAAATATTAAAGCAGAAGGCGAAAATGAGCACCATAAGATTGAAGCGATATTTAAATCGTTTGCCAAGGCGGTGAAATTTGCTTTAAAGAGGGATCCGGAGAGAATGGAATTACCTTCTACTAAGGGGCTTCTGTGAAGTTAAGGAGTAAGTATCAGTAAATATTTACACAAAACAAATTATGGAAAAAACAAGACATTTAAGGAACTAATCGTGTGGCAAAAGAGTCACAAACTAGTATTAGAAATATACAGAACAACAAAGAGCTATCCAAAAGAAGAAGTTTATGCACTTACTAGTCAAATCAGACGTGCATCTGTTTCAATAGCTGCTAACATTTCTGAAGGTTATAAAAAGAAAACTAAAGCTAGCAAATTGAATTTTCTGAATATTTCAGAAGGGTCATTGGAAGAAGTAAAGTACTATATACTCTTGTCAAAAGATCTGGAATACATTACAGAAAAAGAATATGATAATTTAGAAAACATGTGTAATGAGGTCGGCAGGTTGATAAACGGATACTCCATTGGTGTTTCCAAAAACAACTAACCTTACTCCTTATACTTTCTCCTTACACTAAATGAAAATAGTAATAATAAAATATAACGCGGGAAATATACAGTCGGTGAAGTTTGCCTTAAACCGATTAGGCATAGAGCCGATTGTATCCGATAATGTGAACGATATACTTTCTGCCGATAAAGTTATTTTTCCGGGTGTAGGTGAAGCCTCAAGCGCCATGAATTATTTGAAAGAGAAACAACTTGATCAGGTTATTAAACAACTTAAACAACCTGTATTAGGAATTTGTCTTGGTATGCAATTATTGTGTAAACATTCGGAAGAAGGTGATACCAATTGCATAGGGATATTTGATGCTGAAATTAAAAAATTTAACTTTGGAAAAGATAGCGAATTAAAAGTGCCGCAAATCGGCTGGAATAAAATTTTTAATCTCAAATCTGATTTGTTTAAAGGAATAAAAGAAAAAGATTACATGTATTTTGTTCACGGATACTATGCCAATTTATGCAATGACACTATCTCCGTTACAGATTACGGAATAAATTACTCGAGCACTTTAAATAAAAATAATTTTTTTGGTGTTCAGTTTCATCCCGAAAAATCGGCCGAAGTCGGTGAAATATTATTAGCAAACTTTATAAAAATGTAAAATGGATATAATTCCTGCAATAGATTTAATAGATGGAAAATGCGTACGACTTACCCAAGGCGATTACGACAAGAAAACCATTTACAATGAAAACCCTTTGGAAGTTGCTAAACAGTTTGAAGACATTGGAATTAAACGATTACACTTGGTGGATTTAGATGGTGCCAAAAAAGGAGAAATAGTTAATCTGAAAGTTCTCGAAACAATTGCTTCCAATACCGGGCTCGTAATTGATTTTGGCGGTGGTATTAAATCCGAACAATCGTTGGAGAGTGTATTTACTGCTGGTGCTAATCTTGCAACAATAGGAAGTCTGGCCGTAAAAGAACCTGAAGTGTTTTTTAGCTGGATTGAAAAATACGGTGCCGGCAAAATTATGCTTGGCGCGGATGTAAGCAATAATAAAATCGCGATTGGCGGATGGCTCAAGACTACAGACATTGATGTTATAGATTTTATTAAAATCAATTTTTACAAAGGCATAAAAAATATATTCTGTACCGATATATCAAAGGATGGCATGTTACAAGGACCAGCCTTAGACCTGTACATGAATATCATGAAAGAAATACAAGATTTAAAAATCATTGCATCCGGTGGAGTATCCAACATGAAAGATGTTTTAGCCTTGAAAAAAATAGGTTGTGGCGGTGTTATTGTAGGCAAAGCCATTTATGAGCAACGAATAACTATGAAAGAAATAACTGAATTTAATCTGCGATCATCCGCGAAATCTGCGGGAAATTAATATGCTTACAAAAAGAATTATACCATGTTTGGATATTAAAGATGGTCGTACCGTGAAAGGTGTGAACTTTGAAAATATCCGCGATGCAGGTGATCCTGTAGAATTAGCAATTCGCTATTGTAAAGAAGGTGCCGATGAATTAGTATTTTTAGATATTACTGCAACCAATGAAAAAAGAAAAACATTATCTGAATTAGTATCGCGCATTGCTCAAAATATAAACATACCATTTACTGTTGGAGGCGGCATAAGCAGTGTAGAAGATGTTTCTGTATTATTGAACTCAGGCGCTGATAAAGTATCTGTTAATACAAGTGCCTTTAAGAACCCACAATTAATTGCTGATATGGCTGCGCAATTTGGCAGTCAGTGTGTGGTCTTAGCGATCGATACAAAATTTGAAGACGGCGATTGGTATGTATACTTAAATGGCGGAAAAGTAAAAACAGAAACAAAAGCCCTGGACTGGGCCAGAGAAGGCGTTCGCTTAGGGGCTGGAGAGATTCTACTTACCTCCATGAATAATGATGGTACCAAAGCAGGATTTGCCAACGATATTACTAAGCTCATTTCAGAAAATGTAAGCGTACCGGTGATAGCCAGTGGAGGCGCAGGCACTATGGAACACTTTAAAGACGCTTTTATGAAAGGCAAAGCAGATGCCGCATTAGCCGCCAGTGTTTTTCACTTTGGAGAAATAAACATTAGACCATTAAAAAAAGAATTACAAAACTCAACTATTGAAGTAAGATTATGAAACCGGATTTTAATAAATATAAAGACGGACTAGTTCCGGCAATTATACAGGATGCAACCACCAAAAATGTGCTTATGTTAGGCTTCATGAACAACGAAGCATTGAACAAAACACAGGAATTAAAAAAAGTAACTTTCTTCAGCCGTACCAAAAACAGACTTTGGACGAAGGGTGAAGAAAGCGGTAATTTTTTAAACGTTCAATCTATCACTATCGATTGTGATAATGATACACTTCTCATTAAAGCAAATCCTGTTGGTCCGGTTTGTCATACCGGCAGCGATACCTGCTTTAATGAAAGCAACGCAGATGTCGCATTTTTATATAAACTGGAGAGCATTATTAACGACCGTAAAAATAATCCTACAGATTCATCTTATACTTCCTCCCTTTTCAAAAAAGGCATCAACAAAATTGCCCAGAAAGTTGGTGAAGAAGCCGTAGAGATTGTCATTGAAGCGAAAGATAATAATGACGAATTATTTTTAGGGGAAGCTGCAGATTTGTTATTCCACTATTTAATATTACTTCAAGCTAAAAACAAAAACCTCGATCAAGTGATTAATGTTTTGAAAAAGAGACATAAATAATCCCGAAAAGTTAGTGGTTAAGCGTTCTTTGGGTCATTACAAGTTTGATTTATTGTCGTAAATAATTTTCAAAAAGAAGCCAAAAATTGTATTTTTGATATATACGATATGTTAAAGTGTGTAATTATAGATGATGATCCGACTGCTCGTTTATTACTTAAACAGTACATTTCTAAGGATAGTGAATTAGATTTACTAAACGAATTCAATAATCCGACTGAAGCACTTAATTACGTGAATAATACAGATTTTGACTTATTGTTTCTTGATATTGAAATGCCCGAAATGACCGGCATTGAATTTATAGAGTTATTGAATAAAAAATTACCACAAACTATTTTCACAACCAGTTATAAAGATTTCGCCATTAATGCTTTCAAATACAATGTAACCGGCTACCTTATTAAACCCGTCGAATATCCTGCTTTTTGTAATGCCATTTTAAAAGTAAAAGACAATATTAAAGAAAGCAAAACACAAAAAAGCAATAAAGACAGTGTTCTCTTCATTAAAAATGGTGACACAATTGCAAAATTGAACATCAAAGACCTAGGCTTAATCGAATGTATTGGAGATTATGTTAATTTATACACATCTGATCAAAAATTCACGATACACTCAACTATGAAAGCTATGGAGAAAAAATTTTCGTCAGAAGAATTTATCCGAGTACATCGTTCATACATTATAAGAATTGATAAGATTGAAGTTATTGAAGATGATAGTATACGATATGGTAAAAAAAATATTCCTATTGGAAAAACTTACAAAACTCAGGTTTATTCAAGGTTAAATATTATGTAATAATACTATCTATACTCTTTTCTCGCTAAACCCTTGGTTAAAAACCAAGGGTTCTTTGTTTTTGACCAATTCCATACTCCGAAACATTTGCGCCAAACTTCGAAAACCCGGCGCCTTTTAACGAATACTTCCACTCCCCCTTTTAAACCACCGTAATATTGTATCAGAATTCAACGAATAGAAATTCTAAAAAATAAAATAATAAAAAATAAGATGGGAAAACTCATCCTAAAACAAAAAGCCATGAAAACAACAATTTTAACCGCATTATTAGTAATCAGCTTTGCAATTAATGCACAAGAAACAAGAAAACAAGCAGTAAAAATTTCAGATGATCAACTACATTATTTAGCAGGTAACGGTATATCGGCGGGAGTTGGTTACACTATGAATTTCTTAACTAAAAAACCTGTATTATCCAGTTTAGCAGGATTTGTTACAGGTGCTGCAATTGGAATAGGCAAAGAAATTATTTATGATAAAGCCATGAATCGAGGAACATATAGTACCGCTGATATGGCAACTACCGCCTGGGGATCATTAGTTGGTGCACTGTCGCTAAGAGTAGTTATTCATATCGAAAACAAACATCATCAGTCACATTTTTTATTTAAAAAGAATAAAGCAAATAACGACCAAATCATAAAAGATCTTTACGCAGTGCATTAAATATACACTCCATTAGATGTTGCTTGATGACTTCTCCTGATTCAGAAAGAATAACTCTGAGACTGTAAGTGAATAAATAACCTAAAAAGATAAAATTATGATAAAGTATATTTCAGACACTGCAAGCTTTAGATTAATTGATCCACTAACAATTGAAATTAATTATTTCGATAATGAAGAGATTGACAAAACAGACCTGATTGAACATATTTTAATTACCGAACAGCTATCGTGTCAAAGAAAACTTAACTATCTCTTGATTTTTAATGAGAATATAAATATAAGTCAAGATGCAATAAATTTTTTAGCCGATGAATGGAGTAAACGAGCGGATAAAGTCCTTTCCAGAGCGATAATTTCTAGGAGCACAATCCCTAATAACTGGCTAGATTACTTTAATATCAGTAGTGAGTCAATAAAAACTAAATTCTTTTCAAATGTAACGGAAGCAAGAATTTGGTTAAAAACAATTAATCAAAAAGTAGCCACCTAAAATCAATCTCATGAAATCATCTCCTGTAAAAAACGCAATAATTATAGCAATAAGTCTGTTATTTATATCTGCTCTAATTTTAACTATTACTGAAAACAACCTAGCGCAACAGATCAAAAAATACTTTGATAATTACGAAATGCTTTTGACAATTATATACGCTGCAATTATTGTTGTGAGTTTTAATTTGCTGATATTTATTATTGGTGCTTTAGCAAATAAAAAAGAAATTAATTCTGCATATTTCAAACAAATTAAACGCAATTATCAAAATAATAGAAGAAGAAGATTAGAAAGTAGATACGTAAATACTCTTTCACGATTTAAATAATTCATGGCTGCTTGTTTGACGATTAATCGTAAATGTTGTGTGCAGCAAAAAGCCCCGGAAATTTCCGGGGCTTTTAATTAAGCTGTCATTGCTTTTGAAACACGCTTTCTTTCGTTTTCGTCTAATATAATTT
This sequence comes from Bacteroidota bacterium, assembly GCA_017303905.1. Classification (NCBI taxonomy): domain Bacteria; kingdom Pseudomonadati; phylum Bacteroidota; species Bacteroidota bacterium. The sequence goes on from JAFLBH010000005.1 coordinate 210,886, forward strand.
TACGCATGCGAATGTGATTTGGAGTAATCTCTACGTATTCATCCCCCTGAATATATTCCATTGCTTCTTCTAAGCTGAAACGTACCTTAGGTGCAATACGCATTTTCTCATCAGTACCACTTGCGCGCATGTTTGTTAATTTCTTCTCGCCGCATAAGTTAATTACTAAGTCATCCGGACGAATATGTTCACCTACAACCATACCCGGATAAATTTCCTCACCTGGATCAATAAAGAAACGTCCTCTGTCCTGTAATTTATCCATACTGTATGCAACAGATGTTCCTTTTTCTTTACTCAACAAAACTCCAGCAATACGATTAGGGATTGGGCCTTTCCATGGCTCAAATGCTTTAAAGCGGTGCGCCATAATAGCTTCACCGGCTGTAGCAGTTAAAATATTGTTACGTAAACCAATAATACCACGAGAAGGAATTGAAAACTCAATATGAATCAAATCACCTTTTGGCTCCATGATTAACATATCGCCTTTACGTTGCGTTACCAGGTCGATTACCTTACTAGATGATTCTTGAGGAACATCTATTGTTAAAACCTCAACAGGTTCGTGTTTTACGCCATCAATTTCTTTAATGATTACTTGTGGCTGACCAACTTGTAACTCGTAACCTTCACGACGCATCGTTTCAATTAATACCGATAAGTGTAGAATACCGCGACCAAATACTAAATACGAATCGGGAGAACCGGTTTCTTCAATACGCATCGCTAAGTTTTTCTCTAATTCTTTATATAAACGGTCGCGCAAGTGACGAGAGGTTACATATTTTCCATCCTTACCAAAAAACGGAGAGGTGTTAATTGTAAACAACATACTCATTGTTGGTTCGTCAATAGAAATATTTGGTAAAGCTTCAGGATTTTCAAAATCAGCAACTGTATCACCAATTTCAAATCCTTCAATTCCTGTAAATGCACAAATATCTCCGGCTTGTACTTCCTGAACTTTTACTTTTCCTAAACCATCAAACACGAATAATTCTTTTACACGTGATTTCTGAATGGTGCCATTACGTTTCACAACACTCACCGGCATGTTTTCCTTAATGGTGCCGCGATAAACGCGACCAATAGCAATACGTCCGATAAATGATGAATAATCTAAGGATGTAATTTGTATTTGTAAAGTTCCTTCGCGTTTTGGCGCTTCCGGAATTTTATCCAAAATAACATCTAATAAATGAGTAATATCTTCTGTTGGAGTTTTATAATCCGGACCCATCCAACCTTGTTTTGATGAACCATAAACAGTTGGAAAATCTAACTGATCTTCGGTAGCATCCAGGTTGAAAAACAAATCGAAAACTGCATCATGCACTTCATCAGGACGACAATTTGGTTTATCTACTTTATTAATAACCAAAATAGCCTTTTTACCTGCAGCAATTGCCTTTTGCGTTACGAAACGTGTTTGAGGCATTGGGCCTTCAAAAGCATCCACTAATAAAATTACGCCGTCGGCCATGTTCATCACACGCTCAACTTCCCCGCCAAAATCGGCGTGGCCCGGAGTATCAATGATGTTAATTTTTGTTCCTTTATAAACAACAGAAACGTTCTTTGCTAAAATGGTAATTCCACGTTCGCGTTCCAAATCGTTGTTATCTAAAATAAGTTCGCCTGTTTCCTGATTATCTCGGAATAATTTACAGGTGTGTAAAATTTTGTCAACCAAAGTAGTTTTACCGTGGTCAACGTGAGCAATAATTGCAATGTTCTTAATACTTGACATGTACTGATTTTAAGGGCGCAAAGATACATTAATTATCCTGTTAAATCAATAATTTATACACATAATTGCTTTTATTTTAAATATTTAGGTGCTTTTTGCAGTAAATTTGCATCATATTTAGTTTATGGAACTTGCATACAAGGAATACGGAACAGGCACGCCTTTAATTATTTTACATGGTTTATTCGGACAAAGCGACAATTGGAATACGCTCGCCAAACGCTTTGGAGAGCAAGGATTCAGAGTGTTTACCGTTGATCAACGCAATCATGGATTATCAGGACACAGTGATGTTTGGGATTACCAAAGTATGGCTGAGGACTTAAATGAATTTATTCAGCAACATCAATTAGAGAATCCTATATTACTTGGCCATAGCATGGGCGGAAAAACCGTGATGTTTTTTGAGTTAATGTACAGCGGTGTAGCTCAAAAAATAATTGTTGCCGACATAGCGCCTCGCGCTTACGAACCACATCACGATGCAGTATTAAAAGCTCTGCATAGCGTAAAATTTGATGTAATTAAAACAAGAAAAGAAGCAGAATCTGTATTAAGCGAGCATATTGATGATTTTGGCACAAAACAGTTTTTACTCAAAAACATTTATTGGCGTGATTCTGAAAATAACTTAATGGATTGGCGTTTTAATTTAAAAACCATTTCTAAAGAATACGATAACATCAGTGTTGCCATTCCGGAAGGGTTCAGCGATGTACCAACACTTTTTGTAAAGGGAGAAAAATCAAATTATATAACCGAGAAGGATTTAACTGATATTAAATCTCATTTTCCGAATTATGAATTAAGCGAAATTAAAGATGCCGGTCATTGGGTTCACGCCGAAAAACCAAATGATTTCTTTGATGTAGTGATGAATTTTATAAAAGCTTAAGCTCCTCGAGTAAATCGGATATTTCTCTGTTTTTCTCTAGTAAAAACGCATTGATTCCGCACTCCCCCGCTCCTTTCACATGTTGTGGAGAATCGTCAATGAAAATTGTTTCCGAAGCTTTCAAATGATTGTCGCGCAAAACATGTTCGAAGATTTCGGCATCAGGTTTACGCATGCCTATCCGGCACGAATAATAGACTTTATCGAAGTAGTCGTTAAAATTTTTTATGCCGTAATTATGCTCTAATTCCCTTTCAAAAGCTTCGATGTGCGGTTCACAAGTATTACTTAATAAGTAGGTGTTGTAATTGTGCTTCATGGTCACCAAAGTATCCAAACGATGTTCCGGCACATCGAGCAACATGGCATTCCACGCTTTCAATAATTTATCGTGCGAACCATCAAATTGAATTTGTTTAGCGATTTCTTTGAAAAAATCTTTTTCGGAAATCTCACCTTTATCAATGGCATTAAATAAATCGGTTTGTTGCTTCTGAGTATAAATTTGTTCGAACGGTATTTTACTGAGCTTATTGAATTCAGCTATAGTTTTGTTTACATCAAGGTTTATTATCACCCCGCCTAAATCAAAAATCACGTTTTTTATCCCTTGCATAAATAATTTGTAATATCTTTACAAATATCTATTTTTGCAATCCGTTTCGCAAGAAACCATTCAAAAAACCGGAATTTTGCTCTCCCGATAGTTATCGGGACTTCAGCCGGTTAGAGCATCAGACTCTCCCGATAGCTATCGGGACTGAGGGTGCAGAAAAGAAAAAAATGTTCTTTAAAATATAAATTAATTAAAGGGCCCATAGCTCATTCGGTTAGAGCAACAGACTCATAATCTGTGGGTGCTTGGTTCGATCCCAAGTGGGCCCACCATTTAAACCCTGAAGTAAACAATACTTAGGGGTTTTGTTTTTATAGATGAAATGCTGTTACATTCTATTTAGCGAAAAACTTAATCGATTTTACATTGGTGTTTGTCAAGACGACCTTAATGAACGCATTCTAAAACACAACAATCACACTTACGGCAATCATCGGTTTACCGCTAAAGCAAGTGATTGGATATTGTTTTTTTTAATTGATTGCGAATCTTACTCGCAAGCCGTTAAAATTGAAAAGCACATAAAGGCCATGAAGAGTCGTGTGTACATAAGGAATTTAGCCAAATATCCCGATATCAGTCTGCAACTTTTGAATAAGTTTAAAGACTAAAAGATATTACCGAAATTTCAAGAATCTTTCCATCTTATTAATACACAGATAAGAGCACCAAGAAAAGTAAGCCTGATTTTTTAATCAGGCTTTTTCATTTACATACGTATTAACAATTATCGTCTCTCTTTCATTTATTTATTATATTTATTCAATACAAATTTCGATGCAAAAAACATACGACGTAGTGATAATGGGTGGCGGGCTTGCAGGCCTTTGCTTATCTATTCAGTTGAAAAAATCTAAACCCGATATCAGTATTTTGGTATTGGAAAAACGCGAAACAGAAGCACCAAAAGCTGCTCACAAAGTGGGAGAATCAACTGTTGAATTGGGAAGTTATTATTTACGTGAAGTACTTGGCTTAAAAGATTATTTAGAGAAAGACGAATTACCTAAACATGGACTACGCTTTTTCTTTCCATCCCACAATAAATCTGACATTGCTTCTCGTGTTGAATTGGGCCCTCGTGAAAAATTATTTGTTCCAAGTCACCAACTCGACAGAGGCACACTAGAGAATGAATTATTCCGACGCACCAAAGAATTAGGCACAGAAGTGGTTTTAGGTGCGCGTGTAAAAGATGTTGGATTTTGCGATGGTTATAATGAAGTAACCTACACAGTTAATAAAGAAGAATTCAAAGCAAGAGGCAAATGGACCCCGGATGCATCCGGTCGCGGTAATGTTTTAAAACACAAATTAGGATTTAAAAAAGATTGGGATCATGATGTAAATGCAGTGTGGTGGCGATTGAAAGGTGTGATTGATATTGACGAGTGGACCGATAATCAGGAGTGGAAAAACAAACTTAAACCACGTTTGCGCTATTTAAGCACTGTCCATTTTATGGATAAAGGTTATTGGGTGTGGGTGATTCCATTAGGAACAGAAAATACAAGTATTGGAATTGTTGCCGATCAAAAAATTCATCCCTTCGATCAACTTAACCAATATCACAAGGCAATTGCGTGGTTAGAAAAAAATGAACCGCTTTGCCATAAAATGTTGGAGCCTCTAGGAAAAGGCGATGGCTTAATGGATTTTCTGATATTAAAACATTATGGACACTCCACACAAAAAATATATTCAGCCGAACAACGCTGGGCAACAACAGGTGAGTCGGGACCATTCTTAGACCCATTCTATTCTCCGGGTACAGATTTTATTTCCTTAAATAATACCTGGCTGAGCGATTTAATTTTACGCGATCTTGCCGGTGAAGATATCGCACTAAGAACATTGGTGTATGAACAAACACACTTGAATATTTTTGAAGCCTGGACACAGATTTACCAGAACAAATATCAACTGTGGGGAAATACGCAAATCATGGTTGTAAAAATCTTTTGGGACTGGGCGGTGTATTGGTCGGTGTTAGCTTTATTATTTACCAATAATGCGTTTACAGATTTAAAAGTGTTGAAAGAACTATTTGCCTCCGAAAACGGATTAGGAAAAAAATTCACTAAGCTTCACATTCAAATGCAGAATTTCTTTATTCAATGGAAACCTTACGATACGGAAGTGTTTGAGAACCGTTACATCGACCCATTTGATTTAGACTTCTTGAAAAACTTCCAGCAAGGAATTGATGTGCAACATGGCAATTCGCAAAATTTATTGAAAAAAGTTTCAGAAAACATTGCTATTTTAGAAAAAGTGGCGGCTGAAATTTTCAGGTTAGTGAGTCACCATGCCAAAGGAACTGATTTGGATATGAAAGTAAATCCTTACACTGTTGATCTTGAAAATGGCACTACTGATACAACCAGCAAAGACGCATTACCATATGATGAACAAATTGCAAAAGATGTTAAGGTTATGTGGTTTTATAAAGAGAAAGAATTAATTTAACACCTTGTTACTTTTTTTATGTTTGAAGTTTATATAACAAAAGCCTCCCGATTTTTACCGAATGATCCCATCTCCAATGATGAGATGGATGCCTACTTAGGTCTTATTGATGGAAAACCTTCCAAAGGCAAAAGTCTTACACTACGCAATAATGGAATAAAATCAAGATATTATTCCATTGACAAAAACGGGCACTCTACGCATAACAATGCTCAAATGACGGCTATGGCAATTCAAAAATTAGCCAATGGAGATTTTAAATTAGCGGATATTGAATTGATAGCTTGTGGAACAACTACTCCTGATAACTTATTACCTTCCCATGCATCGATGGTACATGGCGAATTAAAAGCCAGTCCTGTTGAACTCGTTTCTCCTTCAGGTGCCTGCTGTGCCGGTATGCAAGCTTTAAAATACGGATACATGTCGGTTGCTTCAGGTAACACAAAAAACGCTGTGTGTACCGGATCAGAAAAAACATCTTCTTGGTTGCGCTCTGAACAGTTTGAAAAAGAAACTGAAAAATTAGCTGAACTTGAACAACAACCTCTCATTTCATTCGAAAAAGATTTTTTAAGATGGATGCTTTCTGACGGCGCAGGTGCAGTTTTGTTAGAAAACAAACCAAGAGGTCCTGTATCATTAAAAATCGAATGGTTAGAAATAAAATCATTTGCCAATGAAATTGAAACCTGTATGTATGCGGGCGCTGATAAAAATGCAGATGGAACAACCACCGGCTGGAAAGAGATGACACCTGACGAATGGATGGCTCATTCTACTTTCGCATTAAAACAGGATGTGAAGTTACTGGGAAAACACATTGTACCCACCGGAACTTTGTATTTGAAAGACCTTCTTGAAAAACATAAACTGGATATAAATACAATCAGCTATTTTTTACCTCATCTGTCATCAGAATTTTTCAGAAATAAAATTGCGGAAGAAATTGTTAAGTACAATATCAATATCCCGCAGGAGAAATGGTTTACCAACCTTACTCAATTAGGAAATGTTGGAGCGGGCTCGGTATATTTAATGATTGAAGAATTAATGAATTCAGGTAAATTAAAAAAGGGCGATAAGATTTTATTAATGGTTCCTGAGAGCGCGCGCTTTACATACGCCTACGCTTTGTTAACCGCTTATTAATTCATGAAAAAAGAAGAAATACCGCAAGATAAATCAGCGCTTGAAAAATACACGCGCGATATGTTGTATGTGAAAAATGCGGATGGGAAATACACCACTGCACTAAGCACAGGATGGGAAGTTAAAAAAGTGGCCTTGGATAACGCATGGGAAGATATTAATGAACGCGTGAAAGAAACTGCATTAGCGGTGAAAAACGGAGAAAAAAGTCCGGTCGCTTATTATATGGAATTAAAATTAATGGACTTAACTCTACTTTCTGCATATACAGGTTTTTGGAAATTTAATATCAAGCGTCACATGAAACCATCCGTATTTGCCAAACTTAGTGATGAGAAACTGTCACGCTATGCAAAAGCATTCGATATTACATTACAAGAATTAAAAAATTTCAAAGGATAGTGAAGAAAGAATTTAAGCACATACAAGCCGCGCATTGCGAAAACGGCGTTGCCACGAGTTTATTAAGATATCACGGATTAGATTTTGCAACTGAACCTTTAGTGTTCGGAATGGGTTCAGGGATTTTTTACATTCATATTCCATTCTTAATGATTAACGGCGGGCCGGCGGTTTCTTACCGTACGATGCCGGGATTTATTTTCTCGCGTGCAGCAAAACTATTGGGGCTAAGTGTAACCAGAAAAAAATTCAGCAACGAACAGCGCGCAAAAGAGTTTTTAGACAACAAAATAAAATTAGGTGAGCCGGTGGGCTGTCAGGTTGGTGTATTCAACTTACCATACTTTCCGCCTGAATATCGTTTCCATTTTAACGCACATAACTTAATCACTTTTGCAAAAGAAGGAAATGAATATTTAGTTAGTGATCCTGTAATGGAAGGCGTAACACGTTTGACAGAACAAGACATGATGAAAGTTCGCTTTGCAAAAGGACCTTTCGCTCCAAATGGTCATGTATATTACCCTGAAAACATAAAAGCAGTGAGTGACGAAACGATCAGGCGAGCGATTGTGAAAGGCATTAAACGTGCTTCGCGTGATATGCTTTATATTCCCGGACCAATCGCAGGAGTTTCTGGTATTAATTATACAGCTAAACACATTCGTAAATGGCGCGATAAATTAGGCGCTAAAAAAGCTGCTTTATATTTAGGACAAATTGTTCGTATGCAAGAAGAAATCGGAACCGGTGGCGGCGGATTCCGTTTTATATACGCTGCATTTTTAGAAGAAGCATCAAAATACCTCAGCGACGATCGGTTATTAAAAGTATCAGATGAATTTACAAAAGCCGGTGATTTATGGAGAACAAGTGCAGTACAAATGGGAAGAATCTATAAAGGAAGATTAGACGATCAGAAATATTATGACGAATGTGCCGATATGCTCAATCAAATTTCTGCAATTGAAAAAGGCGCGTTTCGAGAGCTAAAGAATATGACCTTAAAATACTAGAATAAAAAAAGCCCTTAATTTCTTAAGGGCTTTTTTTATTATCATGATAGATTACTCGTAAGTTCCGTTGCGAACTGCTTCTTTCTTGTACTTCATCAAACGTAATGTCCAATAAGCTAAAAGAAAAATAACAAATCCACCCATCAAAACGTTTGGCATTTGGCTTAAAGCACGCATACCTTTGAAACACCAGTAGAAGAAAGTTCCTGTTCCTTCAAAGATATCTGTCCAAGTAATCATTAAAAGTTTCATTTGTATAAATTTTGTAAGTTTACCGTACAAATATATAAATAATTAGAAATCTAAAAAATTGTGGTAGTCGGTACATTAAAAAAGGGATTAAAAGGGGCACTACCGCTGATTATTATATATTTTCTTGTTGCAAGCGCACTCAACTTCTTAATTACAACTAACTCACAATCTGATAATTACGAGAGTGTTTTTTATACTTTACTTCTCAGTAATGTTTCGTCAACACTTGCGGTGAGTTTAGTCAACCTCTCGTCCTTAGCCGTTGGCGCAGTACTTATTTCAATACTTGCCATTCGCGAGGAAATGGTTGAAAAAACCAATTACATTCCGGGATTTCTTTATTTACTCTTTGGAAGTATAGAGTTAGGATCTGCATTAATTCACCCTTCATTAATTGCCAATGTATTTATTTTATTGGCATTGATTTATTTGATTGAAACCTATCGTGAAGATAATGTATTACCAATGATTTTTAAAGCTGCATTTTTTATTTCACTAGCTACATTCTTCTACATCAACTATGCCTTTTACGCTTTCCTGCTTATCATTTGTTTGTTGGTGTTACGTCCGTTTAACTGGCGCGAGTGGACCATCGGATTTATGGGATTATCAACACCTCTTTTAATTTATAGTTCTGTTGGATATTTAGCGAACTATGACTTTCATGATTACCTGAATAATCTTGGTAGTTTATTGACTAACTTCCGGAAACCGGTGATATCTGAATTTTTCTATCCGTTGTTTATTGTTTTAATCATTTTACTGTTACTAACGGCCTCGAAACATGCCACAAGAGGATTAGGCTCCAGAATTAAAACGCAAAAAAATCTCGGACTTATGTATTGGTTAATGCTTTTTTCGGTAATCAATTTTTTCGCAAAGGACAACAGTTATTACTTTCCGCTTATCGCCTCTATTATCCCAATAAGTATTTTACTGAGCGATTATTTCTATAACATAAAGCAATTAAAAGTAGCGAATACATTGTTTTTTTTGCTTATCGCGAGTAGTTTCTTATTGCTCTTAATGAAAATGAATCTGCTTTAAACTAATTTTTACTGACAACTATTTTATTGTAAGAATTATTTATAGAAACAAAATAAATTCCATTTTCAAGGTCATTCACATCGATTTCACCTTTTCCTTCACGGGGCATTATCTTAGTTTTTACAATTTGACCCATGTTGTTTAAAATTTTTATTTCACAGTCACTACATTTTACTTTTAATTTACCATCGATAACCGGATTTGGATAAACCTGTATTTTACTCTCATGAAATATTTCATTAAGATTCAAAGAAAATGTTTTTGGCATAAAACTATAAGCAAACCATTGATACCCTAACAAGGAAATATTACTCTTCCACAAACCAGTTTCGTTTGTGAAATTCACACTGTAATTAGTAAATGCCTGAAGTGGTGTATTGCTTTGTACCCAAGGCCCCATGAATACAGGTTCTGCCGAAAATATGGGCATGACTTTTGCCTGAACACTAGCTCCGGCTAAATCAATTAACCGTGGACGCGTGTAGGTGTATGTAGTAGATTGATTATTCACATAAGCACTTATCAATACCCTGTCGCAATTTTGAACTATTGCTTTTGCTTGTCCTGCATTTGGCCAGCCTATATAGGTCTCTGACGTTACACCAACGGTGTTTCCCAAAGAATCGATTCGTCTTAATTCACGTTTAAAAAACTTAAAAGCACCGGACGTATCACAAGTGAAACCCTGAGGCTGAAGATATGTAGTACAATAAATACCGCCTGTATTTACAGATGAATTAATCCAGAATTCAAATTCAAGATTGTATACATCAAATTTATGATTAGGATTAGTGTGTTGTTGATTATAAACATGAATTACATTACTAAAAAACCAAAAACTTTCGCCGGTTGCGCCAACGTTTGTGATGCCATACATTGTTTTTGCTTTATTGATAAAATTCGCTAATGGCAAAGCGGTTGTAGTGTTTGTTAAGCTGGCAGTTGTATGTACATTCCACAAATTGTACAAAGCAAGATAATTAAAACCTTGACTTTGTGCATAATTTAATAAGCTATCTTCCTTTTGAATATTACCTAAAATCAAATTGAATTTATCGACGTAAAGTCCTTTTACTAAAGTCTGGGAATTAGCTGCCGAATTAAAAAAAACAACAGATACTAAGATTATTAAAAACCGTTTCATAATCTAAATTTAGTAAAATTAAAGAGTAAAATATTATTTACACAACTCTTCCCAATACTCAGCAGCACGGCGTGTGTGTGGAATAACAATGGTACCTCCTACAATATTTGCAACGGCAAAAATTTCATAAATTTCTTCGGTGGTACATCCCTGCTCTTTACATTTTCCCAGGTGATATTTTATGCAGTCATCGCAGCGAAGCACCATGCTGGCAACAAGTCCAAGCATCTCTTTTGTTTTTACATTTAATGCGCCTTCTGCATATGTGTTAGTATCGAGATTAAATAATCGTTTTAAAACCAGATTATCTTTACTCATTAATACATCGTTCATACGCGAACGATAATCATTAAATTCTTGTACAGGATTGCTCATTAGTCTTCGAGTTTATATTTTTTTACGACGTACTTAGAAACATAAATACTTACTTCATATAACAAATACATTGGAACAGCAACAACCATTTGTGAAGTAACATCCGGACTTGGTGTAATGACTGCCGCTGCAATTAAAATAATAACAACAGCATGCTTGCGGTATTTACGCATGAATGCCGGGGTTAGCAATGTCATGCGGGAAAGGAAATAAACCAATATTGGCAACTCGAAAATAATTCCCGATACCAAAGTCATGGTAGTAATAAAAGATGAATAATCATCCAAGGTTTGATTCGTCTCAATCAATCCGCTATCCGACATTTGATAGTTGATAAGGAAATTGTAAGACATTGGAAACATAATGAAGTAACCGAAACAAATTCCAAATAAGAACAAAAGAGAAGCGATAACAACAAATATCTTCACAGGTCCAATCTCTTTATCTTTTAATGCCGGACGAACAAACTTCCATAACTCCCACAACAAGAAAGGGAAACCTAAAATTAATCCACCCATAAAGGCAAACCACATGTGTGTAAAAAACTGTTCTGATATACCAAGTGTTTGCAACTTCACCTCTTTCACCTGCATACACATCACGTCACCCGCTCCGATTTTATGACCTAAGGCACATAAGGCGCGGTATGAAATGAAATCCTGCTTAATTGGTCCTAAAAAAATCTCATCAATAAAAATTCCGGGTAAACAAAAAATGGCAATCGCGAAAACAACAATTACAGCAGCACTTCTTACCAAATGCCAACGCAATTCCTCAAGGTGTTGCAGAAATGACATTTCCTTTGGTTGTCCGTTACTATCTGTATTTCCGAATAAGGCCATTGTAAGAGCGACAAATGTACGATTTAGGTCGGTCTTAAGCAATTGGCTTATTCATATCGTAGGGACAAGCCCCCAAATGAGGCAATCCCCTCATTAATCGAGTAAAAAACACAAATGACAAGTGAAATTTTAATAGTATTGTATAAAACAAAACCTATGAAAAAACAATTACACTTTTTAATCATGGCTTGCTTATTTCTTCTTACAGGAAGGATATTTGCTCAGGTTCCGGTTGCTAATTTCTCTTTTTCGCCCAACCCTGTTTGTGCTGGTTCCACAGTAAGTTTCACTGATATGTCAACCAATGCGCCGGTAATTTGGTCTTATACCTTAGCGGGTGCTACGCCCTCTGTTATGACCGTTCAAAACCCAACTGTATTGTATAATACAGCAGGCGTTTATACAGTTGGACTAACTGCTTTTAATTTATCCGGTTCAAGCTTACCAGTAATTAAAACCATTACTGTAAACGCCAACCCTGTTGCCACCATGATGCCAAATTTTCTTTCTGTATGTTCAGGAAGTTCGGCAACATTTTCGGTGATTGCGGTAGGGCCATCGCCATTTACTTATAGCTGGAACACTGGAGCTACCACATTTAGCATTAATGCTTCTCCAACAGTAACCACCATTTACTCCTGTGTTATCACCGGCAGTAACGGGTGTACTAACACACAGAGTGCTGTAGCCACCGTAATACCACCTCCTACCGTATTAATCAATTCTAATCCAACGGCTATTTGTATTCCAACACAACATGCAACTTTAACAGCCTTGGCTATTGGTACCGGACCGCTTTCTTATTCATGGTCAACCGGTTCAACCACAAGTGTGGCCATCACGCCGGTACCGGGTAACTTTTCTGTAACAGTTACAGATGGAAATGGATGTAAATCAACACAAACTGTTAACGTTGGATCTGGCACAATGCCTTCTGTTGCGGTTACTGCCAGTCCTGCTGTTATTTGTAGCGGCAACTCAACAAATTTATACGCGAGCGGTTCAGCTACCTCCTATTCATGGAGCACGTCCCAAACAACACAGAGTATTTCCGTGTCACCTTTCTTCACTACTACTTACGTTGTAACCGGTACCAGTGGTGCCTGTTCACAAACTGCAGCAGTAACGGTAACAGTTAATACGACACCAACTGTTGTTGCTGTGGGAATCCCTACCAGCATTTGTGCCGGACAAAGTTCAACACTTACTGCCACTGCCATTGGCCCGGTAAGTTCGTATAGCTGGAGTTCAGGAGCGAGCGGACCTACAACGGTTGTGAGCCCTACCACATCCACTAACTACACAGTTACAGGAACAGGACCCGGCGGATGTTCCAGCTCCACAATAGTTGCGATTACAGTTAATGTTTGTACGAACATCGAGAGTAACACTAAAAACACTTCGATTTCATTATATCCAAACCCGACCAACGGAGAATTCAATTTAAATGTAAATTCAAGTCAGTTCAATAATGTAATTGAAATTTACAACAGCTTAGGTGAATTGATTAAAAAACAAGAAGTGAAAGAATTGAATTCAAAAATTAATCTTTCCGAATACGCGTCCGGAATTTATCACATCCGCTTGATGTCAGGAGAAAAACAGGTTTACAAAAACAAAATCATTAAGGAATAGAATAGTTTTCTTCGACAAAAAAATCCCCTTCAGAAATGTTGGGGATTTTTTATTCTACATCGATACCGGCTTCTTGTAAGTCATCCCAAAACGCCGCATAAGATTTATTCACCACGTCTTCATCATCGAAAGTAAGTGTATTACATTTCATCACAAGTGGCGCAATGCTCATGGCCATGCGATGATCATGATAAGTTTTAATCTCGTCGGTTGGTGTTAATGGTGATGCATTAGGGTTTATCTTAATTGAACTATCTGTCATCTCAACTGCTGCGCCAAATCTTTCGAGTTCGGCTTTCATGGCAGCAATTCTGTCTGTTTCTTTAATGCGTAATGTTTGTAGTCCGGTTAAATGCGCTTTAAGTCCTAATCCAACACAAGTAGCAGCTACTGTTTGCGCAATATCAGGACAGTCAAGAAAATCATATTGCAACTCCGATATAGATGAAGCTTGCTTAGTTAAAGTTATCCCGGTAGCATCCCAGTGTGTTTTTACTCCTAATTTCTCATATAAAGATTGAACAATAGAATCCGATTGAAAACTGGACTTATTGAAATTCCGTAGTGTTACTTTTGCTTCATCTGCTAATGCCACAAAACTGTACCAATACGAAGCAGATGACCAATCGGACTCTACATAGTAATCAAGTCCGTCTTTTTTGTAATGAGCAGAAGGAACTTTAATCACATTACCGATTTGTTCAACAGCTACACCAAATTGATTCATCACTTCAATCGTCATTTTAATGTACGGCTTCGAAACTGATTCGTTTTTTATCTGAAGGGTTAATCCACTTTCAAGGGTTGGTGCAATTAATAATAAAGCTGTAATAAATTGACTACTTACACTTCCATCGATTTCAATTGCACCACCATTTAATTTACTCCCAACAATTTTTAAAGGAGGAAAGCCTTCTTTATTCAGATAAGTAATATTAGCGCCCAGCTTTCTCAATGTATTTACCAACTCACCAATCGGACGTTGTTGCATCCGCTCCGATCCAGTTAAAGTCCAGTCGCCAATTTTACCGCTTAAATACGCTGATAAAAACCGCATGTCGGTTCCTGCATGCCCGACATCAATTACGGAAGAAGTTTTCCCCTTTACCAAACCAAGTTCCTTTGCCATCGTGATGGTATCGTCTGAGTCGGATAAATTTTTGAAGTGTAAATCCAATCCTGAAATTGCACGCACCATTAAAAGGCGATTGCTCAAACTTTTAGAACCCGAAATATGAATTTCGGTATTTATCGATTTATTTGGCGTGCTAATTTTTATCATGCACAACTGAATTATAATATTCCAGAGAGGATTTTACCAATGAAGCGGGAACAATCTGATTTATTTTACAGGAACCTATTTTGTTCAACAGTGAGAAGAGTACTTTGCCGTTGCTGTTTTTCTTATCGTTTAAGATAAGTAAATCCATCGCGGTGAAATGTTGCGGATGAACCGGACTTAATGTAAACGTATTTTTAAAGCAACTCACGATTTCATCAAGTTCGTTTTTAGAAATCAATTTTTTCTTATATGAAATAAAACTTTCTGCAATCATTCCTACTATCACTGCTTCACCATGCAGCAGTTCATCATCGGTACCCAATAAAACAGCTTCTACTGCATGCCCAATCGTATGCCCGAAATTTAACGCCTTCCGTACATTTTTTTCTGATGGATCCTTTTTGACAAATTTATTTTTTAATTCTACACTCCTATATAAATACTCACCAATGCTTTTAAGTTCGTAATCATATTTCATTTTCTTCCACAGCACCTTATCGCTAATCAAAGCCATTTTTAAAATTTCCGCCGCTCCATTTTTTGTATCTCGTTGCGACAGGGAAGACAAATAGTTTATATTAACAAAAACTGCTTTGGGTTGTGTAATGGTACCAATAACATTTTTGAGGTTAGCGAAATCTATTCCCGTTTTTCCACCAACGCTTGCATCGGCCATCGAGAGCAAGGTAGTTGGAATATTTATAAAATCTACACCACGCTTGTAAACGGAAGCGATAAAACCTCCCATGTCGGAAACAACACCGCCACCTAAATTTATAACCAATGTATTTCTATCAGCATTTAACTCCAGCATGGTTTCCCATATCTGAGCACAGGTATCCAGGTTTTTTGAACTTTCGCCCGGATCAATTTCTATAATCTCCGCAGATTGTAATTTCTTGCAGTTTGTTAGCAGTTCGGTGTAGCAATTATGAAACGAATTCTGATCACAAATCACAAAATACTTTGAATATTTATTTTTTGTAAGAAAAGAATTAAGCTCCTTAAAAACGTTCTTACCGAAATGAACTTTATATCCGATTGAGGCGATTGCTTTCATGCTTAAATATACTAAATGAATGAATTGCTTAAAACATGAATTTTATCAATTAACGATTTAGATTCCTCAAAATTTAATGTTTGTTGCCCATCCGATAAAGCCTCTTCGGGTTTTTCATGTACTTCATAAATAACACCATCCGCGCCACTAATTAAACTTGCTAAGGCTAATTTCGACACATAATCCCTTATTCCAACGCCATGCGAGGGATCAGCAATGACCGGCAGGTGTGACTTATCTTTTAAAACCTGAATGGCATTAATATCAAATGTATTCCGATACGCATTTTCGAATGTACGGATACCTCTTTCACACAAAATTAATTTTTCGTTCCCTTTGCTGAATACATACTCCGCCGAATAAAGCAGCTCTTCAATGGTTCCGCTGATGCCTCTTTTTATTAATACAGGCTTATCTAATTCTCCTAATGCATCCAATAAATTAAAATTTTGCGAATTACGCGCCCCCACCTGAAAAATATCCACATAAGGTTCCATCTGTTCCAGTTGTGATTCTTGCATCACCTCCGTAATGATTTTTATGTTGAGCGGTTTGCAAATAGCATGCATTAATTTCAAACCTTCAATACCCATTCCCCTGAAGGCATAAGGAGAACTTCTTGGTTTAAACACACCGCCACGCATTATTCTGACTCCATTTTTTACCAAATGCTCCGCTATGCTTTGTATTTGCTTCTCACTTTCTACAGAGCATGGACCGGCCATAATAACAGGACGTTCACCGCCAATCACCAATTCATCATCCAAATGAATCTTTGTGTTATTGGTTTTCCACTTTTTACTTACGAGTTTATAGCTGTCGGAAACAACATGGATATCCTTTACCCCATTCATATTTCCAACGGTTCTGATATCGAAGTCTGTTTTTCCAATACAAACCAGATAATGCCCTAATTGGGTTCTGACTTCTTTGCTAGCAAATTTCTTTTCTGATAAATAATTTCCGATGCCGGATTTTTCTGTCGAGGAAATATTTTCTTTAAGCTGTATGATCATGACTGATGTTTTAATTCATTAATAAATTGTTCCGTTGTACTTTTAATATTTTCAGACTGTCCTATTCTTCTGATAAATTCAGAACCAATAATGGCGCCGTTGCCCGCTTTACAGGCTGTTTCAAAACTTGCTTTGTCTTTTATCCCGAATCCGATTAACACCGGCAGATTTAAATTGAAGCGAGGAATAACCTCTTCCAATTGATGCGAATTTTTAATTTCATTCCCTGTAGTTGAATTGGAAGACACCAGGTAAACAAATCCCTTAGCTGCTTTTTTTACTTCCTCAACACGGTTATGTTGTGATAAGGGAGATAGCAGAAAAATCATAATCACATTAAATTTATCAGCAAGCTGTTTATGCTCACCTTCATATTCCTCAATCGGTAAATCAGGAAGAATCACACCGTCAATGCCGCATTCATGGCATTTGGCGTAGAATGATTCTATACCGTATTGCAAAACGGAATTTAAGTAGCCCATCAAAATAACCGGCTTCTGTGTTTTTTTCCGAAGCACAATTAGCTGATCGAACAAATTGGATAGCGTCATACCGTTGGCGATTGCCTTACTGCTGCTTTCCTGAATGGTCTTTCCATCCGCCAATGGATCAGAAAACGGAATTCCTATCTCCATTAAGTCGGCACCTGCCGAATCAAGCGCCTTCACAATTTCCAAAGTATCAGTGTAATTGGGATAACCCGCGGTAAAAAATATCGAGACAATATCTCTGTCTTTATTCTGAAATAATTTTTCTATTCTGTTATTCATGTTTAATAATTTAAATGATTGATGTATGTATTCAAATCCTTATCTCCTCTTCCGGATAAATTAACTACCACAATATCTTCTTTCCTGAACTGAAGTTGTTGAAGCGCCGCCAGTGCATGCGCGCTTTCCAAAGCAGGAATTATGCCTTCCCTTCGCGTTAATTCCATAGCCGCTTCCAAAGCTTCTTCGTCAGTCGCGCTTAAATACTGCGCGCGTTGTGTTTTGAATAAGTTTGCATGCAGCGGTCCTATTCCCGGATAATCAAGCCCCGCTGATATACTATGCGGTTCCGTTATTTGTCCGTCGGCATTCTGTATTAAATAGGTTTTGCAGCCATGAATAATACCCGGTTTACCAATGGCTAATGTAGCAGCCGTTAGTCCTGAGTGTATGCCCTTTCCTGCCGCCTCAACACCAATGAGCTTAACCTTAGCGTCATCAATAAAATGATAGAAGGCACCTGCGGCATTACTGCCTCCGCCAATACACGCTATCACATAATCAGGAGAGCTGCGGTTAAATTTCTCCTTCAATTGATGCTTAATCTCTTCACTAATTACAGCTTGTAGTCGTGCCACTAAATCGGGATAAGGATGCGGTCCAACCACGGAGCCAATTAGATAATAGGAATCCTCTGTATTATTCATCCAGTCACGAATAGCTTCATTGGTTGCATCCTTAAGTGATCGACTTCCCGAATGCACCGGAATAACTTTTGCACCCAGCATTTTCATCCTGCTCACATTAGGAGCTTGCCGTTCAATGTCAGTTTGTCCCATGTACACAACACAATCCAGATTCATTAGTGCGCATACGGTAGCAGTGGCAACACCATGTTGTCCCGCGCCGGTTTCCGCAATGATTCTTTTCTTGCCTAAACGTTTTGCAAGCAATGCTTGCCCAACAGCGTTATTAATTTTATGTGCACCCGTATGATTAAGATCTTCGCGTTTCAGTAAGATGGTGGCTTTATATTTTTCAGACAGATTTTTCGCGTGATACAAAGGTGTTGGACGGCCCACATATTCTTTGAGCAAATGATCATACTCTATCTTAAAATCGGGAGAAGATAGGATATCGAGAAAGTAACTCTCTAATTCATGCACGTTGTTGTATAATATTTCAGGAATATAGGCACCTCCAAATTCGCCGTAATATCCCTTTCTGTTTAGTATTTCTGTTTTCATTTTAATAGTTGATTTGTTTTATAAATTCTTTTACTAATTGCGTGTCCTTTGTACCTGGAATAATTTCAAATTTGGAATTGACATCGATGCCATAAAGCTTAGGGTGTTCAATCCTTTTGATAGTCTCCACATCCTCTATTCCTATACCTCCGCTCAGAAAAAACGGTTGTTTGAAATCATAATCCTCTAGGGCGTGCCAATCAAATTGCTTACCGGAGCCGCCATGCAACTTAGTTTTGGTATCCAATAAAAAATAATCGCAGACTTCGCTATATTTTTCCATAAACGCTTTATTCAGTTTGTTCTCTACAGAAAATACTTTAATCACTTTGACATGTTGATTGAGCTTTGTACACAATTGAGGAGATTCATTCCCGTGCAATTGCACATAATCCAGATAATATTTAGCCGCCGCATCCATTATCTCATACTCGTTGGCATTAACGAACACGCCCACCTTTTGTATCGAGTGATACATATCCCTGATAACATGATTATCCAGTGAACTGTTATAATAGCGCGGCGATTTCTTGTAAAATATAAATCCGAACAAGTCGACACCTGCGCCGGCCAATTCCACTATGTTAAGCGGATTGTTTAAACCGCATACTTTAATTTTCATGGCTTTGTATTAACTGATTAAATTTTGCAATAAAAGTCCTGCAGGCTTCATGTGGTTTGGCTTGTTTCATGAAATGTGAGCCAATTAAAAAACCATTATAACCTTCCTTTTTAAGCAGTAAAGCATCCTCAGGTTTATTAATACCACTCTCCGATACCAACACTGCATTGGATGGAAGTAATTTTTTCATTCTTACGGAATGTGTAAGATCGATTGACATGGTTTTTAAATCGCGGTTATTGATGCCAATCACATCTGCGTCGCCGTAAACTTTATTTATTTCTTCTTCACCATGCAACTCGAGCAAAACTTCCATTTTCAACTGATGCGCTAAACGGGTAAAGTTCTTTATTTCCTGAGACGTTAATATAGATGCAATCAACAAAACAGCATCCGCTCCAATGGATTTTGCCTCCAGAATCTGATACTCATCTATTATAAAATCTTTGCGTAAAACGGGACAATAATTAAACTTCCTCGCCAGTGTTAAATCGCTATTGCTCCCGCCAAAATATTTCGAATCGGTTAAAACAGATAAAGCACTGGCACCGCTCTGCATATAACCGATGGATATTTTTTCAATTTCAGCATATTTATTAATGATGCCCAGAGACGGCGACTGCTTCTTGAACTCCGCTATAATACCACTCTTGTCCTTACGCAAAAGATACTTTTTGAGAGATACGGAATCGCTTTCAAAATAAATGGAGGTCTCTAATAAACGAACAGGATAAAGCTGCTTACGTTGTTCAACTTCCTGTTTTTTGAAATCTACAATGTCAAATAGTGTTTTCATTTTTTAGTTATATTTTTTAATACGTTAAATGCTTTTCCGGAATCAATTGCTTCTTTACAGATTTCCACTGCCTGATGAAAAGGAGTTTGAGGCGAATAACAACAATATGCGGCGGCGGCATTAGCAAGCACCACATGTTTACGTTGATGAGTTTCTTTATTCAGTAATATGTTCACAAATATCCTTGCCGATTCTTCCATGCTATGGCCGCCCACAATATCCTCAGGCATTACAGCTTCAAAATATAATTCTGTGGGAGTGTAAAGTTTTTCGGATTGATTGGAGTAAGACTTAACCGCGCCGGTTAAACTGATTTCATCATACCCATCAATTGAATTGACTATCGTGTAGCGGATGTTTTGTGTTTGCAGATAGTAATGATACAATCGTGCGGTTTCCTGATTATATACGCCAACAAACTTGGCCGATATATTAGCAGGATTGGTTAATGGTCCGATAAGATTAAAAAAAGTTCGGAAGCCAATTTCCTTTCTTAAGGAGACTACACTGCTTAAAGCAGGATGGAATAATGGCGCATGCAAAAAACAAATATTGTTTTCATCGAGCTGACGACGCAACACATTGATGTCATTGGTAAATTCATACCCGAGATATTTTAAGATGTCGGATGATCCGCTGACTGATGTGGAGCCATGATTACCGTGTTTGGCAACGGGAATGCCGCTTGCCGCTAAAACAATCGCGCTTAAAGTGGAAATATTAAAAGTGTTTCTTCCGTCTCCGCCTGTTCCACATACATCCATTGTTTCTTGCTCAAATTCTATTTTGATGCAATGTTCTTCCAGTGCCGCTGCCATACCACTTAATTCCTGCAGCGTAATTGGTCTTGCGCGATAGAAAGCCAATACAGCTGCGGTTTGAGTTGCATTTAACTCCTTTTGCATTAAGCCTGTCATCGCGGAGTAGGCTTCTTCTTGTGTGAGGGCATAGCCCTGTGATAATTTTTCGAAATATGTTTTCATAATGGAAATAATAAATACGTCGCAAGCTCCTTTTGAAGCTTGCATGATTAATTCAATACTATGTTTAAACGATTAGGCTTTAAGCCAATTGCGGAGCAGGGTTTCTCCGTATTCAGAAAGAATAGATTCAGGATGAAACTGCACACCTCTCACGTCATACGACTGATGTTTCAGTGCCATGATTTCATTTTGCTCATCAACAGCAGTAATTATTAAATCAGAGGTTAGCGCATTTCTATCCACTACCCAGGAATGGTAGCGGCCTACTGTGAAAGTAGCGGGACAATCCTTAAACAGGATATCATTCCCGGTAACATGAATTGGAGTAGCAATGCCATGATAAACCGTATCCAGATTTTTTAGTTGAGCGCCGAAAGCTTCGCCGATTGCCTGCAATCCTAAACAAACTCCAAAAATGGATTTGGAAGAAGCGTATTGCTTAATAAGTTCAGGCATGATGCCTGCGTCCTTTGGTAATCCCGGTCCCGGCGATAAAAGTACTTTATCAAATGCAGCCACTTCGCTCAAGGTAATCTTATCATTACGATGAACTTCAAAGGGGATTTCACTTACCTTTTCTACTAAATGCACGAGGTTGTAAGTAAAACTATCGTAATTATCCAACACTAATAATTTCATGGCTGATTTGATTTGTAATATTATTAAATTTTTCGGCATGCTGTACGGCTCTTTTTAAAGCACGCCTTTTATTGTAAATTTCATTGTTCTCGCTCTCAGGATCGGAATTTATCACTATCCCGGCACCGGCCTGATAGGTTAAACAATAATCTTTACTTAAAAATGTACGGATCATGATGGCGTGATTCACTTTGCCGCAATGCGAAATTAAACCAATGCAACCACCATAAAATTCCCGCGATGTTTGTTCCATTTCCTCAATCAATTCCATCGCTCTGAATTTCGGTGCTCCTGACAAAGTACCTGCAGGAAATGTTCCGGTTAAAAGTTCAAAAGGACTAAACTCATCTTTCAATCGGCCCTCTACTTTGCTTACCAGGTGAATTACGTGCGAATAGAATTGTATCTGCGCCAGTTTTTTTACTTCCACCTGCTTGCAATACTTGCTCAAATCATTTCGTGCTAGATCCACCAGCATCATGTGTTCTGATTTTTCTTTTGGATCATGAAATAACTGAGCGGCGCTTTCAGTGTCTTGCGCATCATCACCGGTGCGTTTATAAGTACCTGCGATAGGATGAATTTCCGCCGATTGATTATTGATGACCAGTTGTGCTTCAGGGGAAGAACCGAAAAACTTATAATTCCCTAAATCAAAATAAAACAAGTATGGCGATGGATTTAAATTGCGAAGTGCTCTGTAAACATTGAACTCATCACCGGCGAATTTCTGACTGAAACGTTTTGACAACACCAATTGAAACACATCACCGGCCTGACAATGGTATTTGGCTTTTTCTACCATGGCCTTAAATTCATCATCGGTACAATTGACCTCTTCACCACCAATAGCCGAAAACGGATAGCATACTTCCTTTCCTGATTTTATCTTTTGTTCCAGATCCGACAATTGAATTTGACATTGCTTGTTGTCGATGGCGTGACTAATCAGATAAAGACTATCCGATTGATGATCGAAGACCAACAGAAGGGAATAACAGGCATAATACATCTCCGGCAAATCCAGTTCTTTCTCCTTATTAAAACGGATGTCTTCAAAATAAGGTATGGCATCATAAGCCATGAAACCAAATAATCCGCCATAGCAGAAATCAAACGGATACGTTTCGAATTCGAACGATTTATAAAATGCATTTAATTGCCGGATAATTTCTGCCGAATTAAATACTTTGTTAGAATTCTCTGCCAATTCTGATTTGGTTTTAAGTACTCCGCCCTTCAAGGTAATATCCGCAAGCGGATTCAAACAGATATAGGAATAATGACCTACCCGTGAATTATAGTCACAGCTTTCAAGAAGCAATGGCTTTTGATAATGATCGCGCAGGTTCATGTAGAGCGAGACCGGCGTATATCTATCTGAGAGTATTTTCTTTATTTGTGTGTGTAATTTCATTTTTCAATTATTATTTAAAACAAAAAGCCCGCTGTAGAGGAACAGCGGGCTTCAAAATGGCCTGTATAGATAGGTAAATAATCTAGCTGTTCACAACATGTGTCGCGAACCACCACCAAGAATTATTTACAAATTGTTTTTTCATTAACGCTTCAAAAGTATTAAAAAAATCAATTCACCAAAAAAATATTTTTATAAAAGCGAATTTAAGATTTGTCCGAACCTGAAAATATCCTCGAAAGAATTATATAAAGGCACAGGTGCACAACGTATTACGTTTGGTTCACGCCAATCCGGAATCACACCGTTTTCGATTAATTTATTGTACAATGGCTTTCCGTATCCATTCGCAACAATTGAAATCTGACATCCTCTGTTTTCTTTTGGTGTAATAATTTCCAAGCAATTATTTTTTTGCTTGTTCACCTCTCCAACAATAAATTCAAGATAGGCAGTTAACCGCTTGCTTCTTTCCACCAACGCATCCATGCCTACTTCATCAAAAATATCTAATGAGGCGCGACATGCTGCCATTGCAAAAATTGGCGCATTACTCATTTGCCATCTTTCAGCCGTTTGCATAGGTACAAATGTTTTGTCCATTAAGAAACGGGTTTTCTTATCATGGCCCCACCATCCTGCAAACATTGGCAAATCCGTATTCTTTAAATGTTTTTGGTGTACGAAGGCTCCCGCAACACTGCCCGGACCGCTATTCAAATATTTATAACTGCACCATGCAGCAAAATCAACACCCCAATCGTGCAATGCTAATTTTAAATTTCCGGCGCCGTGCGCTAAATCAAATCCTACAATGGCGCCTGCTTTATGTCCGGCTTCCGTAATCGCTTTCATATCGAAAACCTGACCCGTAAAATAATTCACGCCACCAATCATTATCAATGCTAATGAATCTTTGTTCTTCTCAATCGCAGAATAAATATCTTCATGACGAATGGTATACTCACCTTCTCTTGGAGAAATTTCTATTAAAGCATCTTCGATAGAATAACCGTGGAATTTTATTTGCGATTGTAAAGCATATTGATCGCTAGGAAACGCCTTTGCCTCACAAAGAATTTTATAACGCTGCTTAGTTGGTCGGTAAAAAGAAACCATCAATAAATGAAGATTAACAGTTAATTGATTCATCATGACTGTTTCTTCAGGAAGTGCCCCAACGATTTTTGCCATTTTATCGGTAAGAAATTCATGGTATGGCATCCATGGATGTTTAGCCAGGAAATGCCCTTCCACACCAAACTTCGCCCAATCTTCCAATTCTTGCTGTATATACGACTGGGTTGTTTTAGGTTGCAATCCCAAAGAGTTTCCAGTGAAATACACTACATCTTGTCCGTTATGTTGTGGAAATAAAAAGCGTTGACGATAAACACTTAATTTATCAGCTTTATCACTTTGTTGTGCAAATTCTTTTGTGTTTTGAAAGTTCATATGATTAATTCAATTACAACTCATTTTAAAAGTGTCACGCAGAGGCGCGGAGCACGCAGAGTTTTTTATTAAAACTATTTATAATTTATTTACTATTCTATGAAATCCGTTCTTCATTAAATCTACATTAAAATTAACTAAAAGACCCAATTTAATATTAGTTAATCTCAAATAAGTGAGCAATTGTTTATGATGCACAGGAGCCAGTTGTTCGATAGATTTAATCTCAACAATAACCTTCTCATCTACAATTATATCCGCTCTAAATCCCAAATCAAGCTTAAATCCATTATACACTACCGGTATTCCACACTACTTCTTAAACGGAATTTTAGACTGACTTAGTTCGAAGCAAATAACCTCTTCATAAACACTCTCTAATAAGCCAGGACCAAGCTGCGTATGAATCTTAATAAATAAGTCCAACAAATATCCTGAAATCTCATTCTCTGTCATAAAACTTTACCTATCATACAGCTCTCTGCGCCTTTGCGTCTCTGCGTGAAACTAAAAATTATATTGTTAGCTAACAAATATATAACTTTGCACCTAAATTTTTTTCTATGAAAAACAGCAACTCTGCACAATTATTCGAAAAAGCTAAAAATTTCTTCCCCGGTGGCGTAAACTCTCCGGTACGCGCATTCAGAAGCGTGGGCGGAACACCTTTATTTATTGAAAAGGGTAAAGGTTCGCATATTTGGGATGCTGACGGGAATGAATTAGTAGATTATTGCTGTAGCTGGGGTCCATTGATTTTAGGACACGCGAATGAAAAAGTTCTTAATGCGGTGGAAAAAACCATGCGTAACGGTACTTCGTTTGGAGCTCCGACACGCCTAGAGAATGAATTGGCCGAATTAATTTTAAGTAACAATCCATTTATTGAAAAAATTCGTTTTGTCAGTAGCGGAACAGAAGCAGTCATGAGCGCCATCCGATTAGCAAGAGGATTTACAGGCAGAAATAAAATTTTAAAATTTGAAGGATGTTATCACGGCCACAGTGATTCTTTGTTGGTAAAAGCGGGTTCAGGTTTAGTTACTTTTGGTAATACATCTTCTGCAGGCGTACCTGAGAGTTTTGTTAATGAAACTATTGTTGTTTCATTAAATAATAAAAAAGCAGTGGAAGAAGCGTTTGCGCAATTTCATAATCAGATTGCTTGCGTTATTATTGAACCGATTCCTGCTAACAATGGATTATTATTGCAAGACAAAGATTATTTACAATTCCTCAGAGATATTTGTACAAAAAACGGAACGCTCTTATTGTTTGATGAAGTGATCAGCGGATTCAGAGTAGGATTTACCGGTGCGGCGGGTTATTACAACATTAAACCTGATATTATTACTTATGGAAAAATCATTGGTGGCGGATTCCCTGTAGGCGCGTATGGTGCGAGTAAAGAAATCATGAGTAAAATTTCTCCGGAAGGTGGCGTATACCAAGCGGGAACTTTAAGTGGAAATCCTGTTGCCATGAGTGCCGGTATCGCGCAACTCAGCGAATGCTTAAAGCCTAACTTCTATAAAAAACTGGAAAGTAAAACTCAGAAATTACTAAGCGGATTATCGCAATTCAAAACAAAAAACTTTAAAGTGTTTTCAGTTGGAAGTATTTTCTGGATTGCATTTACAGATAAAGACAAAATTCAAACAGCAGAAGATATTGATGCGGATTCAATGCAATACTTCCGTACCATGTACCATCATTTATTAGAACATGGTATTTACATGGGACCTTCCGGTTATGAAGTTGGATTTATGAGTGAAGCGCACAGCGATGATGACATCACGAAAACCATTGCAGCTTTTCATAAAGCCTTACAACACGTACAATAGTAATGTTTGCAGAATAATTATTCCGTCCGTTAAATAAACAAAATAATACGGATGGCGTTTTTCGTTGGCCTGAGTAATCACGATTACTGTTACCATAAAAATTAATCCGCGAATGACAATCAGGCTTCTTACCTCAATAAAAAAAGACAGGATAAAATAAATCAGCATTAATCCTATTGCCACTCGCTTACTGTTCTTAATTCCAATAGAAACAGGGAATGATTGAGTTCCCTCCGATTTGTCTTTCACGTAATCTCTGATATCGAAAGGAATACACAGCGCGGCAATAAAACAGAATTGAGATATTACATATAGCCACTCGTCTTTGGTAAAAGCTCTTATGCCCGTAAATTCATTGTCATGAAACATAAAAGGAATAACAATGCAAACGGTGACCCATACAAATGCGATGGCAAATTGCTTCACGAATTTCACTTTTCGTAAACTGAGAGGGGGAAGAAAATATAACAAACTTAAAAAAGCACAAATGCTATAAACAAATATACCTTCACTATAGGTCATAAAAATACGCCATACCACTTCCCAAAATCCGAAAACAAAAAGAATAGCCAGTGTAAAAATCCATTTCTTATTCTTTCTATACCAATGCAAACGATGATCCGTTGTAGGTAAAGTGCTTTGATACACACGCTGTAAATTGTAAAGAAAAAAAGCCGCGGCGAAATTTAAAATCGCGAATGAAAAAGAAGGTTGTGCAATGTTGTCAAAAATGAATGCGCCTTGAAACGTTGAACAACAAACGGCAATAGCAAGAAATAAATTTGAAAAGCCGAAGAAATCAAAAAACGAGTTAGATATTTTGCTTTGTTGTGACAATCTATAAACGTTGATGAACTACTTCAAACAACACCACGCCTGTGGCTACAGATACGTTTAAAGATGCGATATTTCCGGTCATAGGAATTTTAACCTGTACATCGCTGCGCTTTAAATACTCCCCGCTAATTCCATTTTCCTCGGAGCCCATAATAATGGCTGTTGGCTTTTTGAAATCGGCATCGTAAATTAATTTATCTGTCTTCTCGTGGCAGGCTACTATTTGCAAACCATATTCCTTTAAATACTCTATGGTGTGCTTTAAATTATCCTCTCTGCAAACTTTTAATCGATGTAAAGCTCCTGCACTGGTTTTGATAGCATCACCGTTAATTTGCGCTGCTCCTCTGCTGGGAATAACAATAAAATCAACACCTGCACATTCGGCACTGCGGGCAATGGCACCGAAATTGCGCACATCAGTAACGCGATCAAGAATTAAAACTAAAGGTGTTTTGCCGGCTTCAAAAACTTCTGCCAATAAATCTTCCGTGCTGTAATAATTTACTTCGGCAATGTATGCAATGGCACCTTGGTGATTTTTATCGGTAAGTCGCTTTAGTTTCTCAGGAGGCACAAACTGAAACGGAATTTCAGAACCACGCAATGCCTGACGTAACTGATTAAACAATTCATTGGATAATCCTTTTTGTAATAAAATTTTATCAATGGCTTTACCGGCGTTTATCGCTTCAATAATGGCGCGAATTCCGAATATGAGTGTACCTTCATTCATGTGCGGTAAAGGTACTTATTAAAATTTAATTAATGATGAGTTTTTTAGTGAGAACAAATTCACCTTTAGTCACACGAACCAAATAGATTCCCTTGCGATAATTGCTAAAATCCAAAGCCAAACTAGCCGGTTGGTGGTTAAAATTGATAAGTGATTTTCCTTGCGCATCGTAAACTTCTAAATCAAAACCCTCCTCCGGTAATAATCTGAAATTAACGATACCCGAACTTGGATTTGGATACATGACAAAATCATTCTCATTTTTAGCTATAACTTCTAGTCCGGTTGTATTCAACATTTTTGCCAATAACAAATCACCGCTTCCATTACAATTTAAACTAGTAGCTCCCAAGCTCACCGACGTACTTGAAAAATAGCCCCCGCAATAAATATTTCCGGCGCCGTCCAAAGCCAAGGCATTCCAACCATCATCTGTTCCTCCGCCTACGCCGTCCGCCCATAAGGCTGTCCCGGTTGGACTATACGCTACTAAAAAAGCATCGCCCACTCCACCAAAACTTAAAGTCTGAGTTCCGAATGAAGCCAGGAAACTGTGATTATGTCCGTTTACATAAATTCGTCCTACCGCATCAACCCCAATACCATAACCGTAATCATCGTTATTACCACCCCCACCTTGTGCCCATTGCGAAACACAATTCGAATTGGTTTTAATTACCAACATATCGCGACTACCATAATTACTTAATGTGGATGTGCCAATCGTTAAACTCGGACTAAAATAATATCCTGTTAGAATAATATTTCCATTGATGTCACGCGTTATTCCGGTTGCTACCTCATCCAGCATGTCTCCAAACGTTGTTGCAGTTAAAACATTTCCCATGTTATTCAATTTAATCAGAAAAATATCTGCGCTGGCAGGAGACGTGTTGTTAAGCGTAGTGGTACCAACCGTTAGGCTTGAACTTTTGTACAATCCGGTAACATAAGAATTTCCGGAAGGGTCAACCGTAATCCCATTAGCATTTTCAGCGAGATTATCACCAAAGCTTTGTGCCCACATTACATTTCCGCTGGCATCCAGTTTAGCAACAAAAGCATCATTGTTTCCGAAAGTGTTTAAAGTAAAAGTTCCCATGGTTAAGGTGGCACTGTTGTAATAGCCCGTTATCAATACATTACCGCTAGCTTCAACTGCAACTGCATTAGCAACGGTACTTCCGCCATCCCCGAAATTTTTCGCCCACAATATATTTCCATTCACATCCATTTTTACAATAAACATGTCACCGAAAGCAGAATTAGTTAAGGTTGTGGTACCGCAAACCATGCTTGCACTAATGAAACTTCCTACAACATACGAATTACCTATAGCATCTATGGCAATAGCATTGGCATTATCATCAAAACCGCCGCCAAAACTTTTTACCCATAATGGATTTCCATTCACATCAAACTTGGCAACATAAGAATCGTAATTACCATTGTTGGTTAAAGTATATGTGCCGATTGTAAAATTAGAACTGAAATAATAACCACAAGTATAAGATTCGCCGATGCTATTTACAGCCAGACCTGAAATATTTTCTGAAGCTGTGCTGCCGTGACTTTTTGCCCATTGCCAATTCGGAACTTGTGCATTTGAGAATAAAGCAATTAAGATTACGATTATGCAGAAGATTTTTCTCAAGCTAAATTAAATTGTTTCAAATGATGTAAAGCATGCTTATGTAACAAATGCAACCATTGCTCGTAATTAAAATCGCCAAAGAATGGATTCATTACAACAGCATTGGGATTTTTCTTATAGAAATCGACAAAGGATTTGATTTCTCTATCAATTTCTGTAATGGCCGCCTCTATGCTGAAATTACGTAAGGGCGCAGCCTCTTCTGTCATTAAGGAATTTTTGGTGCCGGGCTTAAACTCCTTATCACTTAAAGCAAAACTTCTCACTTTCTCCAAAATTGTTTCAGGCGTTTGCAACGGGTGCTCAACACGTTTCCAGGCTATACCAATGGAATCGGTCATGTGTTCTATCATGCCTTGTGGCGACAATACACCCCAATTGCCCTTTTCGTTACCGTTTAGTTTTTTAAGAAGAGGAATATATTCCTGCGTGAAGAAGAGTTCCTTATTTGCCATAGTTAAAGCTAAGCAAATAAGTTGAAAAAGTAAAGACCTAAACCTTCATTACCTGAATAATCTTAACCGGACAATTTGCAGCGGCTCTTAAATTATCTTCGTATTCGTGGTCGTTAACTAAAACCTGATAAAATCCTTTTTTATCAATACCGCCTACCAAAGTACATTTCCCATCCCTTCGCGAAACACGCCAACGATCAAATGCTGCTTCTACGCAGGCATTGCAACCAATACATTTATCGCGCTGCTGAATAATGCGTACCATCAGGCATCCACAACTTTATATAATTTATCGGAAGGACGAACTTTCTCTGAAACCGGAAAAGTAAAAACATCACCTTTGTTTACCTTCTCCACTGCCTTATCCTCTAATCTTAATTCAGCAACTTTAGTTTCAATATAACCGGTAGTTGGTCCTGTAATCATGATTTCATCGCCCACGTTTAAATTATGAGATTCCAATTTAAATTCTCCCACACCGGATTTTTCAAAATACTTTAATCCGCGACCAATATAAATTTTACGCTTGGTGGCATTGCTTCCATATTCTTTATTCCATTCTCCCATTTTCTTTCCAAGATAATAGCCATCCCAAAATCCGCGGTTGAAAACCGTCTCTAATTGTTTCTTCCAGTCTTCAATTTTCTCTTGGGTGTAAGTCCCTTCATTATAGGAATCGATGGCTTCACGGTAACATTTGGTAACCGTGTAAACGTAATCTGCAGAGCGTCCGCGTCCCTCAATTTTTAAAACAGACACGCCGGCATCTAAAATTTGATCAAGAAAATCAATAGTGCATAAATCCTTTGCCGACATGATGTATTCGTTGTCAACTTCAAATTCTACACCGTCTTCTTTGTCGGTAACGATATAACTTTTGCGGCAATTTTGAATGCAGGCACCACGATTAGCAGAAGCGTAATTCGAATGCAAACTCAAATAACATTTTCCTGAAATAGCCATGCATAAGGCGCCGTGCGCGAAGATTTCTACTTCAATTAATCTTCCTGCCGGACCGGTGATGTTTCTACGTTTAATTTCACGGGTGATTTCCGCAACTTGCTTTAAACTTAATTCGCGGGCGAGAACAACTACATCCGCAAAATTGGCGTAGAACTCTATCGTATCAATGTTTGAAATATTCGCCTGTGTTGAAATATGCACTTCAACGCCTTCTTTCTTCGCGTAATTCAATACAGCATGATCAGAGGCAATAATGGCCGTGATACCGCTTTCCTTAGCTGTATTCACAATACTTTTCATTAAAGCAATATCATGATCATACAACACCGTGTTAAGCGTTAAATACGTCTTTACATCATTATCTTTTCCTATCTGAGCAATTTGCTTTAAATCTTCCAGTGTGAAATTATTGGCGCTGCGTGCACGCATGTTTAATTGTTCAACACCAAAGTAAACAGAATTACATCCTGCTTTAATAGCCGCCATTAACGATTCGAACGAACCGGCCGGCGACATTAATTCTATTTTCTGACTTGAATTGTTCATGGAATTTGTCGCGTGAAATTATGACAAACACAGAAGAATGTGTATGACTAAAGTCATTTTTACCAATGAAAAATCAATAAAAAAGCCCCCATATTTCTATGGAGGCTTTTTAAAATGATTCGTTAAATTATTTTGCCGGCTGCATTGCTTCAACAGTAATGTTCAACTTCACGTTTTCACCAACTGTTAAGCCACCACCGATTCCAAATTCACCGCGGCTGATAGCACCACGCGCTTCAAAACCTGCGATGTTATATTTACCGTGATCACCATAATCCTGCATTGAAGTTCCCATGTAATTAAAATACAATTCGAAATCCTTCGTTACACCTTTTAAAGTTAATTTACCTTTTGCGATGTAAGCGTATTCAGCAGCTGCATCTTCGTCTTTTACAACTTCAGAAGCTTCGAAAGTTGCTGTTTTATATTTAGCTGTTTCGAACAATTCAGGTTTTTCTTTTAAGTGACCATCACGCATTGAATTTTGAGTGTTGATTGACTCCATATTCATTACGATAAAGATTTTTGGTCCGTTAGCGTTTTGTAAGTTAACATAACCGCTATCAATTTGAATTGTACCTTTCACATCCGTAACCACGTTACGTACACTGAAAGCAATTGAACTATGAGAAGCATCTACTTCATAAGCACCGTTTAATTCATCGATGCTCTTTTTGTTAGCATTCATGATGCTGTCGCATTGTTCTTTGCTGGTACAAGTATATTCTTGTCCGTTAATGTTACACTTTAATACTTCTTCAGTCACCATTCCTTTTTCGCAACATTCTCCACCTTCACCACCTGTAACAGCGATATAAGGAGCGATAACTAAAGAAACGATACTCATTAATTTAATTAAGATATTCATAGATGGACCTGAAGTATCCTTGAATGGATCACCAACTGTATCACCTGTTACAGATGCTTTGTGTGGTTCAGATTTTTTGTAGAACATCTCACCGTTAATTAATACACCTTTTTCGAAAGATTTCTTAGCGTTATCCCAAGCACCACCGGCATTATTTTGGAAGATACCTAATAATACACCTGATACAGTAACACCTGCTAATAAACCACCTAATACTTCAGGACCGAAAATGAAACCAACGATTACCGGAGTAATTAAAGCGATAGCACCCGGCATCATCATTTCGCGGATCGAAGCTTTTGTTGAGATAGCCACACATTTTTCGTACTCAGGTTTTGCTTTGTATTCCATAATACCAGGAATTTCGCGGAACTGACGACGCACTTCCTGTACCATGTCCATTGCAGCACGACCTACAGCAGCAATTGCTAAAGCCGAGAAGATAAATGGAATCATTGCACCAACAAATAAACCTGCTAATACATTAGCTTTATAAATATCGATAGCAGAAATTCCTGCTACACCAACAAACGCTGCGAATAAAGCTAATGAAGTTAAAGCTGCAGAAGCAATAGCAAAACCTTTACCGGTTGCTGCAGTGGTGTTACCAACTGCATCTAAATTATCCGTACGCTCACGAACTTCAGGAGGTAACTGACTCATCTCAGCGATACCACCTGCGTTATCAGCAATCGGACCGAAAGCATCAATTGCTAATTGCATAGCAGCAGTTGCCATCATACCTGCAGCAGCGATAGCCACACCATATAAACCTGCGAAATAATAAGAACTCATGATACCTGCAGCTAATACGATTGTAGGAACAACAGTAGATTCCATACCAACTGATAAACCACCGATAATATTTGTAGCGTGTCCGGTTGCAGATTTTTGAATGATAGAATTTACCGGACGTTTACCCATTGCGGTATAGTATTCAGTAATCCAACTCATGATCGCACCAACGATAGAACCAATTAAAATTGCAATGAAAACACTCATGCTGGTGAATTCATATCCACGTAAGCTAAGAGTTTCAGGCAACATCCATTTTACTAAAGGATATGATGCTACAACGGTTAATACAATAGAAATGATGTTACCAAGATTTAACGCGTTTTGTACAGAATCCTTTTCACCCTTCACACGAACAAACATGGTACCGATGATAGAGAAAATAATTCCTAAACCTGCAATTAACATTGGTAATAAAATCGGAGAAAGACCATTGAATTTATCGCCGGTTGCATCAATTTCCTGACCTAATACCATTGTTGCTAAAATGGTAGCAACGTAAGAACCGAATAAATCGGCACCCATACCTGCTACGTCACCTACGTTATCACCTACGTTGTCTGCAATTGTTGCAGGGTTACGAACGTCATCTTCAGGAATACCTGCTTCTACTTTACCTACTAAGTCAGCTCCAACGTCAGCAGCCTTTGTATATATACCACCACCAACACGTGCAAATAACGCGATAGATTCAGCACCTAAAGAGAAACCGGTTAATACCTCGATAGCACGTTGCATACCTTCGCCGGTAACGCTATCCACAAACATACCATAGAATACGATAAATAAACCGCCTAATCCAAACACTGCTAAACCAGCAACACCTAATCCCATTACAGTACCACCTGTAAATGATACTTTTAAAGCTTGTGCTAAAGAAGTACGTGCTGCTTGAGTAGTACGAACGTTAGCTTTTGTAGCTACTTTCATACCAATATATCCTGCAGTTGCAGAAAAAACGGCACCAATAATAAATGCAACAGCAATAATCCAGTGTGAGTGGATTTCGCGGCCATTTACTTCATGAATAGTACCGCTCCATCCCAAAAGGATAGCCGCTACAACTACGAAATAACCTAAAACTTTCCATTCAGCTTTCAAAAAAGCCATAGCGCCTGAGGCAATATAACCTGCAAGCTCTTTCATATTGGCATCACCGGCATCTTGTTTACTAACCCAAGCCGATTTTACTGCCATTACTAACAAACCGATAATTCCAAGTACAGGAATCAAATAAATAACGTTCTCGTTCATAATTAATAATATAGGGGTGCAAAAATAGGAAAATTGTTGGAAATATGAAATTATATATTGATTTGTATATCAATAACTTACATAAAATAGTGATTTAGGTCCTTTACCTTTATATTTGCAGCACTTGCTATGCAACACTTCGATTTAATAGTTATTGGCGGCGGTCCGAGCGGATATGCGGGGGCCATGCGCGCCATTGATTTTGGGAAAAAGGTTCTATTAATCGAAAAGAAAAAAATAGGTGGTGCAGGCGTTTACGACGGCGTTCTTACGTCCAAAACGTTGTGGGAAAGTTCGATGAAAGTAGCTTCTATCCGTGAAACTATTCCGGATTACAAAATAAGCTATTCCGAATTGTCTAAAACAGTGAATGAAGCCGTATTTGAACGCAAATCGCAAATGACGATTCACTTGCACCTGCTTCAAAAGTTCAGAAACCATTTATTTTTTTACGAAAAAGGAACGGCAGCCTTCGTTGATAAGCATACCGTACTCGTTACAAAAGAGGATGGTTCCAAAAAAGAATTTACTGCAGATCATATTTTAATAGCAACCGGAAGCCGACCTCGCATTCCGCAGAATATAACGGTCGACGAACAAACCATCATTACAAGCGATGGCATAAAAAATTTAAAAACAATTCCGAAAAGTATTGTTGTGTTAGGTGCCGGTGTGATTGGTTGCGAATTTGCTACAATCTTTTCCAACCTCGGACAAACTAAAGTTTATTTAATTGATAAAGCCGAACGTATTTTGCCTTTTGAAGATGAAGATGTAGCAAAAGTAGTCACGGACAATCTAACCTCGAATGGGGCCGTGGTTCATAGCGGCGCTTCTTTAAAACGTATGGATATTAAGCCGGAGGGTGTAGAATACGAATTAACCTACAAAGACGGAAGAAATGAAGTTTTAAGAGTTGAGAAAGCCTTGGTCTCTATAGGACGTGTTCCGAATATTGAGAATTTAGGTTTGGAAAATGCAGATGTGAAATTAAATGAGCGTGGTTGTGTTTGGGATGACGATACACAAACCAACATTAGTAATATATATGTTGCCGGCGATGTAACAACTGAAATGGCTTTAGTAAATGTTGGCGAACGCGAAGCGCGACATGCCGTAGTAAGAATGTTTGGTCCTACTATTAAACCGCTTACCTACAAAAACATTTCTACTATCATGTTTTTAAATCCGGAAGTGGCCGCCGTTGGAATGAATGAACAAGAATGCAATGCCAAAGGAATTCCGCATAAAGTAGTGAAGCTCGATTATAGTACCAATGCGCGCGCCATTGCGATGCGAAAAACAAAAGGCTTTTTTAAAATCATTGTAACTAATGATAGTGGTATGCGCATATTAGGAATGCGCGTAGTTGGTGAACATGCCAGTAGTGCCATTCAAGGCGTGGCCTATTTAATTCATACCAATCAGGGAATACGTGAACTCGCCGACATGATGCATCCGCATCCAAGTATTATTGAAGGTGTTCAGGAATGTTTACGTATGTTACTTAATAAATCCATTTACAAACCGTACATCTTCAACGATCGTTTAAAATGTTACGTTTGTGAAAATGGCGTATGTACGCCAATCAATAGTTTGGTTTAAAATTCGAAAGTAAAGGCGGTACCGGATTTAACTTCGGTTCTTAATTTACCATCTAATTGATCCGTTAAAGCTGTAATTAATTGCAAGCCCAAAGTGGAAGGATTCTTCAAATTTATTTTTCCTTTTATTCCGGAACCGTTATCAGAGACTTTTAATAAATAATGTGTCTTCGCGTTTTTTCGAGTAGCAAATAAAATATCAACGCGCCCTTTAGTTGTGTTCTTAAATGCATGTTTAAAAGAGTTAGAAAGAAGCTCATTGATGATAATGCCACACGGAATCGCTTTATCAATCTCAATAAACTGTTCGCTCACCAAAACTTTCAGGTTTACTTTTATATCCTTATTAACACGGTAAGTAGAAGAAATAAAACTGACTAATTCTTGTAAGTACTCCTTAATATTAATTTGCGATAAATTCTTTGATCGGTATAAAAGCTCGTGTATGATCGCCATTGACTTGATTCGACCAATGCTCTCTGTATATTTTTCCTTTGCTTCTGAATCGTTGATTTTCTCCGCCTGTAAATTCAGTAAACTGGAAACGATTTGCAAATTATTCTTCACCCGGTGATGAATTTCTTTAATCAAAAATTCTTTTTCGTTAAGCGAAGATTTTAATTTTTCTTCGATGTTCTTTCTTTCCAAAAAAGCAGGAATGGAAATTGCATCGCTCTTTTTTTCTCGCTTTGCTTTTTTAAGATAGGCATCAATTTTATGAGGCGGCGCCATAATAAATGTACAATGCTTATCGCCTTTCGCTCTGCAAGAAATTTCCACAGCAGTTAATGGAACACCAAAACTTTCTTGACACCAGCCGCTGGAATAACCTGAGTTCATAATGCAAACCGGTGTTTTTGACTTTTTACCGGCCCTTATCCAACTATCGGCCTCAAATGAAAACGGATGATGATATTTCAAAAAGCAATTTTCATCCGGACTTGGTTTACTTTCAGGAAGAATATCAACAAATGCCCAACCAGAATAAGCAAAATGAACAGGTCCGGCAGACAACTTGCTAATTGGATCTTTCAACTTCATTTTCTTGTGGAAGTTTTTAGCATCCTCCATTCCGATTAAATGTGCTAAGTCAAATAAAATATTCTTTGCAATTCCGATCGCTTCGTCCTCACCTCTATTGCTATACAATTGAACAAAGGAATTTAAAAACTCATAAGAGAGCGCCGACGCCCGCACCAGCACATAACGTTGATCGTTGATTTCAATTGTACCTTCCGAAGGAGAAAACTTTAAATTTTTAAAATAAGCGCCTACGGTTTCCTCTGCCTTTTTGAAAATAGGTTTAAATACCTCCGGCGCACTTACCTTTGGTTTGTTATCAGGTTTTAGTAATTGCTTTTTAAGATCGGCGTTTTCCTCACTTAATTCTTCAATGATGCGTTTTAAGCGCTTTATTTCTTTAAGGTTTTCAGGCATTGCTCATAATTAATCGAATCAAGAACCTTTACACTAAAGTAAACAAAATTAGTGATTTATGTTAGCTATTGAGTAAAAAGCTAGGTTTTAGATATTTTAGGAAGTATCTTTACAACGTGAGGAACTTAATTTCCATAGTACTTCTTTCTGTCTTCCTGATTCAAGCTTCAGCTAAATTTATCATTTATGTAAATTTTAAATTAAATCAAGACTTCATTGCCAAAAATTTGTGTGTTAAGAAAGAAATTGCGAACAATGATTGTGAGGGTGGATGTTGTTTAAAAGAAT
Organism: Bacteroidota bacterium; assembly: GCA_017303905.1. NCBI lineage: Bacteria > Pseudomonadati > Bacteroidota > Bacteroidota bacterium. Next base: position 248,992 of record JAFLBH010000005.1, read on the forward strand.
CATTGGAGAAAGAAGAAAAATCAGAAAGCCCGCTTCCTAATTTACCCAAAGATAAATCAGAAACTTTTTATATCCCGGTCCAATTAAATCAAACAATAGAAACAGGTCAAATAATTTCAAATATTCATTTTATTTATATGGATAAGCCAACCAAGGATTATCCTTTGAGTATTTTTCATCCACCCCAGATTTCTTGATTTTTATTTTCTAAAAATCATTTATTCACTTATTAGAATTATTTATGAAACTGTTAGGCGGTATCGCAATTATTATGCTTGCCGTATTGGTTGGCATTTATTTAGATATTATTAAAATATTAAAAAAATTAAATCACAAAAAACAAAAAAATTATGAAAACTAAATTATTAATCATCACACTTTTTTTAAGTGTAGCTTTTATTTCATGTAAAAAAGACCCGGTTGAACCTGAAGATAACCACACCCATGAAGCAAGCGAAGGTACATTGGAACTTGAATTTGAGGCTATGGTTGACACCAACGCCCTAGTGTTTAACACTCAAAATTACCTTAATGCAAATGGAGATACTTTTAATGTAAGCTTATTTAAATATTACATCAGTAATGTTGTATTAACCAAAAGTGACAATAGCACGTATACTGTACCTAATAGCTACTACTTGGTGACGCATAATGGCACCTCAAATCCGGTGGTAAGTATTGGTGGAGTTCCTAATGGAACATACAAAGCAATTACCTTTTTAATAGGAGTTGATTCTACTCGTAATGTAAGCGGTGTTCAATCAGGAGCATTAGATCCGGTTAACGGAATGTTCTGGAGTTGGAGCAGCGGATACATTATGGCTAAGATGGAAGGGACTTCACCACAATCCGGAAACGCAAGCAAAGCTTTGAAATTTCATGTTGGTGGATTCTCAGGAGTCAACAATACTTTAAAAACGGTGAGTCCGTCGTTTGGTACTTCTACCGCAACGATTAATGGTGAGCATGGTTCAACTGTGCATTTTAAAACAGACCTTTCGCAATGGTTTAAAACACCTAATACCGTAAGCTTTGCTACAATGCACACAGTTCATATGCCCGGCACCATGGCAAAAATGATTGCTGATAATTATGCCGATATGTTTTCTCTTGAACACATTCATAATCACTAATAATGACCAGGAAAAAAATCATATTTCTTTTTAGTATTACTATACTAACTAGCTGTAAGGTTGATCCTGAAATCAAACCCGAATTACCTGCTGATAACATTCAGCAGGTAATTCCAAAGGGTTGGCCTCAGCCTGTCTATCAATTTCAAAACAATCCTTTAACTATAGATGGTTTTAAATTAGGCCGCGAATTGTTCTATGAAGAAATGCTTTCCCGTGACAATACCGTTTCTTGCGGAAGTTGTCACCAGCAATTTGCTGCATTTGCTCATTCTGAACACGATGTGAGTCATGGTATTGATGGTTTATTAGGCAACCGTAATTCACCTGTGCTGTTTAATTTAAATTGGCATCCAGCTTTTATGTGGGACGGAGGGGTTAATCATATTGAAGTACAACCATTGGCGCCAATTACAAATCCGGTAGAGATGGATGAAACCATGCAGAATGTGATTAACAAATTAAGCAATAGCCAGAAATACAAAAATTTATTCAAAAATGCCTATGGTGATGAAACTGTAAATACGGAGAGGATTTTTAAGTCGATGGCGCAATTCATGGGTATGCTTTATAGCTATAAAAGCAAGTATGATTTACACATTAATGGAGAACAAGGCGGAGAATTTACTGCACAGCAAACAAGCGGGTACAATTTATTTAAATCCAAATGTGCACAGTGTCATAGCGAACCATTATTATCTGATTTCACTTACAGGAATAACGGACTAAGCATCAACGCCTCGTTACAAGATTCAGGCAGAGCGCGGATTACAGGCGACTTAAACGATCTTTATAAATTTAAAGTTCCAACCTTAAGAAATGTTTTGCAAAGCGGGCCTTACATGCACGATGGACGCTTTACTACATTAAAACAAGTGTTGGATCATTATGACACAGGGATTAATACAAGTAGTACACTCGATCCATTACTAAGTACAGGTATTCCGCTTACAGAGCAAGAGAAAGCAGATATTATTGAATTTCTATCTACGCTAAGTGATTATGATTTTTTATATGACGAACGATTTAAAGACCCTAACTAAATGAAACAAACCATAAGCTTATTAGTTTTAAGTATACTTTTATTTGCTAGCTGCAAAAAAAATCAAACCGGAGGAAAAAGTGAAGTGAAAGGAACCGTATTCCATCACTCTAAACGAATTCCGGAAGCAATTGTTTATATTAAGTTTAATGCCACTGAATTCCCCGGGAAAGATGTATCAGTTTATGATGACAAAGTAATTGCAGATTCCGAAGGGAATTACACGGTGAAATTTTATAAAGGAAGCTATTACTTATATGCCGTTGGTAAAGATTACGCAATACCGGCGCCTTATGAAGTTGTCGGTGGAGTTCCCATTAAATTAAGAACAAACGAAGAAATAAATACAGATATTTATGTTACAGAAGGCGACTAATAAACTCCGCTTAGCTATATTACTGTTCATATTTTATTTTTCCGGTATAAAAGCATGTGACATATGTGGTTGTTATATGGGAATCACACCATATGACAATCAAAGTCAAATTTCTTTTTTACATCGCTACAGAGCATTTAATGGTTACAGAACTTATAATCAGAAAAGTAATTTATTTACGCCCGGAGCTTATAAATTAGCCCATGGCGAACACGGTTCAACAACTGGATACCAAAAAACGTATTCCTCGAAGGATTATGAATCATACAAAACTTACGAGTTACGTGTGAAGTATTATATTCATAAAAGAATTGAACTTAATGGGATTGTTCCATTTAACTATAATAAAAGCAAACAAGATACTGCAATAGCAACAACTTTAGGTATAGGTGACCCTAACTTTTTTATTGGCTATCATCTCATCCGAAAAATTGAAGTTGAGAAGATACAGCAACGTTTAATAGTGGGTGCAGGAATAAAAATCCCAAGCGGAAATTATTACGATAAAGATGCCGCAGGAAACCGAATTCCCCTTCTATTACAAACAGGTACAGGTAGCATAGATTATTTCACTTACATGAATTACATTGCCGGCTACAAAATAATTGGGATAAATCTCAATGTGATGTATAAATTCAATGGTCAGAACTATTACAAAGAAAGAATCGCAAATAGTTTCTCTACATACTTTAATATATTCGCCCGTATTAAACTAAAGAACTGGTTTGTTATTCCTTCCATACAATCGTATTACGAATACACAGATGGATTAATCGTTAAAAACATATTACAATCAAATACAAAAATGAATGCATTAATGTTAGGTCCGGGACTTGATGTAGTCTACAAGAATATTGGATTGAACTTGGCTTACCAGTTTTGTGCGTATGAAGAAGAACAAGGAGATAATTTACAAAATGCCGGTAGGGTAATGGCTGGATTGAGTTACAATTTTAACCAAACTAAATACCTCCTGAATAAAAAACCTAAAGTAAACTAATTTGATAGCTTACAGCTTTTACAGTGCAGGGATTTAATTTAATAATTCCCTCTTTGCTTTGTAATTCTCCTTTGCTATTCGTAGTGTCCGTTATACCGTACCAAGGCTCTAAGCAAACAAACTTATCACATCCCTTTTTTGACCAAATACCAAAATAAGGCCAATCCTTACAAATCAGCTCGATTACATTCTTCGATTTTTTTGATTTAAGTCTGATGCTGTTAATCTGATTATTTTTAAAAACCAAAGCATCATTATTGAAAAGCTCAATACTTAAAGGCAATACGCCTTTATCAAGATCGATATTATAAGTACTGCCGCTGAGTAAACCGTCTTGCAATCGCTCCGCAGTTAAATGAGAAAGTCCGTCTATTTCCAAATAATAATCGTGTATGTTTTCTTCGCTGAATCGCGTAGTTGAAAATCCCGGATGCGCGCCGATACTAAATAATAATTCCTTATTATCCGGATTGAATATCTGATAAGACACGTCGAGCGTATTGTCTGTTAAAGTATACGCTATGATTAACGAGAAGTGGAAAGGAAATAATTCAAGGGTAGCTTCATCAGCCGTAAGTTCAAATTTCAAACAACTATTGGATTGCTCTATCAAAACAAACTCTTTATCGCGAGCGAAACCATGCTGACTTAAATTATAACTATTACCATTATACTCGGTACGGCCATTTTTTAATCGTCCGACTATAGGAAACAATACCGGAGCGAATCGTGGCCAAATATCTTTGCTGGCTTGCCACAATAATTCAGTTCCATCGGAGGTTAATAACGAAATTAACTCCGCGCCAAATGAATTAACTTTTACTTCAAGAAAACTATTATTGATGGAATAAACCGCCATTATAAAAACATAACGCCTTCAATGTCGGACGCCTTACTGTATATATCTATGATTTCATCCGTACTCATTACCACTTCTTTCACAGTAATACTAATGTACTTCCCTTTATCACTCTCCTTTGTATAGATCTCAGCATCGCCGCCAAACAGATTTTCGATGAGCGCTATTTTACGATGTTCGGCACTCATTATAAACTTAAACATATACACAGAAGGATAGGTTTGAGTTTCGTTCAATTTTTTTCTTAGTTCTTCGAAATTTACCTTGCTCATTTATGCCAAAAAAAGTGATTATAAATTAATACGATGCCAAATACAATTAATGCCGCGCCTGTAACGTGATTAATTGTTGACATAATTTTATCGGTGAGAAACTTTTTGATTTTACCAGCTAAAAACACTTTGAATAATTCAACCAACAATACCAACCCTAATACTATCGAAAAATAAATTATCATTTTTATCATTGAATAGTCGAATGTTTTCCCAACAGCAGTAACGTTACCTAACCATAAAAACCAGACAGCAGGGTTAAATAAGTTCATGAAAAATCCCTTTAAAATTAACATCAATGGTGAAGGCACTTTTATTTCAATACTCTCCTCTGATTTTGTTACCGGCTTTCTAAAATAAAACGCACCAAAAACAATTAAGATAATACCCGCCACAATTCCCGCGAAGCGCTGATTCTTTTCATCCTGTAAAAAATTAACGGCGCCAAAATGAACCATCGCGATAATAATCATACATACAAACAAATCGGATAACACAACACCCGCCGCGAGTAAGGCTCCGGGTCTGTAACCGTGTTTAATACCGGTATTAATTAATGCAAAAAATGCCGGACCAAACGAAAAGGTCAAAAGAATAACAATGATGATGGTTTGATATATGAGACTTAAAATCAACTTACGCCTGATATTTTTTAATGAATTCCTGCCATTCTTCTAATTGTTTACCCTTCATCACACGAGGGAATTTATGAGCCGATCCCAATTTTCCTTTGCTTGCTAAAAAATCAATAAAGGCATCGTCAGGCAGAACAGTTACGATAACTTCCTTCAAAGCTGAACTGCGCTCAACTCTATAATCATCATTAATGACTTTCAAATGCTCGTCGATTTTTTCACGTAAAGCATCTGCACTCACTTTTACGTTAGAACCAATATACCAATGGTGTGCAAACAAATTACCGTGCGGAATTCCGGCAACGGCAAATTCATTAATCTCTATGCCCATTTGCTCCGCTGTAAAACTAATGGCCTTACTCATATTCTCAACGGATAAGTGTTCGCCGCATAAACTTAAAAAATGCTTAGTACGACCCGTAATAACAATTTCACTGTGTTCCAAACTTGTGAACTTAACAACATCGCCGATTAAATAACGCCAAGCACCGGAACAACTGGACAATAACAAGGCGTATTCTTTTCCCTCCTCAACTTCCTTTATACACAAAGCTTGTGCTTCCGGTCTAATGTTTCCATCTCCATCGAAATTACTTTCATTAAAAGGAACGAATTCGTAAAACAATCCTGCATCCAATAACATGCGCATTCCTTGCTCTACATTAGGTCTTTCCTGAAAAGCAATTAATCCTTCGGATGCTAAATATGTATCCGAAAAAATTAAAGGGAATCTGGTTAGCTTACTAATACTCTTCATGTAAGGCGCAATGGACACACCTGCGTGAACATAAATTCGGAGATTGGGCCAGATATCATGAATAGTTTTGACCTTGTAATGTTCTATGATTTTTTCCATCAAGATTTGAACCCATGCCGGTACGCCAACAATAATTCCGATATCCCAATCTTTAGCTGCTTTTACAATTTCAGAAAGTTTGGTATCCCAATCTTTGTATTTAGAAATTTGCTTACCAGGTTTATAAAAATGCTGGAACCAGGTTGGAATATTAGCCGCTGTAATTCCACTCAAATCGCCTTCGTAGTATGTTCCATTAAAATCAAGAGCAGTACTTCCTCCTATCGCTAAAAAACCTTTTTGGAAATGTTCCTTAGGCAAATCATAATGCGCCATCGCTAACATCTGACGAATACTTCCCTTCTTAAAATTCTTCAACATATCCTTTGTTACAGGAATGTATTTGCTCGAAGCTTCTGAAGTACCTGAACTTAAAGCGAAATATTTTATTTGCTCGGGCCAACACACATAAGCTTCACCTTTCAAACTACGGTGCCACCATTCTTTGTAAATACTGCTGTAATCATAAATCTTTACGTTTTTTTGGTAAGCTTTGATAATATCGTCTTCCAATAAAATACGGTCGAATTTATAGTGCTGTCCAAATGCCGTGTTCTGAGCTTTGGTTAACAATTTACGTAATTGCTTCACCTGAAGTTTGTACGGATTTTTCCAGTGCGGAATTTTTCCGCGAATATCAATGGTGCGTTTAATTATAGAACCTAAAATAGCGGCCATTTACAAATTATTTAATGTAACGAAAATCGTGATTGTTCTTAATTGATTTTAAAGAGTGATACATGAGTTTGATCACGTCTTCTACGTCTTGTTTATGTACACTTTCAACTGTGGTATGCATGTAACGCAACGGTAGAGAAATCAACACTGATGCAATACCATCGGTGCTATAAGCAAATGCGTCGGTGTCTGTTCCTGTTGCGCGCGAAGCTGCCTGACGTTGAAATTCAATTTTATTTTTCTTAGCAGTATCGATGACTAATTTCAATAAATTATTCTGCACAGCCGGCGCGTAACTCAACACAGGACCCTTGCCGCAAGCCTGATCGCCACTTGTAATTTTGTTCATCATTGGTGTTTGCGTACAATGACACACATCTGTTACAATAGCCACATTCGGATTAATTTTACGGGCAATCATTTGAGCACCGTTTAATCCAACCTCTTCCTGAACAGAGTTAACAATATATAATCCGAATGGTAACTTATCTTTTTTCTCCTTAAGCAAACGGGCCACTTCGGCAATCATAAAACCACCGATGCGATTATCCAAAGCACGACCTACATAATAACGATCGTTTAACTCCATAAACTCATCTTCGTAAGTTATAACACATCCAACATGCACGCCTAAAGCCTCTACTTCTTTGTCTGACTTACAACCGATATCTAAAAATATATTCTTTAAAGTTGGCGTTTCTTCTTTTGCTGCATCACGCACGTGAATAGCCGGCCAACCAAATATTCCTTTTACAATGCCTTTGTCTGTATGAATATTTACTCGCTTGGAAGGTGCGATTTGATGGTCGCTTCCGCCATTACGACGTAAATAAATAAATCCGTCTTTAGTGATATAATGCACAAACCAACTGATTTCGTCTGCATGCGCTTCAATCACTACTTTGTAAGGCGCTTTCGGATTGATGACACCTACAACAGTGCCATAGGTATCAACGAAATAATCATCGATATAAGGCTTTAAATAATTTAACCAGATTTTTTGTCCGCCCGACTCGAAACCGGTTGGTGATGGATTATTTAAATATTCACGTAAAAACTTTAAGGATTTATCGTTCAGAATTGATTTTTGCTTAGCCATAATTTTAATTAATTACAACTCCTAAATTAAGGCAAATTAATCGGCATTTAAAAGCAAAAAATATTAAAAAATTAAAGCCATTTAGGCCTTACGAATCACATAGGTTATATTGGAAGTAAGCTTGGTGTTATCAATTACTTCCAGACTCAAATCCGGAAATTTAGCAATGGTATCTTTAATTAATTTTCCACTCACAAAATGTAATCCTTCCTCTTTTGTTTTGTTGAAGCCTGCCACTTTTGTACTGATAAATTCGGTATACCATGTTCCGGCCTGCCTAGATTTTAAATCAGCATCTGCATCGCGAATTACCAACACACCATTTTTATTTAAGCTTCCGGCTAATTTATTTACGACAGACACCTGGTGTTCCGGATTTAAATAATGTAACACATCACTGATGATAATTCCGTCTGCCTTTGGAAATTCAAAGACTGTTACATCAGCTGTTTCAAAATTTACTTTTTCGGTTTTATGTACGCAATTAGCCGCCACTGCAATTTTATCTTCGTCGTAATCCAATCCCAAAATTTCGCGGTGCTTACTCTTATACATCAGCATGTATGGCAAAAATCCATAGCCACAACCAACATCAATAATTTTTCCTTGCTTTGGCATTAGGCTCTCGAACAATTTATAATTTCCTTCCAGGGCAGTTTTAATACGGCAATACCATTCGAGAACCGGACCCTTATAAATATAATTATTAATTAATCGTGAGCGGAAATATTCCACCGGCTCACACGTTTCCCGCATCTTATCATATTCAACACGCATGTAATTACAGATACCTTTCGTTCTTTCCTGATAAGTATTGCCGAATGTTTTATTGTCTGGCGTTATGCGAGGCAGATACTTCACTGTTAAAGCCCCATCTTTAAAATGAAAATCTTTCTTGGTGACAGCATCACCGGCACCATGTAACAACACCGGCAAAATATCTAATTGTAATTTTTCCGCGAGTAAAAATGCGCCTTTGTGAAAACGATGAATTTCTCCATCAATACTTCTTGTTCCTTCAGGGAAAATTAAAATAGAATAACCGTCTTTCACCATCGATTCTAATTTCTCCAAACTATTTTCATAGCCAGCGGAAGCCGGATAATAATCTGCCATCTTTACAATCCATCCGTAAAATGGAGAATTATAAACCCAATCGTTTGTAAAAGCAATAATTTTAGGATGCAACTGCAGCGTTAATGCTAAATCAATATGCGATTGATGATTGGCAATAATTAACGCCGGCTTAGAAAAATCTTCTTTGTTTTCATTGATAATCTTCTTTTTTACATTAAAGAAAATACCCAGAACGGCTCTGAATGTATAGGCAATCACATAATGAAATGCGAGCTTGCGCTTTTTCTTCCCTGCCGGATAAATGGTAATGATTAATAATCCTAATAAGGTTAATATAGATGAGAAAACAGTAAACATTATAAAACCGAAAAACGTAATGAGTAAGTACTTTAATGTATATGGCTGTAAGCCTCTGTAACGTCTGTTCAACACTAACCAATTAAAAAGAAAAGGTTGTATAACGAAGGATACCAAAACAACGCAAATCATTCCTAGTATGGTGATGAGCGCAATGGATTGCAAAGCCGGATGTTTCGCGAAAATCATTACACCAATTCCAATCACTGTTGTTAAGGCAGAAAGTAAAATGGAGGTTTTGTAACTGCTTAAGTTTTTCTTTCCGTATTTATATTCGGTGAGCAAACCATCCATAATAAAAATGGAATAATCGTCGCCCAAACCAAAAATAAAAGTGGATATAATAATATTGATGACATTGAATTTAATTCCCAAAATCCCCATTAAACCTAAAATCCACAGCCACGAAATAAACATTGGCATAAAATTGATAATCGCTAATTCTAATCGTCCGTGTGATAAAAGCATAAAACCAAATACCAAAATGGAAGTAATCCAAAGTATGGTTGAAAAATCAGAACTGATAACATCTACAAATTGCGAAGTAAGGTGTTGACGATCGAATACAATAATGTTTTCATTATCCTTAAATAATTCGTACAACTTTTCTTTTTTCTCCGCATCTACCTTTACGTGCGTCAACACGGTTGGCTTGCCTTTTACAATGGAAACATATTCTGACAAGAGATTCTTTTTAATGGAATCCAAATCTTCTTGCGGGATTTCCTTAAAATCAGACTGCATTAAATCGTAAAACGACTGAAATGCCTCGGGTTTAAATTTGTAATTTGCTCCGTATGTAATAATGTGTTGCTTTAAGCTATCCTTTGTTTCATTGGTAAAAAAAGCATTCCATTTATTTAATCTCTCTTTCTGCGTTTTTTGAGAAGGAAATACAGAAGCGATCGAACTTACCCGTTTAATCTCATTATTCTGCTTTAAAGAATCTAACTGCGTGTAAATTTTATCGTTCAAACTTACAGCCTTCTGCAAGGTATTGCCGCTTGCAAAAATATACACCGAACGGGCAGCGAAATTGTTAATCTCATCTAAATGTTTCTCTGCTAACCGCGTTTCCTCATCCATGTAACTCATCTTGTTCATGTCACTCTCGAAACCAACATTGGAAGCGAAGAAACTGAGTGTTATCGTGATAATGAGCGCGGCCAATGCAACCAATTTATTTTTATCTGGACGATAACTCACTAATTTATCTAACCAGGAATCGTGATGAACCTCTTCCTCCTTTTCCTTTTTAAACGACAATTTCAATAAATGTGGTAATACCAAAACCGAAAATAGCAGGGCTCCGATTAAACAAAAGCCTGCGAATTGTCCGAAATCATGTAAAGCTTCACTCTTGGTAAAAACTAAACTAAAAAATGCACCAACTGTTGTTGTACACCCGATGAGCATTGGAACAGTTAAATCAGCAATTACTTCCTTCACGTCTCGAACGTGTTTGTAATGTGTAAAGAAGTGTAAGCTGTAATTGATGGCAATTCCTAGTACCGCCGCGCCTGCTGCTACTGCAATGGCTGATACAACGCCTTTAAATAAAAACAACATGGCCAATGAAAACGCCATGCCAAACCCAACCGGTAAAAAAATAAATACAATTGGAAAAGGATTTTTAAAGTACAAACCTATAAGCAGGGAAATCAAAATAACCGTAATCGTCGTTGTGAGAATTGTATCCTTTCTCAATTGCTCGGCATTTCCTAATGAAACCATACAGGCTCCAAATGGCTCTACTTTTATTTCTGCATTGCTATATCTTTTTGCTAAAGATTTTACTGTATCTATTAACGGCTTGTTCTTCGCTGTTTCTGTTGCAGCATAAGCCGGTGTTACAAACATTAGCAAATGCTTATGGTCTTTTGTTACGATGGCGCCATCATGCGTTTCAAAATTTTCATCCAGCTGAATGTTGTTGATTTTTTTTAAGGCAAGCGGAACAATGTTTAAGGGGTCGCGACGAATATACTTAGAAAGAACAATGCCACTGGGACTTAATAAAGCTTCATAATCACGTTTTAGTGTGTAATCAACACTGTCTTTGCTGATTAGTCCGCTTAACCTCTCATAATCGCTTTCGTTCAAATAAAAAGGCAAGTTGCGATAGAAAATATCATAAACACCCTGCATGGTGTTATCAGAAACCTTATAGGTAATGCCTGCATACGCAGTATCCGGTAATTGATTAAGAATAGAATCGTAAACCGCATCGGCAGATTCAATGATTTTATCAATTTTATCACCTGAATCCGAATAAAAATGCAGAACTAATTTATCCTTTGATTTTAAATTACTGAGAATCGAATTGATGTTAGCGGTGTTTTTATCTTTGGGGACGAAGCGCGTGATATCCTCTTCTAACCTAATTTTGGAAGCATAAAAACCAAGTACACCACAGACAGCCAAAACCAAAAGCGTAAAAAACAACTTACGTTTGGTAAAAAAAAGATAAACCAGATAGGGCCAATTCTGCATTGTGCAAAAATAACAATTATGGCCTATTAGAGAAAATTACATACCAACACCAAGACTGATTCCGCCCTTCTGAGCCTCTTCCAAATCAAACAAATCAATGGCATGCCGTTTCGGCTTTTTGATATAACGGTTCTCGTCATTAAAATCAGGCTCCTTACCAATGAGTAATACACGATAAAGCTCCTTAATATATGGCTTTCGTTTTAATACTGAAGGGTACAAAAAGTAATTATGTTCCCGATCTAAAACCCTGCTAAAGTTTAAATAAAGTGCGTTTTTAGCGTAAGGTTTACGAGGCCGTTCTCCTAACTGACGTTTAAAGCCGGAAATAATTTTTGCTCCATTTAAGGTACGATCGCGGTTATTGCGTGTAATATATAAATGTTGCTGTATGTTGATTTTCTCTACCCATACACGATGCTTCTTTTGTGGAACACAGGAAGAATTCATGATGATGCTATTAAACAAGGTGTCTTTTACCGTAATCTGATTGCCTTTAACCGCATGCATCATTAAGAGATTTCCCATACTGTGCATGAGTAAGGATAAGGTTTTAAAAGTTTGCGGCTGATTATTCTTCAAAGTGCTTAATTCACTCAGAAATTGTGAGAAATAAGGGGCTAACGTTTCACTTTCCTTTAATGTGAGTTTATAATTTTTACCGCTTTTCATGGCGGGACGATAGGTTGGCCAATCGAACATAATGATATGATATCCGTATTGCCGGCTAAATAATGTAGCTCTATCTAAAGCCGTAAGAAAGGTTCTTCCAAATCCTTCAACAAAGGTTACCGCATGCAAACTATCTTCACCATTTAAACACTCCTGAAGACTTTTCTTTGGTACTGCTCTCCATTTATCACCGTTAAAATAAATATTGAAATATTTAATATTTACATTCTTATCGCAATCATAACCCATGAAATTTTTTTCGCTCTCGGAACATGTTCGAACAGACGCGAAAGTAATGCAGGTATCATCCTTTGTGGGGATATATTCCTTTTCGAGCTTTACGTTTTCCCAATCGCTTTTAAAGAAGTAGGCATTGTGTTGTGAGCACAGTGCTTTCGTTAAGAAAACTAAGAATAAAATTACTTTAAAAGGTTTCACGAGGGTTTAACAGTTCAAATAAAATTATGTTCACTATTTGGTATTATAATCATTCATGCAGCGTTGAAGTCCGGCAAAAGCAAAGGCTTTAATTGCATCTGAGGCAATTTTAATTCGCTCGCTCAACGTTTTCTTCTCCTCATCGTTCCACTTTCCCAACACATAATTAACCTGATAACCTTTTCCGAATTCGTTACCAATTCCAAATCGTAAACGCGGATAGCTGGAAGTATTTAAAGTTTCCTGAATGTTTTTTAATCCGTTATGGCCTCCGTCACTTCCTTTTGGTCCGATACGGATTTTACCGAACGGAAGTGCCAGCTCATCCACAATCACCATCATATTCTCTACCGGAATTTTTTCGGCTTGCAACCAATAATTAACCGCCTTACCACTTAAATTCATATAGGTAGTTGGTTTAATTAGCACCAAAGTTTTCCCTTTAAATTTCATTTCAGCTACATAAGCATGGCGGTCGTTGACAAATTTCACGCCCGCTTCATTTGCCATGAACTCTACCACATCAAAACCAATATTATGACGGGTGTGCTCATAATCCTCACCAATATTTCCTAATCCAACTATTAAAAATTTCGACATGTTTAATCAATCATTATAGGTTCTGTAATTGAAGTAATCAGTTTTTTTTCTTTTGCTTTGTTTATCATCAAGCCAATCGCTTCCATTCCTTTGTTCCCCAAATCTATTGAAAATTCGTTAACATATAAATCGATATGCTTTTTCATGACCTCCTCACTCATTTCCTGAGCATGACAACGCACATAAGGCATTACATCTTGTGTGTTGGCAAACGCATACAAAACGCTTTTTTGAATGCAACGGTTTATTTTTTGAAGAAGCTCTTTATCAAATTTTCTTTTTGCAACAATTCCTCCCAAAGGAATCGGTGCATGAATTAATCCATCCCAAAATTCGCCTAAATCCATTATCTTCTTCAAACCTTTTTGCTCGTAAGTAAATCGACTTTCATGAATAATTAATCCGGCATCAACTTTTCCATCCAAAACCGCTTGTTCAATATTGCTAAACAATAACTCAACTTTGTTTTTTGCCTGAGGTAAAGCCAAAGACAATAAAAAATTTGCGGTTGTGTTTTTGCCCGGAATCGCGATAGACAATTCTGTATTGGGAGTTGGGAATTCTGTGTTATTGTTAAGCTGGTCTCTCAATCTACGAACTACCAACTCCGAACTACCAACTAATAATGGTCCGCAATTAAACCCCAAGGCACTTCCGCTACGAAGCAAAATATAATTTTGCATAGCGTATAAATAAGCGTGAAAGCTGAGTTTCGTAATATCCAATTCGCCTTTTAAGGCGCGTTGGTTTAAGGCTTCCACATCCTCCATTACTACCTCAAAATCCAAACCTTCCGTATCGATTTTATGATGCACCATGGCATCAAAAATGAAACAATCATTTGGACAGGGAGAAAAACCTAAACTTAATTTCATGTTACAAACTTTGAATGAATTCTAAGGCCACCGTATTGAGGTTCTTAATCGCTGTAGGAATATCCCATTTACTCTTATCTCTTTTTTCCACATAATTAGAAATAGCGCGCAATTGAATGAAATCAGCTGATAAGCGAGAAGCTGCCTTCATAAAGGCCGCGCCTTCCATGCTTTCTATATCGGGGTTAAATAATGTTACGGCATTCGCGATACTCACGTCATTACCATGCACCTTATTCACTGTAATGGATTTTACTATTCTTAATCGTGATAAATGTGTGTTGTTAAGATTCGACTCATTTATATACGAGTTTGTTCCGCCTAAATTTAAATCCGGGTATTTAATGAAATCATCTCCGTCTTCGGCACCCATTTCAGATAATGTATCTGCTGTTACATTTACAACTTCACCCAGCTTAATACTTCGGTTAAATGCACCGGCAATTCCCAAATTAATGACATAATCAAAAGCATTATGAGAATACCTTCCCATATAAAATGCAGTATTTACCATCCCCACTCCGGTTATTAAAGCTGAAATATCATCTCCGCTCTCAGCCATAAACAAACCCTCGCCTACAACATTTATGTTATAATAGTTTAGGATAGGTTCCACCTCTGCTTTGGTAGCGGCAACTATGAGAATTTTTGGCATACGGTAAAGTTAAGTATAATACGTAAATTTGCAGCATGATTTACATTACCCGCAAGGAGCACTTCAACGCGGCTCATAAACTATACAATTCGAACTGGACCGAAGCTCAGAATTATGAAGTATTTGGTAAATGCGCCAATAAAAACTGGCACGGTCATAATTATGAATTAGAAGTCACCATTAAAGGTGAAGTGAACAAAGAGACCGGCTTTGTTGTTAATTTGAAAGATTTAGGTGATTTAATAAAAGTAGATATTACGGAATTATTAGATCACAAAAATTTAAATATGGACGTGGAAGGATTGTTAAATACATTACCTTCTACCGAAAATTTGGCTATTTTTATTTGGGATATTTTAAAACCTAAAATAGCGCTAATGGGCGCCGAGTTACATTGTGTGAAATTACGCGAAACAGAAAACAATTACGTAGAATATTTTGGAGGTAAATAATGCTTAACGAAGAATTTGAATTAGACGCAACCGGATATAAAAAGGTAGATCAGTATAACGATAAACTGATTGATTCCATTTCCGATATGTATAAAAACATACTCAGTGATGTAGGCGAAGATTCTACACGTGAAGGTTTATTAAAAACACCGGTTCGCGCGGCGAAGGCCATGCAATATTTAACCCATGGTTATGATTTAAATCCTGCAGAGATTTTACGCTCAGCCATGTTTAAAGAAGATTACAGTCAGATGGTGATTGTAAAAGATATTGAAGTGTATAGTTTATGTGAGCATCATTTGTTACCCTTCTTCGGTAAAGTACATATTGCCTATATACCAAACGGACATATTGTTGGGTTAAGTAAATTGCCGCGAGTAGTTGATGCTTTTGCGCGTCGTTTACAGGTACAAGAACGCTTAACTAACGAAATTCGCGATTGCATTCAGGATACTTTAAAACCTTTGGGTGTAGCCGTAGTAATGGAGTGCAGTCACTTGTGCATGCAAATGCGCGGTGTACAAAAACAAAACAGTGTTACCACCACTTCTGCTTTTACGGGTGAGTTTTTAAAGGATACCACGCGTAAAGAATTTATCAGTTTAATTGGTTCGGTATTACACTAATCAGATTCTACCCATCTGCTTTAATTTCATTTCAAAGGTGTAAGCAATGGTTTGCGCGCGCTGTTTGGCTAAATCGGCTTTCTCACCTTCAAATAAATCGTCTACAGTTTTCATGAAATGATGTAGCCAGATGGCGAAATGCTCTTGCTTGATATCGAGATGAAGATGCTTTTCGAACACATTGGTTTTATATCCTTCCTCATCCAATAAAACAAAACTCCAAAACGCAATCATTTGAGGCATATGCGCTTCAAAATCAGTATGCGCAAATACAGGATTTATGGTTTCGTTGGTAAGTAATGATCCGTAAAAAGTCCGCATCATTAACTCAATATCCTCTTTATTTCTAATATCATGCTTGCTCATTCGGCTTCAAATTTCACTTATTTTTTTGCAATCATCAAAAAAGCCTCTACATTTGTGCCATCAAAATGACATTTAACACAAATATTATTCTCATTAATAGCATTACGCCGAATTATTCCATTATGGCGTTCTGTGTGTGTTAATCTATTGTCCTTTTTCTTTTAATCATTTTACAAACCCAAAAAAATCCATTCACATGGTAGCGCTTGACATACAGGAGCAAATCCTGGATAAATTAAATACTCTCATAGTTGTTTTGAATAACGACGGGAGTGTGGATTATGTAAGTAAATCGGCTCGCCAGCTTTTGGGCTACGAACCCGATGATTTATTAGGTAACAATTGGTGGATTGCCACCCGCTTTTCGAAACCTGAAGGTATTGAAGTGAAAAGAAAACTACAATCCATTTTCAAGAATCGTAATAGTGGTGTGCAAACTTTTGAGCACTTACTTAAAACATCGCAAGGCGGACAAAAATGGATTAACTGGAATGTTTCTGTATTAAACGAGGAGCAGTTAGTTGGAATTGGTTATGATATCACCGAAAAAAAACTGAATGAAAAGCGATTAATAGAAAGCAACAAACGTTTATCGGAACAAAATAAAGATATAACCGACAGCATACGTTACGCAAAACGCATTCAGGAATCTATACTTCAAAGTAAAGAATCTGTAAAAAGTATTCTTGAAGAATCATTTTTGTTATACAAACCAAAAGACATCGTGAGCGGTGATTTTTATTGGTTTTATGAAAACGAAAATTATAAATATGTGGCTGCAGTAGACTGCACCGGACATGGTGTGCCCGGCGCGATGATGAGCATGGTAGCTAACTCGATATTTAAAGAAGTTTTTCTTAACAGGAAGGAAATGGAAACCGATAAAATTCTTTACGCTTTAGATGAGGAGTTAGAAAAGGCCATCCATAAAAATCAAACCGAATCTTTTAATGATGGTATGGATGTAGCGTTAATCAGAATTGATAAATCAAGAAATGAACTTCAGTTTTCGGGTGCATTACGCCCACTTTTCATTTCCGACAGTTCAGGTGTCAGTGAAATAAGAGGCAGTCGCTATCCGCTTGGATTTTATCCCGAAGTGAAGAAGAACTTTGAAAAAGCGATCATCCATTACGACAAAGGTACTTGTATATACTTGGGCAGTGATGGCTTTGCCGATCAGTTTGGCGGTTTGCGAGGCAAAAAAATGAACAGAGTTAATTTTAAGGAATTGCTAAAAACTGCTTTTGAAATGCCGATAGAAGAACAAGAGGCGTTTTTAGAATACTCTTTCAATAACTGGAAACAGCAAGAAGAACAAACAGATGATGTATTGATGATTGGAATAAAATTATGATATTTAATAAATGTTGGAATTTAAAACGGGAAACATAAATGATGCAGCTCTAATTACCGATATTGGCGCGCGAAGCTTTATTGAATCGCATGGAAAGAGTGCATCCGAAACAGACATACGCAATTATGTACAGTCAAAATTTAATATTCCTCAATTAGAATCAGAGCTGGCAGATGACAATTCCATCTTTCAAATTGCTTATTACAATCAACAACCTGCGGCTTATTCGAAGATTACTTTAAATTGTCCGAATCCGAATATCGCGGAGCAAAAGGTGTGTAAAATGGACAGGTTATACGTACTGGAAGAATATTTCGATAAAAAAATCGGACAAGTGTTGTTTGACCTAAACGTAGAAATTGCGAAGCAACATCAGCAAAAAGGTATTTGGCTCTATGTTTGGACGGGTAATCCGCGAGCTTTACGTTTTTATGAAAAACAAGGGTTTAAAATTGTGGGTGAAACTTATTTTAAAATCAGTGACACCCACAGTAATCCGAATTATTGGATGTATTTAGAATTTTAATTACAATCCCGGTAATAATCCCGAAGCTGCCTTCTTCATTTCTTCCTCATTAATTGAATTGGCTTTTGAAATCGCTTTATTGAGTGTTACCAATAACTGCTCTTCCAATTCAGTTTTATCGCCATGTTGCAAAGAAGAAGCAATGCTTAATGACTTTATTTCGCGGTTTCCGGTAATCTCAATTTTAATATCGCCACCGGCACCTTCTGTTGAAATGATTGTATCATCCAGCTTTCTTTTCATTTCATCGGCTTTTTGCTTCATTTCCTGAAGCTTGCCCATCATGTCTCCAAATTTTCCGAACATAATTATTTTTTTAAATCGTGAGGTATTAAACAAACCGGGATTGGATCCATTTTATGTCGGTTTGCTTTATTACGTGTTGTGTATATTTTCATTACTTCCCTTTGGCGATCATTAAGCGCATAGTTTTCCATATTTTCAATGTAAGCCATCGCCCACTCCAATTCAGGATACGTTGCGCCAATTTGATCTTCATCAGTTCTTCCATCCGCAAATAAACCATCGGTTGGTCTTGCATTCTGAATACTATCGATAACATTTAATTCCTTAGCCAATTCATACACCTCTGTTTTAGTAAGGTCGGCAATCGGACTTAAATCAACACCACCATCTCCGTATTTGGTAAAAAAGCCTATTCCGAAATCTTCGACTTTATTTCCGGTACCTGCCACTAAAAGTTTATGGTGAGAAGCGAACGAATATAAAGTGATCATGCGTAAGCGCGAACGAACATTAGCCATGGTTAAAAAATCCTGGATGCTCGCAGGCAGTGCCTTCTCAATACTTTCGAAAGGAGCAGTAAGTTCAACTGTATCCGACTCTACGTTCTTAAAATTTTGCTTCAACCAATTCATGTGTTCTGTACTTCTGTCGAATTCCGATTTATGCTGGCGAATTGGCATATTCAGCGCGATAACCTTCTTACCGGTAAGAGCGCAAAGTGTTGAAGTAACAGCGCTATCTATACCGCCACTTATACCAATCACAAACCCTTGGGTTTTTGATGTTTCACAATAACCTTTAAGCCATTCCGTAATGTATTTTATAACTTCTTTGTTTTTCATAATGGATGGTATAAAAATAAAAAATCCCGGAGAATTTCCGGGATTTAAATGAGATGATAATTATTAGAATAAGAAGCCAATGTTAAGCTGAACGCCATCACTAAAACCACTTTGTTTAGCTGTTGCAGGTCTAATTGAATTATTTAAGTTATCCTTTAATTTCTCAACCATAATATCGGAATTCGATTGATACTGATTAATAAAGCCACGGATATAGTTAACCCCTACAAAAATTGAGGTTGAACCGGAAAGATTATATTCAAATCCTAAACCAACATTTAAAGCCACATTAAACGGAATTAAATCTCCTTTCGGACGCATATCGGTAATGGTACTTGTTCCGGCAGTTTCGAAATGATTGCTGGTAGAGTTATATTGGAGTTCTACAATCTCATCTGTAGCTCTGTATTTAGTTTGAATAGCAATATTCCCGCCAAACATACCAAAGTACTTAAACCCTCCAATATCCTTAGTCATTAATTTTAATAATACAGGAAGCGTTACATAAGTCATTTTTACATCGCGGCTTTTTATTTCGTAGAATTTTCTTTCCGTGCCAGCGTCTGTGTTCATATCTAAAGGCGTTCTTTCCCAAATAATCGCTTGATCTGTAGAATTTACGTACGCATTATCTTTAGTTAAAACATATCCTTGTCCATTTTTAAACGTTTGTTTTCCTCCTAAAAAATCGCCACCAATACCGGTTACGAAATGAGCTGTAGAATTAAGACGAAATTCTAATTGTAAACCAAAGCCAAAACCAAATTTGATGCCGGTACTTTCAACTACCTTTTTGTCCTGGCTTCTTAACCAGGTTGGAGTTGGGGTAACTTTTAAGCCAAATCGGAATTTTTTATCCGCGTCATCATCTGCTAAGATTACATTTGTAATTAACAATGAGGCTACAGCAAGTGAAAAAATCTTTTTCATTTTCTTTATATTTAAAAATTATCTTTACAAAGATAAACTTTTTTAATGAAGAACCTTATTAAGTTATCCATAGCAAGCTTTGTTATTACGTTATTTATAGGATGTAAAAACAATCGCTTAGAAGCGGATATTTCAGGTATTGAAATAGCGCCTGTTAAATTTGAAAGACTTGACAGGGATTTGTTTTCCATTACACCTCAAAACCATTTAACAAAAGAGAAAGAACTTATTGATAAGTACGGCACCTTTTATCGTCAGTTTGTTTATACTATAATAAATGCCAACAAAGCCGATACGAATTATCTATTGCATTTTGTAACGGATAAAGATATGCGTGGAAGCTATGAAGAAGTTCAAAAAAACATAAAAGATGAAGACATTAGTAAACTTGCTGAAGAATTAACATTTTGCGAAAAAAGATTCAAGTACTTTTTCCCGAAACGCAAACTTCCATTGAAGCATGTAGCTTATTTCAGCGGTTATAATTATAACATTGTATATCCGGATTCTACTTTAGGCATTAGCTTGGAGATGTATTTAGGTAATAATAACAAATATTATAAGATGCTGCAGTGGCCACAATATCAGGTGAGGTCGATGACCAAAGAAAATATGCTTCCGAATTTAGTAAGAGGCTGGTTAATTACCGAATTCGACAATTCGGAGCCAACTAATACCTTATTGCATCACATGATATTTTACGGAAAGCTTTTTTATACAATGGATGCGCTTTTACCTGATATGCATGATAGTTTAAAAGTGAATTATTCTACTGCCCAAATGAACTATTGTGAGAAGTATGAGAAGAATGTTTGGGGATTTTTAGCTCAAGAAAACAGGTTATATGAAAACAATCTTAAAACCATAACTGAGTTTACAAGTGATGGTCCGTTTACCGGCGCAATTAGTAAAGATTGTCCTCCAAGGGTTGCTATGTGGATTGGATGGCAAATTGTACGAAGTTATATGGATAATAATGAAACAGTAAGTTTAGAGGATTTATTGAATGAGAAAGACGCTCAAAAAATATTAAATAAAAGCAAATACAGGCCTTAATACATAAAACATGAAAACAAGCGAGATTAATTTTAAAGTGACGGTAGATGAGAATTATTTACCGATTGATATAAAGTGGGAAGCCAAAGACGCAGGAGAAACCAGCGAATGTAAAAGCGCCATGATTGCATTGTGGGACGCTAAAGAAAACAATACGCTTCGAATTGATTTATGGACCAAAGACATGAGTGTTGATGAAATGAAGAAATTCTTTATACAAAACATCATGACACTGACTGATACTTATACAAGAGCCACCAGCGACACGGCTACCGCTGACGAAGTAAAGGCATTAATAAGCGATGTGGGCCGGAAATTAGGCATTATACAATAAAAAAAGCCGCAGTAAACTGCGGCTTTTTTGTTATTTAATATTTCGATTAAGCTTCTGGTGCTTTTTTAACTACCTCTTTCATGCTTTTTGCAGCGTCAACCATCTTTTGAACTGCTTCTTTCGATAATGGCTCACCTTCTGTGCTCTTAATATCTTCGTACACATAGGTTGAATTACCTAATTTCTGAATTGAATAAAAATGGAATTCAGGTTTGGTAATTTCGCTTTCCCACATAATTGTGGTTGGCTCATCCACAACGAATGATTTGAACTTATTCACCTCATCACCTTGGATATCTGTTTTACGTAATTCCATATCACCCGGATCTTCTGTAATCGATAACTGAAAATCCTTACCGATTTTAATTTCAAGTGCTCCCCAGGTTTGTTCCATAATCTCCATTTTAGAGTTAGTTGTATCCGGAACGAAAATAGTAAACGGCTTACCGTATTTACTTAAATCAAGAGTAATCATACCTGCAGGAGCCACTACAGCGGCAGGTTCTTCTTTTTTATCGCCGCAGCTTTGAACCGAAGCAATGATCGCGATAGCAGAAATAATTGATAATAGCTTTTTCATTGATGTGTTTGTTTTTAATTTGTGTAAAGATAAATTAATTCAGGAATTAATTGCAACAATAGGGCAAATAGAAAAGTATGGACATAAAAAAACCCCGCTGAGCGGGGCTTTTTATTACTTCTTCTTAGAAGCTTTTTTCTTAGCTGCTTTTTTCTTTGGAGCGGCTTTTTTCTTAGCTACTTTTTTCTTTGGAGCAGCTTTTTTCTTTGTTGCTTTTTTTGCCATGGTTTCTTGTTTTTGAGTTTTTGTTAATACGAAGTAATAAAATAAATCGTTCTCTACTAAATATTAACCCATTATTTTTTCAACATCAAAATGTTGATATTGTTAATTACGTAAATCGTGTGTTCCGCTAAAATATTTTCTCCAATGAAGAAATAAAAAATATTTTTTTGTTGATCCTCTGCAAGCATTGATTTTACTGGTGTTTCAGAGGATGTCATATTTTTTTCTGCGTAAATAATTTTCAGTTTTGTAAGCTTTTTATTTCACTTTCCACTCCGATTCCGAATCCCAATTTGCTAATAATTTTATTGGAATGGCGTTTAAATAAACTGTTTCAGGTTGTGTTTTTTGTAATAAATGACCTGTATCCCACATTTTATTTTTGTTTTCATCACGTATTAACTTCACATAATAATTACCCGGCAACAAATTTTTAAACGAAAAAGTTTGTTCTGCGCTTGAAGAAATACTTTGTTCACAGTACAATTCTCGAGCTATTTCCTGTTTATCATTCATTAATTGAATAATGTAATCACTCTTATCAGGAAATAACAATTTAAGTTGTAATGAAGCATAATCATCCGGCAAACTAGTTCTAAAGCTGATTTTAACCGAATCGTTTGGTAAGCCAAATTTAGTTTTAATGGCGCCTGACTTTATTACCAGATCATAAACTGCATCTTCCGATAATTTTTCTAAGAGTAATAATCTATCACAACCCTCTGCCTTAAATTGAGGAGACAGTTTAGTAAGGATGGTATCTTGTTTTCTGGTTAAACTAACCTTGGTCATGTCGATACTGGTAAAATCCATAGCCGCATTAAATTTTAGTGCAGCAGTTTCGTAATACGGCATTACACCATTTACCAATGGCTTGAGCTCAATATCCAATAAAAGTTTTCGCTCTTGCTTTAATCTCTCTAACTTCTCCTTTGAAAGAAGATTGATAGAAATTGTATCGATTAAAGATTTATTGGCATGTTTAACCACAAGCTTTAACGTATCAAATATATCATGATAATACACTAAACACGTATCGTTAGTGCCGCCTTCTGTGCATAATAACTTATCTTGTGATTCTTGGAAGGCTTTAACATTATTATCCTGCTCCGCATTATAAATCACTTTGGCCATTCCATAATAAAGAGAAAAAGCCTTTTTCACGAAGAACTTTATCGGTTTTTCTTTAAATAAAGTAAAGATCAGATTTGAATCCACATTTGTGTTAATCGTATTGTTTAAAAAACCTATCATCTCTTCCCCGCCATCATACTTAAGGTTCTTGTTCTTGTCAGAGAACGCAAAGGCTTTAAAATCGCCAGTAGGCAAATAATTTATACTAAAAATCCCGTTTGCGTTGGTCTTTGTAAAATAAAGTGGATTTTGTTTCCACACAACACTGTCACTTTCGCTACTATTATATAATCCAACAGTGATATCCGATTCTGCTTTTAAATTAAACGCATTATTAACCTTTCCCTCGATAATAAGGGAGTCGATTTTATCTCCTGTTGAAAACACATATTCAAAATTGGAAAGCGTGTTTCCTTCATGCATATCCTGAATTGAATTTCCAAAAAAGAAGCGGTAAGTTGTATTCGGCAATAACTCTGTATAACTTAAGTTTATTATTACCTTCTTTCCCTTTGCTTCTACTTCCGGCTGATTTTTTAATTGCGGGGTAATAACTAATTGATTGGCGATATCCTTTACTTGAATATATTCATCAAAGGTTAACTCAATAAACTTCGCCTTAAAGTTTAAACTGATGTTTTGAGGAATGGCATTAAGCAGTTTCGGTGCTTGGCTATCTCGCTGACCTCCTGTTAACGGTGCTACTTGAGCGCAACGCCACATTAAAAGGGCCAGAAATAATACAATTATGTGCTTAAACTTTACCAGACAATAAACTCGCATAAAATTAATCAATCCTGCGAATTACAATTATTAAAAAAACAAAAGAAGCTCTATTATTTATCGGCAACCCAGGCACGATTGTGCTGACGCGAGAATCTCAATCCAAGCATTACTTCATGTGTTCCTGAACTGTAACGACGGATATTTGTAGTTGAAAAATCGTAAGAATAACCAATCATTAAGTAGTTCTTGTATAAATATCCGACAAGTGCAGTAACAGCATCATTATGTCGGTATGCTGCTCCTAACCAAACTTGCTCTCTGTAAATACCTCGCACTCCAACATCCAGTTTCATTGGCGCCGGTGTAGCATATTTTAAAATAAAGGATGGTTCGATTATAAAATCATCATCTAAATTAAACTTATAGGCACCATTTACATTAAAATGAGTCACCAATTTTGATTTGCTTTCTACACCGGGATATAAATTAATTTTACTTTGATACATCTGCGGAACAGCGATTCCGATGTAATACTTTTTTGAATACACTAAAACCCCGGCACCAAAATCAGGCACATAAGTAGTTTGATATTGGGTTAATAAATTCTCATCGCCTGCATCATGTAATTGCAATTTATGTCCGTCGATTCCCCACTGCAAAACACCTGCACTTAATCCTAAAGATACTTTTGTTTCCTCATTCAATTTAATATGGTAAGCGTAAGAAAAATTTAAACCCACACGACGGGTAGGACCAACGATATCCGTAAATAAATTCATTCCCAATCCCATGTTCTTTAATTTCATCGGACCATGAACAGTTAACATGTAGGTGCGTGGCGCATCGGTAATACCTACCCACTGGTAACGGTTATTAGAACGAACATCTGCAAATTCTTCTTTCCCGGCTACTGCAGGATTAATCGCAAATTCATTTAACATGTATTGCGTGTATTGCGGTAATTGCTGCGCATTGGCGCTTGCCAATAACAGTATTCCGAATAGTATGTAAATAAATCTTTTCATGTTATCTGAATATAGTTAAAGGTCCCGTATATGCTTTAGGGAAATTTTTATGATTTAAATTGATGATGTAATAATAAGTTCCCACCGGCAAGTCTTTTCCTTTGAATCGACCATCCCATGGTACACCATAACCTTTAGAGTAGAATAATTGCTCACCCCATCTGTTATATACCTCCACTTCACAATCCGGGAACTGAATAATATTATCAATTACCCACGTATCGTTTTTGCCATCTGTATTCGGACTAAATCCGTTTGGAATTACAATTTCAGGGAAAATGTGTACATGCATTGTATCCGAAGCAACACATCCATTCGAATCTGTTACTATTACAGTGTAAGTTGTATTAACCGAATTGGACGCGACAGGATTTGATGAAGTTGGATTGTCTAATGTAGAAGAAGGAATCCAGGTAAACGTACTTCCGGCAGGACCCGTTGGTGAACCACCAATAATGGTTGAGGTCAATACAGTAATGGTATAGTTAGGTCCGGCATCAACAATTGGTAAAGGATTTGAAGTAATGGAAATTGTATCACGATGTATACATGCTCCATTTATTGCTTCTAAAACAAATGTTGTTGTTCCAACAGGAGGATTAACTGTTGTTGTAACTACAGTTGCGATTGGTGAAGCTGATGGAACTTGATACCAATTAAAGGTAGTTCCATTAATTGAGTTACTACCGTTGAGTGTAAATGTTGATGTTTGACAGAAAGTTGAATCATTACCGGCAACTGCTAAAACTGTTAGGGTTGATGTAACGGTAATACTAGTGTCTTTTCTACAACCTGCCGCATCAATCAATGTTAATGAATAGGTACCTGGTAAAATATTTGTTACACTACTATTAGTATTTGTAAATGCCGAAGGACCTGTCCAAGTATACGTGTAAACAGGAACACCACCGGTAACAGTAGTTGTAATGGCACCATCGTTTGCAGTGTTACATGATGCGTCAACCACGGAAGTTGTTAGTGTTAATACAGGAGGGTCTACGAGTGTAAATGTGGAAGAAATATTACATCCATTAGCATCCGTTATTGTTGCCGAATAAGTTCCGGAACACAATCCTGTTAAAGGATTTGTACTACCGGAAGGACTCCATGTATATGTATAAGGCAATGTTCCGCCACTTGGCACTAGATTAATACTACCATTGCAATCTCCATTACACTGAGGTGCGCTTGTTATTGGCAAGCCTGCTACAATAGGTGTTGGCTGCGAAATATTTAAATTCTGTAACGAAACGCAACCATTCGCAGCGGTTACAGTTACATTCACAACACCACTGCATAATCCACTTGATGTACTGATGGTGCCGGAATTTACAACTGTTCCACTACTCCAGTTATAAGTAAATGGTGATGTGCCTGAAGTTACGCTAACAGTTGCTACTGCATTACATGTTCCGCTACATGTTGCGCTGGTTGTATTTGCTACTAATGTTGGTCCATTCTGATTATTGATTGGGAACGTTAATGTTTTTGAACATCCTGAATTATCAGTTACTGTTACTGTATAATTACCCGGACCAATATTACTTAACGTAGCAGTACTACCTGCAGGTAACCAAGCGAAGGTATACGTTGGGGTTCCTCCTGTTACCGCTACTACTATTGAACCATTATTAACGGTACAACTAGGCTGCGTTACAGTTGGAGTTAAAGTTAAATCGGTTGCGGAATTTATGGTGACGGATGCATTTCTAATACAACCTTGCGCGTCGGTCATTTGAACAAAATATGTTCCACCGCATAAACCTGTAAGTGTATTAGATGTGGATGCAGGGCTTAACCAATTATAAGTGATTGGTGCTGTTCCACCAACAGCTGTAACAGTTGCAGCACCATTACACTGATTGAAACATGCCTCGTTCGTTATATTAATGGTCTCACCTGTAATTCCGCTTGAGTTATTAATTGGTAAACTGACATTCTGAGCACAACCATTGTTATCTGTTATGGTAATCATGTAAACACCTGCACACAAACTATTACTAGATACACCCGTTGCACCATTACTCCATGAATAGGTGAATGGCGCTGTTCCACCAATAGCTGTTACTGTTGAAGAGCCATTACATAAACCACACGATGGTTGTGTAATTGCTGAAGTCATTGTAATTGCTGCCGGTGATGTGATACTTCCCGGGAAGACATTAAAGCATCCTTGCGTATCCGTGATAGTTACTGAGTAAGTACCATCACATAATCCGATAGCTTGTTGTGTGTTCTGACCTAATGGATCGCTCCAACTAAATGTATATGGACCAATGCCTCCTGAAACAGCAGATGCAAGAATACTACCATTACATGTTCCATTACAAAGATTATTAGTTACAATAGTTGTGGATGTTATACTAACTAATCCCGGTAAATTAAACGTTTGAGTAATCGCACAACTTAAAGCATCCGTTACAGTTAATGTGTAATTACCCGGACAGATATTCGTGATTGAAGATGTTGTTGCACCGGTACTCCAGCTATAAGTATATGCCGGTGAACCACCGGAAGCGTTTGCTGTAATTGTTCCGTTACAATTTCCTGCACATAATGGTTGATTAACCGTAGTGTTTGCATTAATCAATGGCGGTTCTGTAATAGTAACAGATTGGAATAATATACAGGAATTTGCATCCGTTATCTGTGCTGTGTATGTGCCCGCACATAAACTTGTTGCAGGATTGACAGTTGAAGTAACAGGAGGTACCCACGCGATAACATAAGGCGCTGTACCATCCACCGGATTTGTTACTGAAGCGGCACCTGTACATTGTCCGTTACAATTTACATTAGTAGAAGTAACCACCGCGCTACTTGGACCATTTGAATTACTCAATGGAATTTGGAAAGTAGTTGAGCAATTATTGGCATCACGCACAATTACTGTATAGATACCTGCACAGATATTTGAAGCGACAGATCCTGTAGATACTGAAGGCGTCCACGTAAATGTATAAGCAGGTGTACCGCCGGAAGGAGCAACATTAATTGACCCATTACATAACGTACCGCAGGTAGCGGCACTGGTAGATGGGTTAATTGTTAATGATGGAGGTGATACTAAAACAACTTGTTGTGTATCTAAACAACCGTTGAAGTCAGATACAAATACACTATACGTACCTGCACAAAGCGCCGTAGCCGATTGTGTATTTTGATTTGGAACTGAAGTCCAGGTATAAGAGAATGGCGCGGTTCCATTGGCAGGATTACTAATAGCAACACCATTACAATTGCTATTACAACTAGGATTAGTAAAGGTAGCATTCGCTTGCAGCGGCAAAGGATTCACAAGATTTGTTACATTTTGTCCTAAACAATTATTTATATCTCTTACAAATACTGTATATGAACCAGGACACAAAGCTGTTGGATTCGCACCGGTTCCGGTTGGAATCCATGTATAAGAATAAGCACCGGTTCCACCGGTTACATTAGTTGTTATACTACCGTTACATGCGCTGTTACAAAGTGGACTAGTTGGCGTAGCTGTTACTGATATTGGAGAAGGTTGCGTAATTGCAAATGTTGTTGTTACTGAACATCCGTTAAGATCGGTAACAATACTGGAATAAGTTCCGGCACATAAATTGGAAGCTACACTGGTTGTTGATGCTGAGCCTGACCAACTGAAAGTATAAGTTGGTGTTCCTCCACCAATTGTTACCGATGCCGATCCGTTGCATTGTGAATTACAAATAGCGTTCGTTACATTAACAGTTCCTGTTAAAGCACTAGGCTCTGTAATCTGAACAGTTGCTGTTGTCTGACAAAGATTGGCATCAATAACTGTTACGCTATATACACCCGGACATAATCCGTTTACTGTTGGGAAAGACGATCCTGCGAAAGGTGGTAAAGGTGTCCAGGTAAAGGTGTACGGCGCAGTTCCTCCGGAAGGTGTTACAGATGCTGATCCGTTACATGCTGTATTACATAAAACATTTGTTCCCGTAACTGAAGCCGCTACTGATGTTGGCTGAGTAATTGTAAATGTTTGCGCATAGGCACAACCATTCGCATCGGTTACATTAGCGGAATACGTTCCCGCACAAAGGTTTGTTAAGGTTTGTGTAGTTACAGAACCTGGTAACCAAGTTACAGTATATCCCGGCGTACCACCTGCCGGTGAGGTAGTAATGCTTCCGTTGCATGATGAATTACATCCTGCATTAAATGAAGTTGCATTTAAACTAAACGTTGGTGGCTGTGCAATTGCAAATGTTTGACTAACGGTACAATTTGTAGCATCCGAAACATTTACTGCAAATGTTCCCTGACATAATCCGCTAATGTTTGGAGTGGTAGCGCCGGTTGACCAACTAAAAGTTATTGGTGCTGTACCCACTGCACTAACCGATGCAGTTCCATTACATAATGCAGGACATGTAACAGATGAAGAAGTAACTGTTATAGTTGGACCTGTTGGGTCACTTAAAGTTGTCACTAAGGTTTGCGTACAACCTGCATTATCACGAATAGTTAGAGTATATGTGCCTGCGCCTACATTAGTTAATGTTGCCGATGTGGATCCGCCCGGTGTCCAGGTGAATTGATATGCCGGTGTTCCTCCACCAATTGTAGCAGTTATCGAACCGTTAGTTCCAGAACATGTTGTTGGATTAACGGAAGTAAATGTTGATGTAATTGCACTTGGCTCTGAGATCGTAAACGTACGTGTTTGAATACAATTATTCGCATCTCGAATATCAACTGTATAATTCCCCGCACATAAATTTGTAACATTTGGTGTTCCTTGTCCGGTTGGATTACCCGGCGACCATGTATACGAAAGTGCGCCTGTACCACCACTAGCGGTAACACTAATTGCACCGTTGCAAACCGAATTACACGTAGCTGCTGTAACAGTAGATGTTACATTTATTGCCGGTGGATTAACAAAACTAATCGTTCCGGTATTAGAACATCCTAATTGATCTGCAACAGTAACAGTATATAAGCCGGCACACAATCCGCTTGCAACTTGCGTTGATTGTGTCGGAACAGAAGTCCATGTATAAGTATAAGGTAGTGTTCCACCACTTGCATTAGCGCTTGCGGCACCTGTGCAACCATTATTACAAGTTAAAACTGTACCGGTTGTTGTGATATTTACGCTTACCGTTTGTACAATGTTAACTGTTCTGGTAACGGTACATCCGCGACTATCGGAAACAATTACTGTTTGTTGACCAACACATAAATTGGTGGCCACCGAATTTGTTTGTGAAGATGGAATCCAAGAATAAGTGAATGCAGGTGTTCCTCCTCCGGCCGTAATTGTTGCGGCACCCGTACACGCATTACAACTTGGTTGTATTCCTGTAATAGCCGCTGTTAATGTTGGCGGCGATGTGATATTTACGTTAGCAGAATTAGTACATCCTTGAGAATCCGTTACGGTAACAACATAGTTTCCGCTACATAAATTAGATGCAACCGTTCCGGTTTGAACCGGAACTGTACTCCAACTATAATTATATCCGGGTGTACCACCCGATGCAAGTGCTAAGCCTTGTCCGTCGCAAGTACCGGCACAATTCGTAGGTACAGCTGTTGTTGTAATAGCAATTGGCAACGGATTCGAAATATTTGTGGTTGTAGTTTTTGTACACCCTCTGCTATCAGTTACGACTAAAGTATAATTCCCCGAACATAAAGAACCAACTGTTGTAAGTGTGCTTCCGGTTGACCAATTATACGTATAAGCTGGAGTACCGCCGGAAACAGTTGAGGTAATGGAACCATTACAACCATTATTACAACTTGGCGGATTAGGTGTTAAAGCTACGGTAACATCAGTAGGCTGCGTAATTGTTACTGCCGTGTTTGTGGCACATCCGTTTGCATCCGTTACAGTTAAAGTAAAATTTCCTGCACATTGTCCGTTAATGACTGCACCGTTAATAGTTGAAGTAGGAGTTGTCCAAACGAATGTATATATTGGTGTTCCCCCACCGGCACTTCCAGATAAAGAAGCGTTACAATTTCCAAAACAAGAAATTGAAGTTGTATTTGCAGAAATAGTTAACGCGTTAGGTTGGGCAATATTATACGTTTGTGTTCGTACACAACCACCGGCATCTCTTACAAATAATGTATAAACGCCTGCACACAATCCGTTATAAGGCGGATTGGTAGTAACGGTTGAACTTGCTGATGCTAAAGTAAAGGTATAAGGCGCTCCACTTCCTCCACTAGGTGTAGAGTTAATTACGCCTGTACATACATTATTACATGTTAAACTCGTTGTTGTAACATTCTGATTAATTTGAATGGGTTGAGAAATGGTGAAGGTTGTGTTTGCCGCACACAAACTTGCGTCTCTTACCGCAATAGTGTAATTTCCTGCGCATAAATTAGTAACAGTAGGTGTGCCTTGTCCGGTTGGGTTACCCGGCGACCATGTATAAGTGAAACCACCATTTCCACCGGAAGCATTAGCAACAGCTGAACCTGTACATGCACCAAAACAAGTAATACTTGCCGAGTTTACCGTAAGCGTAATAGGTGGCGGCTGAGTGATTGTAATAACAGTAGGTGTAGTTACACATAAAGAAGCGTCTGTAACTGTTAAAGTATAATTGCCTGCGCACAAATTGGTAATGTTTGCTGATGTTGAAGAAAATCCGGAAGGACCAGACCAACTTATAACGTACGGCGGCACTCCTCCACTTGGATTTGCATTCGCAGAACCATTACAGGTTCCATTACAAGTAGCATTAGTAAATGTGGGATTTGCTGTGAGTGTTGGAGGAGCAGTGATTGAAAACGTTCTTGTTATAGTACATCCTTTCGAATCTGCAATGGAAACAGTATAATTAGCAGGAGCGGGTGTTAAAGAACCGCACAAACCGGTTGCTAATGTTGTTCCTTGTCCGCCACCCGGTGCCGGCGACCATGTATATGTATAACCCGGAGAACCACCGCTTGCAGTTATGGATGCGCTTGCATTACATAATCCACCACAAGTCACATTTGTTTGTGATTGTGTTGCTGTAACTGATGTTGCAGGTTGAGAAATAGAAAAAGTAGTACTGACACTACATGTATTAACGTCGCGAATAATAACGGTATTATTACCTACACATAGGCCATTTAATCCGGCCGTATTACCAGAAGGAATGGAAACGGTTGTTCCTGAAGGAAGCCAAGTTGCAGTATATGTACCAAGATTACCACCGGTTGGAGAAACGGAAGCTGAACCCGTACATTGACCAAAACATGAAATACTTTGTGTAACTAAATTAGGTAAAATAGGATTTGGTTGCGTCATTGTTACAGTTTCACTATAAGCACAACCCTTACTATCTGTAATATTTAAAGTATAGTTACCAGCACATAGATTAGTTAAGTTGGCGCCAATGGCCGTTGTAAATGTTTGTCCGCCCGGCGTAACAGTACCTGAATAATTTGGAGTACCACCTGAAATAAATCCATTGATAGAACCGTTACATGCAGCATTACAACTTGGTTGTGTTACTGATAATGGCGTAAAATCCAAATCAGCCATTACCATCGCTACCTGAAAAAAACCAACCACACCAAGAGTTGCATCCGTTACTGCAATCTGATATAAGGAACCGCATTTACAAAGATTGCTTAAAGAAAAAGTTGTTGGAGCATTAATGGAAGTTGCAGTTGGTGCGGCCGTACAAGCCGCCGGCCATCCTGGATAAGAAATAAAATACGGATTAGAAAGACAACCAGCATCAAAAGTAAAAGAGATTACACCATTACAAATATTAGGACAAGTAGGAAGCGTAACCGCAGTAGTAATGCCGCAGGCTAAAATCTGCTCTCCTGATTTTACTTTAGATACATCATTAAATACAGGAGGAACTTTATATAATAATGGATTTGATTTTTTCGCCAATAAAAAATAATCTTTAGCGTTCACAGTAGCTAAATTCGAAATACTGATTTTATTTATAATCGTAGTTCCCGAATTAATAAATGAAACATTCGAATTATCGGTGGCAATAAAATCATAACATTTTAAATACCCGTTTAATAACTCAAATTTTCCGCCATTCACATAAATGTTCTTTTTGGTTTGTAATTGAGATATTTCCCAACTACCATTTTCAAAAACAATATCATTGTTAAGTTCTCCAAAGGCCGAGTAAATTGTGTTCTTCTGACTTGAATTACTCTTAAAAACTAATTTGGTTTGAGCATCGAAACGTGTAGCGTTACTTAATTTAAAATTTCCTGCAATCGCAAGTTCAGTACTTGCATCACCGACAACATAAATCTTTGTTTTATTATTAAAGTAAATCGAACGCACTTCATTCTTACCCACCAATTCAATAACATTGTCTGCTGAGTAATTATCGAAAACTACATCTGAATTAATATCCGGCGCTTTAAAAACCGGATTACCTCCACTTGTTAATGACCAATGTTTCGGATCATTCCATTTACCGGAACCACCCACCCAATAATACGTTTGAGCATAAGAAGTTGTTAAGAAGAAAAATAATAGAAGTGAGTATAAATGTCTTTTCACGCGAAGTGTCATAAACTTTGAAAGTTGTACGAATTTAAGTGTTAAAAGTTACTAAAAATTAATGCAATAAACAGGTAATTAACAATTTGCTTGTTGGAAATCTATTTATTACTTAGCGAACGGAATTATACAATTAGTTAAACCTTTCAATTACGCAATGGAAAACAACCCCTGGATTACAAAAAAATCTGAAGATGTTTACGAATCTCCTTGGATTAAAGTCGTGAAACACGATGTTTTAAACCCAGCCGGAAAACCGGCTACTTATAGCGTTGTTAATTTTAAAAACCTCGCCATTGGAATTTTACCCATTGATAATGAAGGCTTTACATGGCTCGTTGGACAATGGCGCTATCCATTGGAAGAGTACTGCTGGGAAATTCCGGAAGGCGGAGGACCTCTTGGAATTGATCCTTTAAATTCTGCCAAACGCGAATTAAAAGAAGAGACCGGGATTGTTGCCAAAGACTTCCAAGAAATTATGCGTTTGCATTTAAGCAACTCGGCCACTAATGAATTAGCCATTGTTTATTTAGCTAAAAATTTAGATTTTGAATCGGCCGAACCTGAAGAGAGCGAGGTTCTTCAAGTAAAACGAATTCATCTGAATGAAGCCTACGATTGGGTAATGACAGGGAAAATTACGGATGCCATCTCTGTTGCTGCTATATTAAAAACAAAAATTATGATGGAGCAAGGCCTCATTTGATGTCCGATATTATTCTTACCTTTAGCTTCCCTTTTTATGAAAAAGCTAGTTGAAAATTTTCCAAACCAATTACGTGAAGCATTTGATATTGCGAATGGAGCAAAATTATCTCCTAAAAACAATATTCAAAATGTTATCATTACCGGGCTTGGCGGCTCAGGCATTGGAGGTACTATTATCAGCGAACTTGTTTCAGATAATTGTCCTGTACCTGTTACCATTAACAAAGATTATTTTTTACCGGCATTTACCGGCCCTAATACTTTAGTGATTATTTCTTCCTACTCCGGAAATACGGAAGAAACACTACAAGCCATGGAACAAGCCATTGCAAAAAAAGCACAAGTGGTTTGTGTTACCAGCGGCGGTAAAGTGGCTGAATTAGCTTCAAAAAATAATTTTGATGTGATTACAATTCCCGGAGGAAATCCACCACGTTCTTGTATTGGTTATTCTTTAGTTCAACTAATAAAAATATTTACCTTCTATAAGCTCGCGCCGGAATCATTACTAAATGAAGTTAAAGGCTGCGTTACATTATTAGAAAAAGAAAAAACTCATATCACTCAGGAAGCCCTTCATATTGCGAAAGAATTAAATAACAAATTACCGATTATTTATTCTTTAGGAGGAAGTGAAGGTGTGTGTGTTCGATTCAGACAACAAATTAATGAAAACAGTAAAATGCTTTGCTGGCATCATGTATTTCCTGAAATGAATCACAATGAATTGGTAGGCTGGACTTCAAAAAATGATGCTTTAAAAGTTATTACTTTCCACACTTCGTTTGATTATGCCCGCACTAAAAAACGTTATGAAGTGTGCAAACCCGTTTTTGAAAAATATTCTTCAGGCGTAATTGATGTAATGGCAAAAGGCCAAAATAAGTTAGAACAATTTATTTATCTCATTAATATCGGAGATTGGATTAGTGTTTACATCGCGGAAATTAAAAATATCGATGCGGTTGAAGTAAACATTATCAATCATCTTAAAAACGAACTCTCAAAATTTTAAATGTCCAAAAACAAAGAGGTTATATTCAGCGACCTTGGTTTAATGGATTACAAAGCCTGTTGGGATTACCAGGAGAGTTTGTTTAATACTACGATTGAACAAAAAATCTACAATCGTAACAATAACACCTCAATTCCAACTAAAAATTATTTATTATTTGTTGAGCACCCACATGTTTATACCTTAGGTAAAAGCGGCGATGCCGCCCACCTATTAATTAACGACGAGGCTCTTAAACAAAAGCAAGCAACTTATTATAAAATTAACCGCGGTGGAGATATAACGTACCACGGACCCGGGCAATTAGTTGGTTATCCTATTCTGGATCTCGATAATTTCTTCACCGACATTCATCAATATCTGCGCTTATTGGAAGAAACTATTATATTAACAATTGCAGAATATGGCGTTAAAGGTGAAAGAAGCAAAGGTGAAACAGGTGTTTGGATTGATGTGAACGATCCTCTAAAAGCCCGTAAAATTTGTGCGTTTGGTGTAAGATGCAGCCGTTGGGTAACCATGCACGGATGGGGTTTCAATGTAAATGCAAATCTTGATTATTTTAATAATATCGTTCCGTGCGGCATTCAGAACAAAGCTGTAACGAGTTTACATAAAGAGTTGGGCGTTGAAAAAGTAAATCTTGATGAAGTAAAACAAAAGTTAAAAAAACACTTCACGGCATTGTTCGAATGCAATATAGTGGAAGAACCGATCGTTTTACCATAAATTATGCTCAAAAAAATAGTTAAGTTTTTAGTTTACTTTATAATAGGAGCCTTCGTCCTTTTCAATATCGCTATTTTAGTAAGCGGTAAGTTGTATTTATACAAAGGCATGTGGAATACCTACTTCAAAGGCAGAACCGGCCCTTCCGCGACTGAATTTCAAATTTTTGAGAATCGAAAAATACATGCGCTTTCACCTACTCCACTACATCTTTCCAAACACTATAATAGTGTTCCTCTTCCTGAAGAAACGAAAAAAACATTAGAGAATTATGCTACCCATGCCTTAGTGATATTACATAACGATAGTTTATTACATGAACAATATTGGGATGGTTATTCTGACACTTCACATACAAATTCATTTAGCGTTTCGAAAAGTTATGTTAGTGCTTTATTAGGTTGTGCTTTAACGGATGGCTACATAAAAACTATTGACGAACCTGTTTCAACATTTATTCCCGAATTTAAAGAGAAGGGCCGCGAACATGTTACTTTAAAACATTTAGTAAGCATGACTTCCGGAGTTGATTTTGATGAAAACTATATCAATCCGTTTGCCTATCCTGCCGAAGGCTATTACGGCGAAAATTTACTAGAAGCATCTACCAAATATCCTTTAGGAGAGGAACCGGGAAAAACATTTCGCTACATGAGCGGTAATACAGCCCTTCTCGGCGTTTGCATTTCTAAAGCGGTTGGTAAACCTTTGTCGGATTATTTGAGTGAACGTTTATGGAAGGAATTAGGTTGCGAACAACCTGCCTGGTGGAGTTTGGATAAAAAAGATGGCTACGAAAAAGGATTTTGTTGCTTAAACAGCAATGCTAAAGATTTCGCTCGATTAGGCATGTTGTATTTAAATTTTGGGAAATGGAATGGTAAACAAATTATAGATTCCGTTTATATCCATCAAAGTATTTTACCATATGATTGCAATGAAAGTGATGGTTGCAAAAACAGAACGTATGGTTACAGTTGGTGGCTTACATCCTATAATAACCTGGAGGTATTTTACGCAAGAGGAATTTTAGGACAATACATTATGTGTATTCCAAAATACAAATTAGTGATAGTAAAATTGGGAAGAGAACGTCGTCCTAAACTAAATGATAATCATTGTCCGGATGACGTAACAATGTGTATTGAAGCCTTTGAGAAAATGTATCCTTCAAAAATTAACTAAGGCCGTCGCCCATAATTTTTACGGTAATGCCATCCATACTATCATTCAACTTCAACTGACAAGAAAGACGTGAAGTGTTTGTGATGTTAGGTAATGTATCGAGCATTGCTCCTTCATCATTGCTTATTTCATGCAAATTATCGTAACCTGTTATTACCTCAACGTGACATGTTGCGCATAAAGCCATGCCTCCGCAAGTAGCAAGAATGTCGTATTCGTTACCTTTTAAAAACTCCATCAAACTTAATCCCATGTCGGTTGGAGCAACCAAAGAAGTAATTGTGTTATCAGGATTTTGAATGTTTATTGTAATATCTGCCATGTTGGTATTTAAAAAAAAGCCCCGTCGTGTGGCGACAGGGCTTAAATAATCAATTAATATTATTCGAATTTAGCACGGTGATCTTCAATGTTAGCTACATCGCGCATTGCGTTGTAAACTTCATAATCAGAACGACCTACTAATACTTGCTCAGCTTGATTTTTTGCATCAGCTACTGTGGTTGGAACTTTAGCTTCGTTTACCGCAGAAACTGCAACAATAAACACACCGTTTTCTCCAATCACGGGTTTTGAAATAGCTCCGGCTTTTAATCCGCTTGCTGTTCCGATTAATGCGTCTTCGCGACCAACATTTACCACATTAAATGAAGTGAATGTTAAGTTTTCCATATTCTCAACGCCTAAACCTAACTTAGAAGAAATCTCATCAATAGATTTTGAACCTCCTGCTTTAGCAGTAAATTCTTTCATCATTTCCTGAGCTTTCTTATCGCGACGTGCTTTAACGATAACTTCTTCACGAACTTCATCCAAAGGTAAAGTGCCTTTATTTCTGATTCCTGTTAAGTGCGCAACAACGAATTTATCTTTGAACTCAAACACTTGAGAAGAAACATCTCCTTTATTAGCAGCATACATCCACTTAACTAATTCCTTCGCGTTATCAAGTCCTGGTAAAGTTTTGTCGTTTTCCTTAATGTTATCAGCAATACGCTTATTTAACTTTTGTTTTTCGATAGCTTTTTCAAACAAATCAGAAGTGTTGTTTTGTCCACCGAAATCAGTAGCAAGCTTATAATATTCTTTGGTTGTTTCAGGACTAGGACCAATTAACTTGAAAATCTGAGCTACACGGTACGCAGTGTGTGAAGTTTTAGAAACATCTAACACTTCGATAATATGGTAACCAAATTGTGTTTCTACAACGCTGATATTTCCTTTAGTTCCTTCTAAACCTGCCTTTTTAAATGGCTCAACAAATCCTTTGTTCTCATCAAACCAACCGTAATCTCCACCATTACCAAAAGAACCCGGATCATCACTCACTGCTTTTACATAATTAGAATCAAATACAACTTGTTTGTTTTTTAATAAAGTTAAAATACTATCAGCCATACGTTTTGCAACAGGAGCAGTACGCGGTTGATTAGTGCGGGTATCTGTTAATCCAATTAAGATGTGACGAACACGAGCTGAATCAGCTACTTGTTTTACACCGGATAGTTTGTAAACTTTAAAGTAAGCGCCTTCGTTGTAAGGACCATAAACTGTTCCAACAGGATCTGTATAAACTGATGAATCACGAATGATCATTGTCTTCTTTGTTAAATCACTGATGGTTACTTGTCCTTCTTCACTTTCCTGAGCAATATAAGATGAATCTTCTTTTGCAGTTTTGGTTTTGAATTCTTCTGCAATACGCTTCATATCATTCTCAAGATTTACCATGTCTTGTTCGCTTGGAACAACATCAAAACTTACGTACTCAATTTTACGTGTAGTTTCATAACTGTTGAATTCGTATAAGTGATCTTTATAATATTTATTAATATCATCTTCGTTAATCTTAACAGCTGAATCAGAAACTGCAGTGTAACGCTTCATTACAAATCCGATATTCATTTGTTTGGTTTGTTGCGCTAAAATTTCTTTTGCTTCAGCATTAGTAACGTATAGACCTTTTTTTACAAGAGCAGCATACTTCTCAGCTTCACGAGATTCTGCAATACCTTGTTCTAAATTCATCCAGAAACGCTCAGCATCAGGTGTCATATTGTTCACCCACTGATTTAATTTCATTAAATCTAATGAGCCATCAGGACCTGCTACCACATCATAAACTTTACCTGTGTTCTTATCCGTTAATTGTTGTACAACCATTTGATGTGGGTGCACTAACATCATATCATATAATTCATCTTCACCAACACTGATACCTACTTTTCTGTATTCAGGTTTAACAACGATTTCAGAAATAAAAGTATTCCAAACCACTTCACCAATTTGTGAACGCATTTGTTCATCAATGTTAGCGTTTGGATTGTTCTGCATAATCATTGCAGCCTGTTCGTTAATCTTATTATTATAACGGGTATAATCGATGGTTTCGCCACCAATCACACCTACGGTTGTATTGGCTGAGCCGAATAAAGACTGGCCTGAACCCAATAAACTTTCCAAAATAAAAATTACCAATGCTAAACCAACTAAACCAACTAATAATCCGGTTCTGCTACGAATTTGTTCGAGAATACTCATGTTCTGTTTTTTTAAGAAGTGCAAAGATAAAATAATTACCGAAAAACGGGCTTTTTTTGCCTAAAAAGCGCTAAAAATTTTCGCGAAAAGCGTTGTCTTCGGCGGTAAGCGGAATGGCACCAAACGGCTTTTCCTCTTGCAGATAAAGAATCTCCCCTGGTTTTGGTATATAGTTGGTTTTTAAATGGTTATTTTTACAAAGCACGGATAGCTTAAGTCCGTGGGTTTGTGATATTTGTCTTAAAGTTTCGCCCTTTTTAACCAAATGGTAAGGCTCTTTGGCTTTTTCCTTCTTTGGTTCGAGGTAAATTTTTTGACCGATCTCGATTTTATCTCCTTTTTTGAAATCGTTATAATCCATTAATTTTTCAAGTTCTATGTCAAATTCGGTGGCTATTTTAAAAAACGAATCGCCTTCTTTGGTAATAATAAACCGTCCGCTATTATACTGATAAACTGTACGCAAATCCAATTCCGGATTCTTGATTTCCAGTCCCGGGAAAACCGGCTTTTCAATTAACTGATGCTTATCAAATTCGTAAAGTTTATACTTTTCGATAATATTGATGAGTCGCTTCGCGTAATTCGGATCGGTAGCATAGCCGGCTTCCTTTAGTCCGTGGCACCATGATTTATAATCGGTGAGCGGAATATCAAATAAAAACGCGTAACGAGGGCGAGTTTTCAGAAATATGGAGTGGTCGGTATATGAAGCCAAAACCGAAGTATACTTTCTAAAACATTCATTTTTTTCTTCGTCATCTTTCGAATAAGAATCACCGCACCAATCCAATTTACACTTAATGCCGAAATGATTTTTTGCGTTGCGCGCTAATTCACTGTTCCCGTTATCACTCTCAAACATAGCTTGTGCTAAAACTATACTGGCAGGAATTTTATTCAGATACATTTCCTTTATCGCATCTTCCTTAAAATGCTCAATATACTCCCTTGCACTAAATGGTTTTGCTATCTCTTCGCTTGAACCGGCGATAAAATCTTCATCCGAAAATTTTTGTGCACGGGCATTCAATCCGAAATTAATCAGAGAAAAGAAAATCAAATACTTTATGCTTGTGTTAAAAAACATCAGAAGCAATATTGTATTTATTTCGGAATTAGGAATAAATGAAAGTCCACAATTTCTTTTTGTTTTATTGACATTTATAAATCCATTGTTAATGAATTGTTGACTACAATGTTTTGCTCTCCAAGAATTCCTAAATCTTAACCTTTCCCAATACCTATATTTAGTATCTTCAAACCTACTTTAAATAAGATGCGAAATCTAATTACACTCTTTACCATTACCTGCTTTGCAGCAAGTGCGCAAACTTCGTTCAATTATCCTAAGACTAAAAAGGAGACTGTAACCGACGATTATTTCGGTACAAAAATCGCCGATCCGTATCGTTGGTTGGAAGATGATAACAGCGCTGAAACAAAAGCGTGGGTAGAAGAACAAAATAAACTTACCTATTCCTATTTGGATAAAATTCCCTATCGCGCAAAAATAAAACAACGCCTTACGCAAATCTGGAATTATCAAAAAGCAAGCCCGCCCTTTAAAAAAGGAGACCGCTTTTTTTGGTATAAAAATGACGGGTTACAAAATCAAAGTGTTCTCTACTCTCAAAAAGACACTTGTTGCGGAAACGGTGAAGTTTTATTGGATCCTAATACGCTATCAACGGATGGAACAATATCGCTAGCCAGTATTTCCATTTCTAAAAACGGACAATATTTAGCCTACGGTATTTCAAAGGCCGGAAGTGATTGGGTAGAAATACATGTGAAAGATATTTCAACCAAACAAGATTTGGTAGATGAAATAAAATGGGTGAAGTTTTCCGGAATGTCATGGAAAGGAAACGGTTTTTATTATAGTCGTTATGATGAGCCCGTAAAAGGACAAACCTACACCGGTAAAAATCAGTTTCACAAAGTATACTATCACAAAGTAGGAACCACGCAAGACAAGGATGAATTAATATTCGAAGATAAAATACATCCCAATTATAACTTTGGCACGCAGGTAACCCATGATGAGCGCTTTTTAGTTTTGTATGTAAGCGAAAGCACCAGTGGTGAAATGCTTATGGTGAAAGATTTATCGATTGCGAATAGTCCGTTTACCATCATCAACGGAACTTTTGATTATGAATACAGTGTGGTAGATAACATTGGCTCTAATTTATTTGTTAGAACTAATCATGGTGCGCCAAAATATAAATTAGTAAAAATAGATGTGAAAAAACCGCAAGGCGAAAACTGGAAAGATGTAGTTGGAGAAAAAGCAGATTTACTGGAAAGTGTGGCTTTTTGTAATGGTAAAATTTTGGGTTCTTATCTTAAAGATGTTTCGTCACACCTTTATATGTTTGCGATGGATGGTACTTTTGAAAAAGAAATTCCATTACCGGAATTTTGCAAGCTGAATGAATTACACGCTGAACGCGCCTATAAATTCTTCACCTATTCTGTGGTTCAATTCACCTCTCCATCCAAAAATTATTATTACGACATGGCAACTAGTCAGAGTATTGAAATTTTTAAACCGCAAATAGATTTCAAATCGGAAGACTATGTGACCAAACAAGTGTTTTTGGAAAGCAAAGACGGAACTAAAATCCCAATGTTTATTACCCATAAAAAAGATTTAGTTTTAAACGGCAACACTCCTTGTTTTCTTTATGGCTATGGCGGATTTAATATTTCCATCACGCCTGAATTCAGAATTGACCGCGCTGTATTCTTAGAAGCGGGCGGAATTTACTGTGTGGCCAACATGCGCGGAGGTGGAGAATACGGGGAAGAATGGCATAAGGAAGGAACCAAATGCAAAAAACAAAATGTATTTGACGACTTCATTGCAGCTGCAAATTATCTCGTACAAAACAAATACACATCGCATCAAAAATTAGCGATACACGGCCGAAGTAATGGAGGTTTACTAATTGGCGCTGTTATGACTCAACGTCCGGATATTTGTAAAGTAGCGCTTCCTACAGTAGGTGTATTAGATATGCTGCGCTTTCATAAATTCACAATTGGCCGTGCCTGGAGTGTAGATTATGGGAATAGCGAAAACAAAGAAGAGTTTAATTGCTTAATTAAATATTCGCCCTTACATAATGTGAAGAAAACCAATTATCCGGCAACGATGGTGTTAACCGGCGATCACGACGACCGTGTAGTGCCTGCACACTCCTTTAAATTTGCAGCCACGTTGCAAGAAAATGCGCAAGGAGAAAATCCGGCACTCATTCGTGTGGATGTTAAAGCCGGTCATGGAGCAGGAAAACCAACGTCTAAACAAATTGATGAATTTGGCGATATGTGGAGCTTTGTATTTTACAATTTAGGCATTAACTATTAGGGCTGCCCCCTTGCAATTGCAGACTTATTGATGTACCTTACATTAATAATTCTGCACTATGAAAAAACTTACGTTTACATTTTTATTGATTGCCGCTTGCAATCTCCTTTTTTCTCAAGTTGAAAAATACCATAAAGTAGAAATTACAGGCGCAGTAGGTATTGCCAAACAGTTATTAGATCTTGGCATCACCATCGACCATTCTGAAGTGAAGGGCGAGCAAATCATTAGTGAGATTTCCGAAAG
Organism: Bacteroidota bacterium; assembly: GCA_017303905.1. NCBI lineage: Bacteria > Pseudomonadati > Bacteroidota > Bacteroidota bacterium. The sequence continues at coordinate 292,858 of JAFLBH010000005.1, forward strand.
TGAAGTGGCGATATTGAAACAAAATAATATTCCGCACAAAATAATTATTAGCGATTTAGCTTCTTATTATGAAGAACGCATCAAGCAAGATTACCTCAATAAAACATTAGCGCCTGTTGACTGTAATGCGCCAACCGTTATAAAACCAAGTCGCTTTCATCTAGGAAGCATGGGGGGGTATTTCACTTTAGCAGAAATGCAAAACATTTTAGATAGCATGACTTTGCTCTATCCTAACTTAATTACAGCAAAACAAGCTTTAAGTCCGCAAAGTATCGAAGGTCGTAATATTTGGTATTTAAAAATATCAGATAATCCGGGTGTAGATGAAAATGAACCGGAAGTATTATACGACGCATTGCATCATGCCCGCGAAGCCGCTTCCCTTTCACAACTTATTTTTTACATGTGGTATTTGCTGGAGAATTATAATACCAATCCGGATATTAAATTTTTAGTAGATAACACAGAAATGTACTTCGTCCCTTGCGTTAATCCTGACGGTTATGAATACAACCGTTCAACCAATCCGAATGGTGGTGGCATGTGGCGCAAAAACAGAAGAAATAACGGGACTACTTTTGGTGTTGACTTAAACAGAAACTATGGAGGTCATTGGGGTTATGATAATACAGGTTCCTCACCCACTCCAAGTTCGGATACGTACAGAGGCACAGCTGCATTCTCTGAACCTGAAACACAAGCCATGCGCAATTTTTGTAATGCCCGTCAATTTAAAACAGCATTAAATGCACACACATACAGTAATCTCTTAATTTACCCGTGGGGATACATTCCTAGTTTTTACACCCCTGATTCAGCAACATATGTAAATTGGAGTATTTACATGTGTGAAACAAGTCGCTTTTTATATGGTACCGGCGACCAAACTGTCAATTACGTTACGAATGGCGACAGTGATGACTGGATGTATGGGGAACAAACCAGCAAACCAAAAATTTTATCAATGACGCCGGAAGCAGGAGCTGCATCCGATGGTTTTTGGCCGGCCAGTTCGCGTATCCTTAATATTTGTAAAACAACATTCAATCAAAATTTAAACTTGGCAAAACTTGTCACCAATTTTGCATTGGTAAAAGATGCACAAGATCATTTTTTATTTAATAACGGTTATATTAAATATGATTTACAACGCTTAGGATTAGAAAATGGAAGCTTTACTGTTTCTATCGTACCGGTAGGAACCGGAATTGCTTCAACCGGCAGCGCAAAAGTTTATCCTGCATTAACATTAAATCAAAGTTTAACGGATTCAATTTCTTTCAACCTTAGCGGAAGTTTATCTTCAGGGCAAAACATTAAATATTTATTAGCAGTGAACAATGGTATTTATACACATTACGATACCATAACTAAAGTGTATGGTAATGCTGTCACTGTATTAAATGATCCATGCAACACCACTACCAATTGGAATGCCGGTGGTTGGGGTGTATCCACTTCCAAATTTAAAATTGGTCCGGGTAGTATTGCTGATAGTCCGGGCGGAAATTACAGTGCAAGTCAGAACAAAAGCATTAGCTTAATAACACCGCTTAATTTAACCAATGCAACTTATGCACATTTACAATACTTCACCAAATTTCAATTAGAGAAGAATTATGATAAGGTGCAGATATTTGGTAGCATTAATGGAGGAAGTACCTGGCAACCACTTTGCGGAAAACATGAAACCGCACCAGCCTCTTTTGGCGGTACAACGCCTATGTATGATGGCTTACAAGAATTATTCGTAAAAGAAGAGATGAACTTGAGCGATTATTTAGGACAAAACTTATTAATTCGCTTCACCTTAACTTCCGATAATTTCGAAAATCAGGATGGCTTCTATTTTGACGAATTTTTGGTACGTAAATTGACTGCCACAACCAGCGATGTAAAAGACTTAGCCTTAAATGATGATATACGCATGTTCCCTAATCCTAGTAACGGACAGATAACATTAAGCAATAATGGAAACGAAAAATGGGATATTGTAATTTATAATGAGCTTGGTCAGGTAGTTTTAAATAAGGTGAGTTTAGCTGAAAATGAAAGCAATTTAAAATTAGATTTAAGTGCTTTACAAAGCGGACTCTACTTTATTGAACTCAGTAACGGACAGCAAAAAACAGTTAAAAAACTGGCTTTAAACCGTTAAAAAGTAGCTTTACTAATTTTAGCTTGGTATTCAATCATTAAAAAAAGGTTAAATGTTGCAAAACCAACCTTTTTTTTTAAACTTAGCTTAATATTTGTAGTCAAACAGAAAACAATAAAAATAAACACATGAAAAAAATACTTTTAACATTAGCTGCATTTAGTGCTTTAACTTTTACAGCTGCCGCACAAAACGATGCTAAAAAAGCTGCTCAGGAAAACATGACACCTGAACAAAGAGCAGATAAAGAAACAAAAAATGCTACCGAAAAATTGGGTTTAAGTACCGATCAGGCTGCAAAGTTTAAAGTATACTCTTTGGAGAGAGCAAGAAGCAATAAAGCTTTACGCGAACAAGCTAAAACTACAAGCAAAGAAGAAAGACCAAAATTAAAAGAGCAACGTAAAGCGAATAACGATAAATTCTTCGCTAACGTTAACAGCATTTTAAACGCAGAACAACAAGTGAAGTGGGCTGAGCATAAGAAAAAAATGCAAGAGAAACAGGCAAAAAATGAAGCACACGACTAATAATTAGTTTTAATTTTGAAACCGCGGCTAAACACCGCGGTTTTTTATTTTATGGCAGGCATTTATTTACATATTCCATTTTGCAAGCAGGCCTGCACTTATTGTGATTTTCATTTCTCCACACTTTTAAAAAACAAACCCGAATTTGTAAAGGCACTTTGTAAGGAGATTGAATTACGTAAAGATTATTTAGAAACGAATTCCATCCACAGTATTTATTTTGGCGGAGGAACTCCGAGTATATTGTGTCAGGAAGAATTACAAAGCATATTCGACACATTAAAAAAATATTTTACCTGGGATAAACAGATTGAGATTACATTAGAATGCAATCCTGACGACTTAAATAAAGAAAAATTAAAAGAATTGAAAGAAGTCGGCGTTAATCGCTTAAGTGTGGGTTTGCAAAGTTTTAATGATGATGAACTGAAATGGATGAATCGCGCGCATAACGCAAAAGAATCTGAAACCTGTATTAAAGCAGCGCAAGAAGCAGGCTTTAATAATATTACCATCGATTTAATTTACGGTTCCAAATTTCAAACAATTGAAAGCTGGAAACAAACTTTACAAAAAGCCATTGATTTAAATGTGCAGCATATTTCTTCTTACAATTTAACTGTTGAGAAAAAAACCAAATTAGGAATTGACGTGCTAAAAGGAAAAGAAAAAGAAGTGGATGATGAAAAAAGTGCCGAGCAGTTTCTAATCATGATTGAAATGTTAGAAAAAAACGGATTCATTCATTATGAAATCAGCAATTTCGCCAAGCCGGGATATATCGCTGTTCACAATAGTAATTATTGGAAAGGAGAAAAATATTTAGGATTAGGTCCATCTGCGCATTCCTTTAATGGAAAAACGCGGCAATGGAATGTGGCTAATAATAACACTTATATTAAAGCCATTAGCGAAAACAGCACTTACTTTGAAATTGAAAATCTCACACCTGAAAACCGATACAACGAATATGTTTTAACAGGATTACGTACGATATGGGGATGCGATATAGCTTACATTCAAAATAATTTAGGTGCCGAATATGTAAAGCATTTTGTTGATGAAATAGAAAAACAGAATATCTCTCTATACGAAAAAGAAAATACCGTTTATCGTCTTACTAAAAAAGGGCAATTACTCGCCGATAAAATTGCAATGGATTTGTTTGCTTAGTTTTTCTTTCTAAACGATAGCACTAATGGTACGCCGCTGAAGTCAAACTCTTCACGTAATTTATTTTCTAAAAAACGCTTATACGATTCGGTAATATATTGCGGTAAGTTACAATACAAAATAATGGTTGGCTGATGCTTTAATTGCGTAACATATTTCACCTTTACATACTTTCCTTTAATGGCCGGTGGTGCAAAATTTTCCATTAATGGCAACATAAAGTCATTCAATTTACGCGTTGGGATGTGACGCTTCATGACTTCGTAAACATGCATCGCTGTTTCCACCACTTTCATTAAACGTTGCTTCTCCAAAACTGAAATAAATAAAATAGGCACATCTCTGAATGGTGCAATACGCTCCTTAATTTTTTCTTCAAAATCGCGCGCACTGTTGGTTTCCTTCTCTACTAAATCCCATTTGTTTACCAATATCACTAAACCCTTGCGGTTTTTTTCTACTAAACTTAAAATAGCCAAGTCCTGCGCTTCGATTCCTTGCGTTGCATCAATCATCAAGCAACACACATCACAGTTTTCAATCGCGTTAATAGTACGCATCACGCTATAAAATTCAAGGTCTTCATGGACCTTTGCCTTTTTACGCATTCCGGCTGTATCAATTAACCAGAAGTCGTAACCAAATTTTGTGTAGCGAGAGTTAATCGTATCGCGTGTAGTTCCGGCGATAGGCGTAACAATATTTCTTTCTTCACCCAATAAAGCGTTGGTTAAAGAAGATTTCCCAACGTTCGGGCGACCTACAATAGCAATACGTGGTAATTCAATATCATTTAATGCCTTTTCTTCAGGCGGTAAAATTTTTACTAAAGCATCCAATAAATCACCGGTACCACTTCCATTGATGGCAGAAACAGTATACACCTCTCCTAATCCCAACTGATAAAAATCGGCAGCATAGGCAGCGCGTTCGTGATTATCTACCTTATTCGCTACTAACAAAACTTTCTTGCCTTTACTCTTGCGAATAATCCTAGCTACTTCTTTGTCGTAATCCGTTACACCTTCATTCACATCCACCACAAATAACAAAGCGCTACTTTCATCAATAGCAATTTGTACCTGGCGGCGAATTTCATCTTCAAAAACATCGTCACTTCCTTGTATATAACCACCGGTATCAATTAAAGAAAATTCAACGCCATTCCAGGTTCCCTTTCCATAATGGCGGTCGCGCGTAACACCGGCAACTTCGTCAACAATAGCCTGACGGGTTTCGGTAATACGATTAAAAAGGGTTGATTTCCCTACGTTGGGACGGCCTACTATGGCAACAATGTTTGGCATAACGGCGCAAAAGTACTAATAATTTCGGGATTAATTGGGAGTTTAATGATTGGGTTAAGTCAATAAACTAAAGAATATCATTGATTTGCAAGTCCATTGCTGCAGATAACGCGGATAAATATAGAGTTTGATCTATATATATAATAAGTTGCACGCTGAGACGCAAAGACGCAGAGAGTTTTCTTTACTTCTCTTTCCTCTCTGTTCCTCTGTGGTAAATGATTTAAACCCGAATACCAATAACACATACGTCGTCTACTTGCTCCAAATTGCCTTTCCAGCTATTAAATTGCTTATGTAGCTCTTCCCTTTGTATAGATAATTCCAAATTATGAAGGCTCAGTAAAAGTTCATTAAGTTGTTTGTATTTAAACTTTTTGCCCTTTGGTCCGCCAAATTGATCTGCAAAACCGTCCGTATACAAATAAAGCGTATCGCCCTTTTGCAATTCAACTCTGTATGTTTTGAAAGATTCCTGACGTTCACCCTGTCCCACCGGCATCTTATCCGCACTTAACTCAGCCAATTTTCCATCACGAATTAAAATCGGTTTGTTATGCGCCGATGCATAGGTGAAATAATTTTGATTTTTATTGTAGCAAATTAAAATTCCATCCATACCATCACGTCCTCCATCCTGAGAAACATTTTCAATTAAACGTGAACGCACATAATTGAATACATCGCCCGGTTCCGTGATTTTCTTTTCGTTAATGGCTTCATTTAAAAAACTAATATTTAATAAACTCATGAATGCGCCCGGCACACCATGACCCGTACTGTCACATACTGCAAGATAGAAATTACCATTATCCGCAGAAGATTTAGCATACGTTGCCCAATAAAAATCGCCACTCACAATATCTTTTGGTTTGAAGAAAACAAAGTTGTCAGAAATATGCTCGCTTATGAATTCAGCATGCGCTAATAGAGTTGACTGAATTCTTTTCGCATACTGAATGCTATCTGTAATCTCCTTATTCTTTTCTTCAACTAAATTTTTCTGCTGTACAATTTCCGAGGTTCTTTCCTTTACAACTTGCTCTAACTTTTCTTTTTCCTGCTTCAAACGCTTCGTTCGCCATTGAACTGTTCCGAAATAAATAACTGCGCCAACCAGCAGATATGACAAATAGGCCCACCAGGTTTTATACCACGGAGGCAAAATTTCGAATGCGAACTTTACTTCCTCCTTATTCCAAACACCATCATTATTACAAGCTATTACTTTAAAAACATATTTACCCGGCTGCAATCCTGAATAAGTGGCTTCTGTTTTATTTGTTACCGGCGACCAATCCTTATCAGCGCCTTCCAACCAAAATCTATATCTAACTTTTTCGGGCGCAGCATAACTTATACCAACAAAATTAAAAGTAAGATGATTATTAAAATAAGGTAATTGCAAGTTCACGGGTAAGGCAGTTGCAGGATGAATGCTATCGCAAAAAGGTTTAAAGTTAGCAGGCTCAAAAAATAATTTGATATCCGTTATTTGAGTGAGTGGTTCTTTTGCATTTACAAAATCCTCTTCAGCGTTGTAACAGCTTAAACCGGATTTAGTGCCGAACCAAAGTTTACCGTCGGAAGTTTTATAAAGCGCGTTACGCAAACATTCAAGAGCCGGAAATCCCTCTTCTGCCCCATAGTGTCGTACATTTATTTTTCCGGATTTATTAAAGAGATCGATATCGATTTTATCTAACCCTTTTGCGGTGGCGACCCATAAGTTATTTTGCTCATCGAATAAAATTCCGTTACACGCATCATCACTCAATCCATTTGCCGTTGAAATCGTGTGAAATTTCTTGCCATCAAATTTAGCCACACCACCACCGTAAGTTCCCACCCATAAATTACCTTGTTTATCCTCACGTGCCGCCATCACGTTATTGTTTGGCAATCCGTTTGAAGTTTTAAAATAGCTGAATTCATTGCCGCTTAGTTTACACAATCCGCCATCCCATGTACAAACCCAAAGATTATTTTTAGAATCAGGATAAAATGAATAGATATACAAACTACTTAATCCATCGTTCACTGTATAGTTTAAAAATGTTTTTCCATCAAACTTTGTGACACCACCCGACCAGGAACCCATCCACAAATTACCTGTATTATCGATTGCCATGGCAGTGGCGGGAAACGCTTTTATTCCATCTTTTTCATTGTACTTTTTCAACTTCGCGTCCTTATAATAATAAATTGCCTTAGTGGTTGAGAACCAAATTCCATTCTGCTTATCCTTCACGATGGAGAAAACAGTTTCATTTGCAATTTCTCTAATCGGTGTAGTTATCTCTCCTTTGTGCAAAATATTTAAACCATTACCGCTTCCTATCCAAAGTTTACCGTCATTATCTTGCACCATACATTGCGCGGAGTTGTGGAGTAATCTGTCAGCCGTTGTATAATGAATAAATCGATTTCCCGAAAACTTCGTGAGGCCATAACCCCAACAACTCAACCATAAATTACTTTCATGATCTTTGAAAATATTGTAAATAATATTTCCGGGCAATCCGTTTTTTACAGACATGCGAGAAGTTGTTTGCGTTTTGTAATTGTAACAAACTACACCTGTACCACTGGTTGCAAAATAAAGTGTTGATTTACCATCGTCAACTGCTTTAAAAACAAGCGTGCTATCCAAGAGAGGATTTGAAAATTTAGCGATGCTAGGTTCATCGGCTTTATAATTAAATTTAGAAACTCCTTTGAATGTATTTATCCAAACATTACCATTTTCATCTTCACTAAAACCCATTGCCGTGTGATAGGAAAGTCCGTCTTGCATGGAATAAGCCTTAAACGTTTTTCCATTGTAAAAAAACACACCGCTTTCCCAAGGTGCAATCCAAATATTCTTCTTGGAATCTTGAAACACATGCATCACCGGAACTTGCGGTGGGTCATTTGCTCCGTTTAAATGTTTTACCTTTTTACCGTCGTAAATAAATACTCCTTGTTCTGTACCCAACCATATATTGTACTGATCGTCTTCCAGAATACTGTAAATCTTATCGGGTACAGAATCGCCGGGTGCTGAGAATGGTTTTGAAATTTTACCATCGTAAATACATAATTTTCCACCAAGAGCTCCGATCCAATATTTACCTGTGTGGTCTTTAATTATTGGACGGGTTAAGTTACTACATAAACCATTTTTCTCTCCATAATTAAAAAAATCCTTGCCATTGAATTGAGAAATACCTCCACCAAATAATGTCATCCAGATATATCCCTTTTCGTCTTGAATGATTTGTGACACTTGAGAATGCCCGAGGCCTTCACGAACATTATAAGTTCGGAAATTATATTGTTGTGCTTTGCTCAGATAAGCTGTGCAAAAAATAAAACCGTATATAAAAATTGAGCGCACTATATTCTGATACCAATTATGCAAACATCATCAATTTGATCCAATGCACCCTTCCAATTTTCGAATGCATCGGCTAAGGCTGTTTGTTGTTTACTTACCGGCAAATGATGTATAGATACTAATAATTCATTGAGTCGGTGATACATGAATTTTTTGCTCTTTGGTCCGCCAAATTGATCCGCATATCCGTCCGTAAATAAGTACAACATATCATCCTTTTGTAATTGAAAAGAGTAATTATTGAATTGGCTTTCGGATTCGCTTTGTCCGACCGGTAATTTATCATAAGGTAATTCCATAACTTGATTGTTACGAACTACAACCGGCGGATTGTTTGCAGCGGCGTAATTAATACTTAGATCTTTCTTATTAAACTGCACTAATATTGCATCCATTCCCTCCTGCCCGCCATCTTGCGAAATACTTTCTATTAATCGTTTGCGCACATGATTAAAAACTTCATTAGGCTGATAAATTCCTTTTTCATTAATGGCTTCATTTAAAAACGTGATGTTCAACAAACTCATAAACGCGCCCGGTACACCATGACCGGTACTATCACACACCGCTAAATAAAAACTTCCTTCTTCCTTGTGATTTGGAATTTCGGTGTGGGTGGCCCAATAAAAATCGCCACTTACAATATCCTTCGGACGATAATACACGAAATACTCCGGGATATTTTTATTCAAGAATTCTTTATGCGCTAACAAAGTTGTTTGAATTCTTTTCGCATACTGAATGCTATCAGTAATTTCTGTCTGCTTCTCCTCAACCAATTTCTTTTGCTTTTCAATTACATCTTTTTGTTTTTGAGTTAAGGCAAATCGTTTATATAACAAGAAAGAAAATATTAGTACAATTGCTAAAATCACCAATACCATGAAAGTGTACAGCTGTTGCTTCAGCTTTTCTGCCTGCACTTCGACTTCCCGCTTTTGTTCCTCTTGCTCGTACTTATATTGCAGTTCTTTCATGAGTAATTCCTTCTTAACCTCTTCACCCATCAGCGTATCGCGGGTGGAAATAAATTCTTTATAATATTTAAATGCTAAATCGGGATTATTCATTATCTCATAATATCTGCTTAAACCTTCGCTTGTTTCTTTCACACCTTCAGGATCATTCAATCTTTTTGAAATACCATAAGCCCGAATCAGATTGTTATAAGCCCCTTCATAGTTTCTGAGTTCAAGATTTGTAAATCCCATATTCCCCAATGACATTGAAATTCCTATGCTATCACCAACATTCATTCTTATTTCAAGCGACTTATTATGATAGTACAATGCCTTCATGTAATTGCCTTCAAGTTGATAAATGGTACCGAGGTTATTGTAGGCGTTAGCCTGACTTCTATAATCATTATTGGCAATACACATTTGTAACGACTTCGTATAAAACGCAACTGCTCTTTTAAGTTGATTAAGTTGGCGGTAGGCTAAACCAATGTTGTTATATGCCGCCGCTAAATCACCTTTAATGCCGGTCCTTTTAATGAGTGCAAGATTTTCGCTGTATAATAATAAAGCCTGATTTGGGTTTCCTTGCTGCCAATAGATAATCCCAATAGAATTTATAATGATGGATGTTTGTTCATGAAACTCAAGTTTTTCACTTAGCTTCTTTAATACAAACAAATATTCAATTGCTTTACGATAATTTCCTATTAGAATTAAATCCGCATCAATTTTGTAGATTAGTGAGAGAAGTCCTGCTTTGTACTTGGATTTTTCAATTAATTGAATAGCCTCGTTAAAATAAACATCTGAATTTTTAAAATCTTTACGCTTAACTGCTACTGAAAAATTTTCGCATAAATTAGCAACAACAATAGTGTCATGCGAATCCTTATCAATAGAAACATAAGAAGTATCGCTTAAGGTGGTTTGAGAAAAGTAATTTGTAAAACAAAAAAAGAATAAGCAGATATTTACAATCGTTTTGATACTACAATTTATTTAAGTGAAAAAGGTTGGCATTCACCAACCTTGATTTTATTCTACCCAACTTTTATAATATTTACCGTCATCAATAGCCATGGCTTCTTCAGTAACCATTAGCGGACGAAAAGTATCAACCATAACAGCCAATTCCATTGTTTCTTTTTGACCGATGCTTCTTTCCATTGCTCCCGGTGCCGGACCATGCGGAATTCCTTTTGGATGCAAAGTAATATGTCCTTGTTCAATATTGTTACGACTCATAAAATCACCATCCACATAATAAAGCACTTCATCGCTATCTATATTACTATGATTATAGGGAGCCGGAATTGCTTGCGGATGATAATCGTATAAACGCGGACAAAAAGAACAAACTACAAACGTCGAGGTTTCGAAAGTTTGGTGCACAGGGGGTGGTTGATGAACGCGACCTGTTAATGGTTCGAAATTATGAATGGAAAATCCCCAAGGAAAATTGTAACCGTCCCAACCAATGACATCAAAAGGATGCGTAGCATAAACTACTTCATGCATCATACCTTCCTTTTTTATTTTGATTAAGAAATCGCCTTTTTGATCATGCGTTTCCAATTCGGTTGGCAATTTAAAATCGCGTTCACAGAAAGGAGAATGTTCGAGTAATTGTCCTGACGCGTTTTTGTAGCGCTTTGGCGTATAAAACGGAGCAAAACTCTCTACATAAAAAATACGATTATCAGAAGTTTCAAATTCCATTTGATAAATCATTCCGCGAGGAATAATTAAATAATCTCCGTATTCGAAAGGAATATTTCCCATGAAAGTGCGCAATACACCTTTTCCCTTATGAATAAAAAGCATTTCATCGGCATCCGCATTCTTATAAAAATAAGTACGCATACTTTGCTTTGGAGCGGCTAATCCTATATGACAATCGCCATTCACCAAAACAGCTTTACGACTATCTAAAAAATCATCTTGAGGTTTAATTTGGAATCCCTTTAATAAAAGTGCTTTAATGTTTTTTTCAATAGCAATTTTTGGTTCTACCGAATAACTTTTAATGATTTCCTTTACTTGAGTAGGACGATGAACATGATAAAGTAGAGAAGAGAATCCGCTGAATCCTTCCGTACCAAATAATTGTTCGTAATAATGATTCCCCTGCTTTGATTGAAAAACGGTATGTCGTTTTTGAGGGAAATTACCCAGTTTATGATAAATAGGCATAGTTAAATTACTTGATAGCCTTAACGTGAAGGTTATGTGTTAATGTTAACGTTGTTGTAACCGGAACGTTTCGTGGTAACAATTTAATTTTATATGTAATTGCATTTTCCACAAAACGATTTTTCATGTTGGCCTCTGTAAACTTTAAGTCAAATGATTTAGCGTTTGGCGGAATGCTATCACTTCCGGCATCGTACTTGGATGCTACTTCTAATTCAGGCTGGCCTTCTGCCTGAACATAAAAACGGATTTGATCCAGCCAATTAAAATTACCGGTAGTTGGAGTTTTAACTGCCAAATTGAATTTTGTATAAGTGATTTCTCCAACGATGTCAGAATTTGTTCCTTGTGCATCAAATAATTCTCCTGCACGTGTCCAAATGCTTTGCGTTGTAAACGTGTGCATAGTTCCGGCAGTAAAACTCGATACAGGTAAAACGATATCAGTAGTATATGGCATATCAAATTCAATGATTTCTTTTTTATTACATGAAAAAACAAGTAATAATGAAAATGCTACGATAAATGACAAAACAATTTTTTTCATTTCTTTAAGTTTAGTGCGTTAAGTGTTCGATTTAAATGATTCAGATAAAGATAAATCTTTTTTTATTAATTCGGAAAGATTGGGGCGTAAACGGCTTTTATAAACCGACAAGCACTCTGGACCATTTTTCATACGACCTTTTCTCAATTTCCTTTGTTCATCTATTGGAAGAGCGGCAATTTCTTTGCATTTAGGGGTACAACATCCGTTCATTTTTTCCTCACATTCAGTACATTGAAGGAACAACAAATGACAATCGTCGTTTTTGCAATTAACATGTCGGTCGCATGGTTTTCCACATTGATGACATTTGGATAAAATATCATCGGTAATACGCTCTCCTACACGTTCATCAAAAACAAAATTTACGCCGCGAAATTTACTTTCAATACCTAATTGTTTTATTTCTTCAGCATATTTAATTATACCTCCTTGCAAATGATTTACATCCTTAAATCCTTTGTGCTTTAAATAAGCGCTCGCTTTCTCACAGCGAATGCCGCCGGTGCAATACATGATTACCTTTTTATCCTCTTTCCCTTTTAAATGCTCAACAACTAAAGGTAGCTCCTCTCGAAAAGTATCGGCATCCGGACAAAAAGCACGATCGAAATGACCGACCTCACTTTCGTAATGATTTCGCATATCAACCACAATGGTATCGGGATCTTCTATGGCTTTGTTAAACTCCAGTGCATTTAAATAATTTCCTGTATTGGAAGGATTAAAATCAGGATCATTTATGCCATCAGCAACTACCTTATCGCGAACCTTCACAATCAATTTATAAAATGATTTTCCGTTATTATCTACGGCCATTTTAAACGGCACGTTAGCAAATTTTTCATCCGCATATAATTGCTTCACAAATTCATCCCAATTATGCTCAGGCACACTCATTTGAGCGTTAATTCCTTCGTGAGCTACATAAATGCGACCAAAGCAATTTAAATCCGACCACATTTTATAAAGCTCATCACGTTTAAGCGCGGGATCTTCGATGTTTACATAACGATAAAAAGAAACTGTTTTGCGATGAAACGTTTCTTCCATAAGACGTTTTTTAAGCTCGTCTTTTCCGATTCGGTTAATTAATAATGCCATACTTTAATAGGTATAATTGCAGGTTATACTATTATCTTTTAATTCCTGAATTCTGACTCTCAAAATTCAACAAATCAAAAATTATGTTTAGGTTTGTAAAGGTACGATTTTTATATCTATAAATTACACGATAAAGTATGTACAATAAGAACGAAAGAATACTTATTATTGGTGCCGGTGGTCAAATCGGAATTGAATTAACGGAAAATCTCAGCAAATTATATGGCAATGAAAATGTAATTGCGGCTGATTTAAAACCAATACCTGCTTTAAGCCAAAATCCTTTTGAAACGTTGGACGTTTTAAATAAGGAAGCACTTTTTGCTATTATTAATAAGTACCAAATAAAACAAGTTTATTTATTGGCAGCATTACTCTCTGCAACGGGTGAGCAAAACCCTTCTTTTGCCTGGAAATTAAACATGGAGGGCCTTTTTCATGTGTTGGATTTAGCCAAGGAAAAGCATATAAATAAAGTATATTGGCCAAGCTCTATCGCGGTTTTTGGACCAACTACACCACGAATTAATACCCCGCAACACACCGTAATGGAACCAAGCACGGTTTACGGAATCAGTAAGCAAGCCGGCGAGGGCTGGTGTAATTGGTATAATAAAAAACACAGCGTGGATGTGAGAAGCATCCGTTATCCAGGCCTAATTGGCTGGAAATCAGCACCAGGTGGAGGTACCACAGATTACGCCGTACACATTTTTCATGAAGCGTTAAAAAACAAGAAATACGAGTGTTTTTTATCGGAAAATACAGCGCTACCAATGATGCATATGGAAGACGCTATTAGAGCAACCATAGAATTAATGCATGTTCCATCTGAAAAGGTAAAAATCAGAACAAGTTATAACTTATCTGGACTAAGCTTTACTCCTAAAGAAATGGCATTAGAAATCAAGAAACATATTCCAGAATTCTCCATCACCTATAAGCCTGATTTTAGGCAAGCTATAGCCGATAGTTGGCCTGCATCCATTAATGATTCCGAAGCCCGTGAGCATTGGGGATGGAAGGAACATTATAATCTTGAAAGACTGTGTGAAAACATGCTTTCAAACCTAAAAAAATAATTTTTTTTAGAGTGCAACCCTATTCAAAACCCTACGTAAACAAGGTGTAACTGATAATAGTCAGTATTTAATCGAAAAAAAGTTCATATTTATCTAAAATACATTTTTGACTCATTTTGTTTTACATATATTTGATATAAGAATGAAAAAATTTACGTTAATAGCTTTATTTATCTCTTCACTTGGTTGGGCTCAGGCTCAATCGTATGAGTTGGGTGGGCCTGCGGGTAAGGATACTTTTAATCTAATTGACGCGCAAGGTAAAAAACAGGGTAAATGGATTGTTTACGGGAAACATAAGCCGGGTACATGCTATGCTGCTGATGCAAAAGTGGAAGAAGGCAAATACCAGGAAAACCGTAAAACTGGACAATGGATTGAATATTTCTGTAATGGCAACATGAAGAATAAGCTAACCTTTGTTAATGGTCGCCCTGATGGTTACGCTATAATGTACCACGAAAACGGAAAAATTTCTGAAGAAGGAACCTGGAAAGCAAATCGCTGGGTAGGTAACTATAAATTATATTACGAAAACGGAGAAGTTCAGCACCAGTTTGCCTTTAATGCAAGCGGAAAACGTGAAGGACCCCAAAAATATTTTTACGAAAATGGTCAATTAGCAATTGAAGGTGAATTTGCTAACGGAAAAGAAAGTGGTGTAATTAAAGAATATTACGAAAACGGAGATATTAAAGCAGAGAAAAACTATGCGGATGGATTAGTTGATGTAAATTCAATTAAAGAATACCAACCTAAAAAACCGATGGTAAAAATTACAGATAACCCTGTAGAAAATGCACCGAAAATCACTGTTACAAAAGACGAAAAACCAAATGAAGCGGTGGCATCAAAAGGTCCTATGGTGTTAAATGGTCAGCATACTTTATACAATAAGAATAAGCAAATCACGAAAGACGGGGTATTTAAAGATAACCGTTTAATGGATGGTAAGGCCTATATTTATGACGATAATGGAATCCTAAATCGTATTGCAGTGTATAAAAACGGTATTTACGTGGGTGATACACAGGTAGAAAACTAAAAATCAATGTTTTATATATTTAAAAAGGTGGCTTATGGTCACCTTTTTTATTTTAATCTAACTCCCTCGTAGTGTTAATTTCAGGTTAATTACTTTTTCAACTTAAATTAATTTAGCCTTTACTTTGCGTTATGAATATTATACATTTATTGTTATGAAGAATCTACTTTTAGCAATATCCTTATTTGGGGCCTGCAATTTATTTTCTCAAACATCAAAATTTCAATTGATGGGTAAAGACACTATTAATTTAGTGGATGTAAATGGGAAAAAACAAGGAGCCTGGGTTATATACGGTAAAGATAAAAATGAGCCGTGTTACCAACCGGAACAAAAAGCCGAAGAAGGTAAGTTTAGAGAAAATCGTAAAACCGGTCAATGGGTAGAATACTATTGTAACGGTCAGCCTAAAAGTAAAGTAACGTTTGTAAATGGTCGTCCCGATGGATACGCTGTTACTTACCATGAAAACGGGAAAGTTTACGAAGAAGGATTATGGAAAAATAATCGTTGGGTAGGTGATTATAAAATGTACTATGATAATGGAAATGTTCAACATGATTTTACTTTTAACGAAGGAGGAAAACGCGAAGGGGAACAAAAATATTATCATGAAAACAATAAATTAGCCATTGAAGGGAATTTTAAAAACGGAAAAGAAGCCGGCGTTATAAAAGAATACAATGAAAACGGAGAATTAAAAGCTACAAAAAACTTTAACGAAGGAAATGTAGATGTAGCTTCTATTAAAGAATACAACACCAAGCCTGTTGCTAAAGTTCCTGAAAAAGTAAGTACTGATATGCCTAAAGCCATTGTTACGAAAGAAGAAAAGCCGACAACCGGTGCAACTGCACTTAATGGCAAACACACTCTTTACAACAAAAACAAACAAGTGTCTAAAGACGGTATATTTAAAGACAACCGCTTAATGGATGGTAAAGCTTATACCTATAACGAAAATGGTTTATTAGAGCGCGTGATGGTTTACAAAAACGGCAGTTACGTTGGCGATACCCAGGTAGAAAATTAATTTCTTCTCCCAATAATTATTAAAAGACGGCTAGCCCGTCTTTTTTTATTCTCCAATATTCCGTTTCTTTGATGCTCTTTTATGACTCACAATTTACATTTATACAACACCCTTTCGCGGAAAAAGGAAAAATTCGTAGCAATCAACGCACCTTTTGTGGGGATGTATGTTTGCGGACCCACTGTATACAGTGATGTGCATTTAGGAAATTGCCGCACCTTCATGTCCTTTGATTTAATTTATCGCTATTTAAAACACTTAGGTTATAAAGTCCGTTACGTAAGAAACATCACCGATGCCGGTCACTTAGAAGGCGATCGTGATGAAGGTGATGATAAGTTTACTAAGAAGGCTAAACTACTTCAGGTTGAACCAATGGAGATTGTACAAAAATACACCGTTGGCTTCAGAGATATAATGGCCTTGTTTAATACACTTCCGCCGAGCATTGAGCCAACTGCTACAGGACACATTATTGAGCAACAAGAAATCGCGAAGAAGATCATTGAAAATAAATTTGCTTACGAAGTGAATGGTACAGTTTATTTTGATGTAGAAAAATATTCTAAAACGAATAATTACGGTGAACTTACCAATCGTAAACTTGAAGATTTATTGGAAAACACGCGCGAGCTAGACGGACAAGACGAGAAAAAAGGCCGATTGGATTTTGCGCTATGGATTAAAGCAAAACCAGAACATTTAATGCAATGGCCTAGTCCTTGGGGCATGGGATTCCCGGGTTGGCATATTGAATGTTCTGCCATGAGTACAAAATATCTTGGCGAAACATTTGATATACATGGCGGAGGAATGGATCTTCAGGCTACACATCACACCAATGAAATTGCACAAAATATTGCCTATTGCGGAAAATCGCCGGCTAACTATTGGATGCATACGAATATGCTTACCGTAAACGGTGCCCGCATGAGTAAAAGTGCCGGCAACAGTTTTTTACCTTTAGAATTATTTAGCGGTGATCATGCTTTGTTAAGTAAAGGCTACAGTCCGATGACCGTTAGATTCTTTATGATGCAAACACATTATCGCAGCACACTCGATTTCAGTGATGAGGCTTTAAGTGGTTCGGAAAAAGCATTTAATCGCTTAATGGATAGTTACAAAACGCTTCAGCAACTAAGCGCTTCAGCAACTTCTTCCGAAAACATTCCTGAGCTGAAAGCTAAATGTTATGAAGCCATGGATGATGACTTCAACACCCCTGTTCTCATTGCTCATTTATTTGAAGCTGTAAGAATCATTAATTCGGCAAACGATAAAAAAACACAGTTAACGCAAGCTGATATCGATTTACTAAAAACCATTTACAATGATTTTATCATTGATATCATGGGATTAAAAGTAGAAGAAGAAGGTGGCAAAGCTAGTGAAGCGTTGGAAAAAGTAATGCAATTGGTATTAGACATGCGTGCGAAAGCCAAAGCCAATAAAGATTTCGCTACTTCAGATGAAATTAGAAATAAGTTAACTGCTGCCGGCATTCAAGTGAAAGACGGAAAAGACGGAGCTACCTGGAATTTATAAATCATGAAACTTTTATTAAGATTACTTTCAATTGTTTTTATTGTTGCATTTTTTGCCTGTGAAAACAAATCAACTGAAACAACTGAAGACAATTCAACAACCGCTACTACCCCAACGGTTGCTGCGAAGCCGCGTGTAGTTCCGCCCGATTTCAATCAGGATAGTGCTTATGCCTATATCGTTAAACAAAGTGATATGGGGCCGCGTGTACCCGGCAGCAACGCACACAAAAAAGCAGTAGCTTACTACGAAAGTTTTTTTAAATCACTTGGCGCCAATGTAAAAGTAATGGGTGGAAATACGAACACTTACGATGGAAAACAATGGCGCATCGATAACGTCATTGCATCCTTTCATCCGGAAGCAAAAACAAGAATATTATTGTGTGCGCATTATGACAGCAGACCTATTTCAGATAAAGACCCAAAGCCTGAAAACAAAACAAAACCTTGTCCCGGTGTAAACGACGGAGCAAGTGGCGTTGGTGTTTTAATGGAAGTTGCACGAAATATTGCTGCCAAAAATCCGGGAGTTGGTATTGATATTATTTTATTTGACTTGGAAGATTATGGTGATAACGGCGATCCGAATTCATGGGCCTTAGGTTCACTGGATTGGTCACGCAATCCGCATCGCCCGGGATACAAAGCAAAATACGGTGTATTACTTGACATGGTAGGCGCTAAAAATGCCATCTTCCCTAAGGAAGGTTTATCGGTGTTTCATGCAAATGATGTAGTCAATAAAATCTGGAATACAGCAGAAACCTTAGGATACGGTAATTATTTCATACAAGAAGAATCGGCTGAAATGACCGACGATCATTCAGCCATTAACAAAATTGCCGGCATTCCTTGCGTGGATATTCTACATTACAACCATGTTACCAATCAGTTTTTTGAACATCATCACACCACCACCGATGATATCAACACAATTGATAAGAACACTTTAAAGGCAGTGGGTCAAACCCTGCTGGAAGTACTCTATAACGAAGAGTAATTTCAACAATTTTACTGAATTACTAACACCTCATTTCAGAGGAGAAATAATTTTATTTTCTTTGTATGACAATATGAAAACAACTAAATTATTTCTATTCGCACTATTAATAGGCGGCTTGTGCAATTTTAGTTTTGCCCAAATTACCTTTGTTAAAGGTTATATGATAAACGATAAAGGCGACACCTTGAAAGGTGAAATCAAAATGAACCCTAAAAAAGAATTTGATCAATACAATAAGGTTTTCTTTAAGGATGAAAGTGGTGTTCAGAAAAATTACAAACCGGATAAAGTAAAAGGATACGGCTTCGACAACAAACATTTTATTGCAGCCAAATACGAAGGCGATATGCTCTTCTATAAAATTCTGTGCAACGGAAAACTCATGCTTTACGAAATGATGTACGAGGTGATGCAAATGAACGAAATCAGTTACAAGAGCGATTATTATGTATCGAATCCCGGAGATACCGAATACACTAAGCTCAAACAAAATAAATACAAAAAACAATTAGCTGAATTAATGAAAGATAATCCCGATATTGCTGACGAAGATGAAGAAAAGAAATTTGAGATTGAAAAAGTATTGGAACTCGTGAACCAATACAACGATTGGGCTAAATCAAAATAAAATTACTGCAAACACTTTCAGGCAAAGCTGAATTTTACGGCTTTGCTTTTTTATTTAAATAAATATTATGCTGACAAAAAATACCGACAAAAAACTTTTTTTACTCGATGCTTTTGCATTGATATATCGCGCTTACTTTGCGTTCAGCAATAGTCCACGCATTAACTCAAAAGGTTTTAATACCTCAGCTGTTTTTGGTTTTACCAATACTTTACTCGAAATTCTAAATAAAGAGAAACCAAGTCACATTGCTGTGGTATTCGACACCGACGCCCCTACTCAACGTCACGAAGAGTTTGAAGCCTACAAAGCGAATCGCGAAGAAATGCCGGAAGATTTACGCGCAAGCATTCCTCTTATCATAGACTTAATTAAAGGTTTTAACATTGAAGTGATTGGTTTGCCCGGCTATGAAGCGGATGATTTGATAGGTACACTCGCACGCAAAGCTGAGAATTTAGGTTACACCACCTACATGATGACGCCGGATAAAGATTATGGCCAATTAGTAGATGCAAACACTTACATATACAAACCTGCCCGCTTAGGCAATGGTGCAGATGTTTTAGGTGTTGAAGATATTTGCAAGAAATGGGAAATACGAAATGTGGGTGAATTAATTGATATCCTGGGTTTAATGGGTGATAAGGTGGATAACATTCCGGGGATTCCGGGTGTGGGTGAAAAAACAGCCATTCAATTAATAAAAGATTTCGGAAGCATTGAGAATCTATTACAGAATACTGATAAATTAAAAGGCAAATTAAAAGAGAAAGTAGAAAATAATAAAGAAATGGCTATTCAATCAAAGCGACTAGCTACCATTATTATTGATTGTCCGATTGAATTTGACGAACAAAAATTAGTACGTAAAGAATTAAATAAAGATGCTTTGCGTGAATTATTCAAGGAACTTGAATTCAGAAGACTTGGACAAACCTTATTGGGCGAAGATATTGGCGGTAACGAAAGTTTAGCTTCAGAGAAAACTGAATACAAGGCAAAAGCATCGAACGGACAAACAGATTTATTTTCGACTGCTGCTTTTTTTAATGAGCAAAATGGAAATGGCGATGCCGGCGAGTCTGAACCGGAAACAAATCACGAAACTATTTCAACCGTTGCACACCAATACATTTTAGTAGATACAGATGAAAAATTAAATGAACTTATTTCCGTTTTAAATTCCGTACAGGAATATTGTTTCGATTCTGAAACAACAGGACTCAATGCTTTGGAAGCTGAAGTTGTAGGTTTATCGTTTTCAATCAAAGCGCATGAAGCTTACTATGTGTCAATACCTGCGGATAAAAATGAAGCGCAGAAAATACTCGAGAAACTAAGACCCATTTTTGAAAACGAATCCAAAATTTTAATAGGACAAAACATAAAATACGATTATCACATTTTAAAAAACTATAACATCTCCATTAAAAACAAACTGTGGGACACCATGGTCGCGCATTTTTTAATTCAGCCCGACATGCGTCACAACATGGATGTGTTAGCTGAAACTTATCTGAATTATTCGCCCGTTAGTATAGAAACGTTAATTGGGAAAAGAGGAAAAAATCAGCTGAGCATGCGTGATGTTCCTGTTGAGCAAATTAAAGACTATGCAGCAGAAGATGCCGATGTTACCTTTCAATTAAAAGACAAATTTGTTCCGAAGTTGAAAGAAACTGAGACGGAAAAATTATTTACTGAAGTAGAAGTGCCTTTAATAACTGTGTTAGCCGACATGGAACGCGAAGGAATTAATCTGGATGTAAAAGGCTTGAAAGATTTCTCTGCGCAATTAGCAGAAGACATTACAAAAGTAGATGAGGAAATTCAGCAACTCGCCGGTACTAAATTCAATATTTCATCACCAAAGCAAGTAGGAGAAATTTTATTTGAATATTTGAAAATTGTAGATAATCCGAAGAAAACAAAAACAGGACAATACGCCACCAGCGAAGACATCTTAGCTAAGCTCGAAGGTAAACATCCGATAATTTCCAAAATTTTAGATTACCGGGAATTAGTTAAATTAAAAAGTACATATGTAGATGCCCTACCCGATTTAGTAAGCGGTGTAACACATCGCATTCATACTTCTTTCAATCAAGTTGTAGCCGTAACCGGGCGATTAAGTAGCGATAATCCCAATCTTCAAAACATTCCGATTCGTACAGAGCGTGGTCGCCAGATTCGGAAAGCATTTATTCCACGCAATGAAGATTACGTTTTATTAAGCGCCGATTATTCACAGATAGAATTACGTGTTGCTGCTTCTATGAGTGGTGATCCGGGAATGTGTGAAGCATTTAATGCCGGGAAAGATATTCATACGGCAACTGCCGCCAAAGTTTATGGTGTTCCTGAAAATGAAGTAACAAAAGACATGCGTTACAAAGCCAAAAGCGTAAACTTTGGTATCATATACGGACAAGGCGCATTTGGCTTAGCAGAAAATTTAAATATTTCACGCACCGAAGCCAAACAACTCATCGATAATTATTTTAAAGAGTATGAGGGCATCAAAAAATTCATGGATGGGCAAGTGAATTTTGCACGCGAACATGGCTATGTAAAAACTTTATTAGGTAGAAAAAGATGGTTACGTGATATCACATCCAGCAACGCGACTGTCAGAAGTTTTGCAGAGCGAAACGCAATTAATGCACCTATTCAAGGTTCAGCGGCAGACATGATAAAAGTAGCGATGATTAATATCCATAGCGAACTCAGTAAAATGAATATTAAATCGCGCATGGTATTACAGGTGCATGACGAATTAGTGTTTGATGTTTATAAACCGGAATTAGATTTAATTAAACCTATCATTGAAAAACACATGCAACATGCCCTGCCATTAAAAGTACCCGTGGAGGTTGGAATGGGTGTTGGCGTGAATTGGCTGGAAGCACATTAATAAAAAAAAGCGGGCATTGCCCGCTTTTTTACCAAATAAACTACACACATTACTTCGTCACAATTATTTTCTTGTGCAGTTTCGCTGAATTTGAATGCATGTAATAAACACCCTCAGCGAGATTATCAATTTTTATGGTCTCCTCTACCCCCTCCTCTTTTTCAAAGTTGAAAATAACTTGCCCTAATTGGTTATATATTTCAAATACACCACCAATTGAAGTACGGATACTAAATGAACCGTTGTTAGGATTTGGATATACTGTAAATTCATTGCTAATCACTTGCTCTTCTACACCTGAACACACAGATACGGATTGTGTAAACACTGATGTGTTCTCACAACCATTCGCGTCATAACCGGTTACAGTATATGTTGTTGTTGTACTCGGACTCACCGCAACGATAGCTGTTGTAGCACCTGTATTCCAACTATAAGTACTCGCACCACTTGCAGTTAATGTAGCTGTTTGTTGTGTTGGTTGAGTACAAATAATAGGACTGCTTGTTATCACATTCACTGTTGGTAATGGATGAACCGTAACAGTGATTTGAGATGAGTTACTACATCCAGATGCATTTGTACCGGTAACAGTATAGGTTGTTGTGACACTTGGAGAAACTACAGTAGAAGCTGAACCGGCACCTGTACTCCAACTATACGTTGAAGCACCTGACGCGGTTAACGTAGCAGATTGAGGTATAGCGGTTGCACAAGTTGTTGAATTCGATGTTATACTGTTTACACTTGGATTTGTACTTACTCCTATTGTTATTACGGTGCTTCCTGAACATGTTCCGCTGGTTCCGTTAACAGTATAATTTGTAGACACTGATGGTGTAACTGAAATAGTCGTTGAGTTAGAACCAGTATTCCAGGTATAGGTTGAAGCACCTGAAGCGGTTAATACAACAGGAGCGCCCGAACAAGAAACAGAAGCCGATGGAATTATATTCATACTAATGGCAGAACTTACATTTATCGATATGGCCGAAGTTGCACTGCAAATCCCATTGATACCAATAACAGAGTACGTAGTATTTGAAGAAGGTGACACCACCAAAGAATTACCTGTTGCTCCTGTACTCCAAGAATAAGTGGAAGCACCACTCGCAGTTAATGTTGATGATCCTCCTGTGCAAATTGTGGTTGCTGTTGAATTCACCAATAAATTTGGCGCATCATTGTAAATAGTAATTGTTCGTGATGAGCTGCAAGTTCCGTTACTTCCTGTTACTGTATAGGTAGTTGCCACACTTGGCGACACTGCAATTGCTGCAGTCGTTGCCCCGGTATTCCATGTATAAGATGATGCACCTGTTGCAGTAAGTGTAGACGACCCACCCGAACAAATTGTAGCAGAACTAGCGGTGGTATTAACTGTTGGAGTTGGCGAAACGGTTATGGAAATTGTTTTTGAATTGGTACATCCGCCTGTTGTACCTGTAACGGTATACGTTGTACTTAAAGTAGGCGTAACATTAATTGATGCAGAGGTTGAACCGGTGTTCCATGTATAAGTAGTAGCACCCGTTGCCGATAATCCAACGCTACTACCCGGACAAATATTAGAAGTACTTGAGCTTACTACAACCGTTGGAGAAGCTGTTACAGATACCGTTTTATATGTCGACAAATTATAACAATTTGAATTACCCGCAGCTATAAATACACTTCCTCCTGCTGCTCCAACTAATGCGCTAATTGTATTAGTAGTAGAAGTGCCGGTCCATGTTCCGGGTAAATTCCACGAATAGGTAGTTGCGCCTGAAATTGGCGAAACACTATAAATAGTAGTGCTATTAATACAAGCTGTACTTGGACCGAAAATAAATGAAGGTACTGCGGGAACTGTATGAAGTGTAATCGCTAATGTTCTTGAAGGAGAAGCGCATGAACCATTCATTGCCGATACTGTTATTGTTCCGGCTGCAGAACCCGCCGTAATTCCAATTGTATTGGTTCCTGATGTTCCACCATAACCCACAGGTTTTTGCCATGAATAACTTGTCGCTCCAACAACAGGAGCAATACTGTAAGTATTTAATGAATAAGGACACACCAATGTATTACCGGCAATAGCTGCGGGTTGTGCAGGAACAGAATTAGTATTTACTGCCTTAGTTCTGATTGTTGACCAACATGTCCCATTCCCCGCTCTAACCGCAATATTACCATTCACTGTTCCAACTGTTGTGCTGATACTGTTTGTTGTGGATGTTCCTGCCCATGTAGCAGGTATTGCCCATGAATAGGTTGTTGCACCTGCCACTGGTGTAACACTATAAATCTCAGTTGCAGATTGGCAAACATTTATTAAACCGGAAATTGTTCCGGGTTGCGCAGGAACAGTTAAAGTTGTAACTGATAAAGTTCTTACCAAAGATCTGCAACCACCACTATGTGCATAAACACTAAATGTACCTGATGCGGTTCCTGATGTAACAGAAATTGTATTATTCGATGAAGTGCCTGTCCAACCGGAAGGAATTGACCACGTATAAAAATTTGCGCCACCAACAGGTGCTACGCTATAAGTTGCAGTTACACTTGGACAAATAGAAACAGGTCCTGAAATAGTACCCGGTTGAGATGGTGCTGAACAAAATGAAAGTATCGTACCCGCTGTACCAACAGCCCAACCCTGAGTAGAGCTATTCATGTGTAATCCCAATAATAAATTTGTTGTGCCTGAAGCTTGGCTTGTCCATGTTGTACCACCGTTAGCTGTAGTTAAAATAACACCATTGGCGCCAACTGCCCAACCTTGTGTTGCCGAAACAAATTGAACATGTTGCAAGTTTTGTGTTGTACCCGACGTTTGCGCGGTCCAATTTACACCACCATCGGTTGTCGTACGAATAACACCATTGTTACCAACTGCCCATCCTTGAGTTGTTGAAACGAAATAAACATCATTTATATCAGTTGTTACTCCAATAGTATTCACTGTCCAGGATGTACCGCCATTAGTAGTTCTTGCTACCGCACCACCGGCTCCAACAACCCATCCTGTAGTTGCATTAATGAAGAAAACTTTATACCAATTATTAGTTGTGGCTCCTATCAAATTATTTTGTTGCGCCCAGTTTGCTCCTCCGTTTGTGGTTTTAAACCAACTACCGGATGTACCTACCGCGTAACCTGTTGTTGAGCTGCCAAAACTTATTCCATGTATATTGGGCGAATTAAGATACGTTACAGCAGGGGCAGCCCAAGTAGTTCCTCCGTTTGTTGTTCTAATTAACAAACCCACATCACCTACTATAAATCCTGTTGTAGCCGATAAAAATGTAACATCACGGTTTGCATTTGTAAATGGCGAAGATTGAGCCGACCACGTTTGTCCGCCGTTGGATGTTACTCGTATCGTTGCGCCGTCACCTACTGCCCATCCATTTTGAGCTGTTGGAAAGTGAACTGATCTTAGGTTTTGTGTAGTTCCTGAAACTTGTGTATTCCAGGTTTGTGAGTAAACGACAAAACTCATTAGAAATAAATGAGCCAGAATGGTAAGTAATTTTCTTTTCATTGCTTTTGATTTTAAAGCTAAATTCAGCATATACCTTAGCTTAAAAAGCAGAATCCAAATAATGCCTCAAACCAACTAATAAGTGATGGATTTAGACTAATACCTGTGTTTTTGAGGATTATGCGGTTAGGCTGGCTTGCCACTTCATGAATTGCTCCTTGTGAGCATTCAACTCATTCTCCATATCGGTATAATTACCTTGCTCATCCGATTTTTTAAGCTTGGTCAATAAATCCTCTGCCTGCGTTAGAAAATTAACAAACTGATGGGTATTCAAAAACATATTGGTGCTATCCAAACAAGAAAGCACATTGTTAAGATTTTTATAATACACTTTCGTGATTCCCTTAAGACGAACGCTAGAAATATGAAGAGGCTTACTGTTGAATACCATTGTAATTAATCAGTACAAGTTTACAAACAATGAGCGCTCTAAACCCTTTGGATTAACAACTGACTATAACTAATGAATAAATGAAGTATTGTAATGAACCTATGAATCAGAAATTTTTCAGAAAGCTGATAACCACATCTTTTTTTCGTTGAGAAACCGGTACGCGTTGTCCTCCTTCCATAATCAAAAAGCCACCATCATTCTTTTCGAATTTTTCAATTTTATTGGCGTTAATTAAAAAAGAATTATGAACACGTAAAAAATCATACGGCTCAAGAATTTCTTCATACTCCTTTAAATTTTTTGAAACGACTATTTGTTTATTGTTATCAATAAAAAAGGTAGTGTAAATACCGGAAGCCTCACAGCAAATTAAATCTTTGACTTTAATAATATGAATAGCATCTAATTCTTTCAAAACAATTTTCTTTTCTGATTTAGCCAGGTTTCTTTCATTCATAACCGCCACCTGCTCCAGAAATAATTTATTCTTAATATTACTCTCTGCCTTTTGCACGCTCTTTGCTAATTCATCAGGATTGATTGGCTTGGTTAAAAAATCGATGGCGCTAAATCTGAAGGCATCTATCGCATACTTATTATGTGCCGTAATAAAAATTACCTGAAATTTTATCTCACTTAACTTTGACAGCATATCCATGCCTGTTCCATCATCCATCTCCACGTCCGTAAAAACAATATCAGGTTGCAATTCGTGAATTTTTTTTAAGCCACTAACAACACCGTCTGCTTCGGAAACAGAAGTAATTTGCGGACAAAATGCCGTTATCAAATCGACAACCGTTGTTCGGATATTTTTTTCATTATCTATTACGAGTGCCTTCATTTATATATTAAAGGTAATATTATTTCTATTTTCACACCATTCGGCTCGTTTGCATTAACACTGAAGCTTGCATTCGACTTCTTTTCCTTATTTAATAAATATAGTCGGTCTTTCGTGATTTGCATGGCACGCGAAATGTGTTTGTTTGGATTTTCTGACCCCTTACTGATACCGGCTCCGTTATCCTTAATCACTATACATAAATCATTGTTTCTGATTTCAAAATTAAGGTCAATTTTCCCTTTATAGTCAATGCTTCCAAATCCATGCTCAATAGAGTTTTCAAGAAACGGTTGAATCAACATAGAAGGAATAAGTGTCTCAGAAGTTTCAACATCATTGGAAATAGTTGTCTCCAAAGAAAATTTATCGTGTTCTTTTAATTGCTGGAGTTCTATATACTTCTGTATGAACTCTAACTCAGTATCGATAGAAACGTAATCATTATATGAACTCTCCAATGTTTGACGCATTAGGCTGCTGAATTTATATAAATTGAGTGCTACCTTTTTGCCGTCGTTTTCCTTAACCGCAATTCCCTGTAACATTGTTATGGCATTAAAAAAGAAATGTGGATTAATACGAGAACGATTCAAACGCTGTTCGGTTTCTAAAACTTTCTGACGGTTCCTAATTAAACTTTGGCGGTAAAAGAATATAATCACAATAATCAGAAGTATAGTTAATGCGATACCAATAGCAAGTACTCTGATACGTAAATTTTTAATTTCCGCTTCCTGATTTAACTCGCGAATGGTTTTTTCGTTTTGAGCTTTATTATATTTCTGTTCCAATTCAGCAATCTTACCGGTATTCTTTACATCAATGATGCTATCATTGATGCGCGTCATGTTTTCGAATGCCCACAATGCTTTATCCGATTTTCCTGCATCGCGCGCCACCATGTATACAATATCGTAAGCATTTATAACCGATGATACTACATTTTCATTGAGTGCGTGCATTAAACTGGAGTCAGCATATTTTTCCGCGATATCAAATTGTTTTTTCTTACGGTAAATATTGGCTTTATCCCCGTTAATAGAATACAACTCCACACGCATCGGAAATACACGCACGATATTATGTGCGCTATCCAAAAACTTCAAAGAATTATCGAGGTCTTTTACCTTTAAAGACAAGAATGCTTTCTTTCGATAGTATTGTTCTAATAAACGATTATACGGACCTAACTTAACAGCATGAGCACGAATGCCTCCCATAAACATTTCAATGGTATCGAGGTATTTCCTTTCCTTAAAATCCTGATACATGTTGTTGTAACGGTTAGCAAGAATATTGTATAAATGATATTTTTTATAGGATTCCGGTAAACGGCTGATGTAATTCTTTGCCGCGATGGCATAATCACGTGCCTTTTCAGGCTGACTCATTTTTACAAAAATATTTGCAACACGTAAATTACATTCTGCCAATTTCAATGTGCTTTTTTCTGTGTTTGCAAGCTCCATCATTTTTAATCCGTACTCAAGAGCCTTTTCGTAATTGTTATTATAGAAAGCCAGTTCGGCGCATTCAAAATAATATCGGTACTTACAAGCTTCAGACGTGCCGCCTTTTTCAAATAAATTTCCGGCTAAATCCAATAATACTTGTGCCGAATCGGTTTGCGCGTTTTTAATCACCATTTCAGCCTGATACACGTAAGCGTACGCTTTACATTCATCGATACCGTTAGCGAGGAGGCGCTCTATTTCATTGTTTAGTTTTTCATAGTCGGCAATATCTACCAAACTATCCATTTGCTCTTGCATCTTAACGTAATTAAGACAAGCGCATTGTTGAGCCTGTAAAAACGGGATAAATAATAAAAGGACAAATGTTGTAAGTATCAGTCGCATATCTGATTCAAATATAAAGAAATTGAAGCCAGACGAATCAGATTTCTAAACAGCTGTACCTAATTTTTAAATAAATGATGTGATTTTACTAAAATCTGCATTTTAGATATTCAGGAAATGCATGAACTCATCCAGTTTGTTTTTTAAATCAAGCTGGTAGTCGCTTTGCTGGAAGGTAGCTTTAATCGTATAGTTATAACGATTAAAAGTTTGGATAATGCGTGAAAGATCTTCTTTATTAACCTTAATAGTCACCTCAATCTTATTACTGTCGGGCTGACCGGAAACATGCAGACTTAACACCTTTGCGTCATTTCCCTCGATGATATTTCCGATTTGCGTGATAGAATAATCGTTTTGATTTAACTCTAACACAATAACACCACCCGGATTTTGAACAGAAATTAAGTTAGAGAGATTTTGCACGAAACCCTTTAAACTAATGGAACCTTTAAATTTTTCGTTATCATCCAACACCGGCATCACCGTTAGATTTAAAGAAGTCATTAACTTCAGTAAGTCGTAAACATGTTGATGATGATGAATAACAGGTTTTATAAGCGGTAATTGTGCTTGCTTAAATGTTTCTTCGGGTTTATTATAATCCAATAAATCACTTTCGGAAACAACACCGATTAATTCATGATTATTTACAATAGGAAGGTGAGAAACTTTAAATTGCTCCATCCAGTCTAGCGCCATCTCTACAGTATCACTCAGCTTCAGTGGCGGTATTTCGTCGGTTATAAGATCAGAAACTAACATCTACCTTCAAATTTAATCAATCTTATTATTTTAAACGTAAATTTTATTAACTAGTTGCGCCCTTTTAGCAATAATTAATATTTATTTAAAACGTCAGAATTTTACACATATTGCTTAGCTTTGTGGACTCAAAATGGCTAAACTAAGCGTAAACATCAATAAAATTGCCACACTCCGTAACTCAAGAGGCGGCAATATGCCTGATTTAATTAAGGCGGCTATTGACATTGAACGCTTTGGCGCAGAAGGGATAACGGTTCACCCACGCCCGGATGAAAGACATATAAAATATGCCGACGTTTACGAACTTAAAAAAGTTGTAAAAACCGAGTTTAACATTGAAGGAAATCCTAAAGAACAAAAATTTGTTGATCTTGTTTTAGCCGTTAAGCCAACCCAGGTAACTTTGGTTCCCGACTCAACCGGACAATTAACCTCTGATCACGGATGGGATACGATTTCCAATAGAGATTACTTAAAAGAGATTATTGCTGTATTTAAAAATGCGGGCATCCGTACTTCTATTTTTGTTGACGCGGATCTTAAAATGGTTGAAGGTGCCAAAGAAACCGGAACCGATAGAATAGAATTATACACCGAAAGCTACGCGCATTATTACAAAGAAAAACGGGAAGAAATTATTAAACCGTTTACTGCAGCCGCTATTCGTGCTAATGAATTGGGATTAGGTATTAATGCGGGGCACGATTTAAATTTAGATAATCTAAAATTTTTCAAACAAAATATTCCAGGTTTATTGGAGGTTTCAATTGGACACGCTCTGATAAGCGATGCGCTTTATTTTGGCTTAGAGAATACAGTTCAGATGTATTTACGAGAATTAGGCTAACGGCACTTCGACAAGCTCAGTGACCACATTCACTTGAAAAAATTAATTTATTAAACCACGGATGTTTAGTTTATCGAAGCCATTTCCAAACTAACGAATGAACAATCCCCACTCATCATCAAAATCATCTTTCTCCATTTTATGTATCTCTTTTACCCACGCTTTAAACAATTCACGGAACTCTTCAATATCAATTCTCAAAACATTAACGTAATTCTTATCCGCTTCAGTCATATGTTTCAGTCCTGTTGTAGCTGTCAACATCCATTCTGCATGCCATCTGACTATAGCAGCATTCTGCATTGCAATTAGCCAACTGCCACTTCCAACCGCTCCTGCTATTTTTGTCACCATCATCAGAGCTGATTCGTTAAGGTGAAATTCATACATCTCCTTATCATCACCTTTCAATGTTGATCCTAACAACCTTGCTGTTTTCAAAATATCCATTGCCTTCTGATAAATCGGCATGTTACTTTTGTGCTTTTGTTTTCGATTAAAATCGTCATCGTTGGGGTTATCTACAAACCAATCGTCTTCCATAAAATTCTAACTATCTGTTTTTTTAAAATTATTTTATTCCTATCAAAGCCAGCATTCTTCCAGTTTTCCCTTTCTCCAAACGATATGAATAAAATTTAGCATTATCGGAAATAGTGCAACGATCCGATATTTCAATGTTATTTTCCTTCACACCGAATTGTATTAACTGCTTTTTATTCGCCAATTTTAAATCAACATAATATTTATTCTTGCTCGTGTTATACCATTTTTCATCCTCCGAAAAATGAATGGCTACTTCCTCCCCTACTTCAAAATTGTTTTTACCAATACAGGCTCCAATAAAAGCAAGGCAGTCTTCGCCCTTAGTTCCATATTGCTCCTGCATTAACTTCATTGTTTCGCTTACAATCTTTGCTACAGTTCCCCTCCATCCTGCATGAATAGCTGCAACCGCTTTATTCTTTGTATCATAAATTAAAACCGGCGTGCAATCAGCAATAGTAACGCACGCATACACATTTGGCTTGTTCGTAATTATGGCATCATAACCTTCAGCGCCTTGCGGCTTGTCAGCTACCAATATTTTATTGTCATGAATCTGATGACTGTATGCAAGCTGATCAATTGTTATACCTAACTGATTTAAAAACTCATCGCGGGTTTGATGACGGTCGAATAAATCGTTTTCATTACTGAATTCAGTGACAGGCTTCTTGCCGGCCTGCTGCAATAAATCATTTAAACGCGTACTTTGCGCAGCGATGAGATTGTGTGGTTTGAATATTGAAGGAATGAGCATTGGGAATAAAATTAGAAAATGATTTGTAAATAATAGATATCTGTACAATCTGTTCTCAACTAAATTCGATTTTGCTATCATTTATAGCAAGAACTTTGGGGTATTCCCGCTTAATTTTGTGCTTAATAAAACTGTCAAAAACTCGCCCTTCAAGGCGGATATATACTAACAACTACGGGGTTTAGCCCTGAAATTATGGCATACGTAAACATCTATATTCACGCTGTTTGGGGAACGAAAAACCGCTATCCCTTTTTAATTCCCGAGGTGAAAACCGCTGTAATAAATCATATTAAACAAAACGCAGTACTAAAGCAAATTCACGTTGATTGCATTAACGGGGCTAGTGAACATTTACATTGTTTACTGGCATTAAATGCCGACACAAGTATCGCTAAAACAATGAACTTAATTAAAGGGGAATCTGCATTTTGGATAAACAAAAATAAAATTACTACTCTGAAATTTGAATGGGCTGATGAATATTACGCAGCTTCCGTGAGTGGATCCCAATTATATGCTATTAGGAATTATATTAAAAATCAGGAAGAACATCATAGAAAGATTCTATTTAAAGAAGAGTGTGAATCCTTTTTGAAAACACATTCTCAGTTTCAGGGCTAAAGCCCATCAACTATACGTCTAAAGTACACCGCCCTAAAGGGCGGAGATGCAGGCCATAACCGCTAACTTCAACATTACACGCCCTTCATAACCTAAAGTATAAATGTGAAGAAAAACGTAATCATGAAAAAGTATGGTGGACAATAGTACTTTATTTTCAACTAACATCGCCCTTCATGATCTAAAGTATAAATGTGAAGAAAAACATAATCATGAAAAAGTATGGTGGACAAAGGCACTCTATCTTCAACTAACATCGCCCTTCATACCCTAAAGTATAAATGTGAAGAGAAGCGTAATCGTGAACAAGAATGATGAACAAAGGCACTCTATCTTCAACTAACATCGCCCTTTAGGGCGATGCGCTCTCGCGCAACTACCTCCGGGCTTTAGCCCTGAAATCATTTCTCGCCCTTACCTCTGCCAATCAGGCCTTTACTATAATGCTATAATTCATAGCAACAATAAGCTATCTATTGTAGTAACTTTCCCTTGAGTTTTTGCTCCTGTTTTTTACGAATGAACCGCAACGTTATGCATATGGACCTCGACACTTTTTTTGTGTCGGTAGAGCGGAAGATTAATCCAAAGTTAATCGGCATGCCTGTTTTGGTGGGCGGTACCGGCGACAGAGGTGTTGTTGCTTCCTGCAGTTATGAGGCGCGCGCATTCGGTATACATTCTGCCATGCCCATGAAAACCGCCCGCCTTCTTTGTCCGCAAGCTGTTGTGGTGCGTGGCGATCATGAGGCCTACAGTAAACATTCTAATGAGATAACGGATATCATTAAAGAAAGTGTTCCTGTGTATGAAAAAACTTCCATTGATGAATTTTATATTGATCTCACCGGCATGGATCGTTTTTTTGGTTGCTACAAACTCGCTACCGAATTACGTCAAAAAATAATTAAAGAATCCGGATTGCCGATTTCATTTGCACTATCAGCCAACAAAACAGTTTCTAAAATTGGTACTGATCAAGCCAAGCCTAACGGACAAATACAAATTCCATTTGGTGATGAAAAAATATTTTTAGCGCCCTTATCGGTAAAAAAAATACCAATGGTTGGTGATAAAACGTATCATATCCTTCGCGGAATGGGCATCGAAAAAATTAAAACCGTACAGGAAATGCCCATTGAATTGATGCAACAAGTTTTGGGAGAAAATGGAATTTCTATTTGGAAAAAAGCTAACGGTATCGATACATCCCCTGTTGAACCATATAATGAACGGAAGTCACTTTCTACCGAATGTACTTTTGATAAAGACACCATTGATAATGATTTTTTAATTCGCAACCTCATCAGCATGACAGAAAAATTATGTTATCAATTGAGAAGCGAAGAAAAATTAACAGCTTGTGTAACCGTTAAAATCCGTTACTCCGATTTCAACACTTACTCTACACAAGCTCGCATTGCGTATACAGCTCTCGATAGTACATTAATAGAAAAAGTAAAAGAACTGTTTAATAAATTGTATCAAAAGCGCATGCTGGTACGACTTATCGGAGTACGCTTTAGTCATTTAATACAGGGAACTTATCAGTTTGATTTGTTTGATGATAGAACGGAACAAATACAATTGTATGAGGCCATGGATAAAATGCGTAAACGTTTTGGAACAGATGCCGTATTACGTGCCGCCGGCGTAGGAATTAAACAAAGAGATTTTAATCCGTTTAACGGGATTAAAAAATAATGCTCCTAAACTGTCATACATACTACAGCTTTGGTTACGGAACATTAAGTCCTGAAACTCTTTTTAATGAAACAAAATCAAGAGGTTATACTCAGTTTGTTTTATCTGATATCAATAACACATCGGCAATACTAGATGCACTACGACAAAGTAAAGAATATGATTTAAAAATAATTCCAGGCATCGATTTCAGGAATGGCGTTGAGCAATTATACATTGGCATTGCACAAAACAACGAAGGATTTAAAGAACTTAATACTCATCTTACCTATCATCTTCATCATAACATTCCGTTTGACAAACAAGCTCCTTCATTCAATCATGTGTTTGTTGTATATCCGTTATCTAATTATAAAGGACAAATACTTAAAGAACATGAGTTCATTGGTGTTAGCGTAAAAGATCTCACTTCGCTTCCCTTCTCCTCTGCCAAACACCATTACCACAAATTAGTAGTATTACAAACTGCTACTTTTATTGAGAAAAAACATTTTAATGCGCATCGCTTATTGCGCGCCATCGACAGAAATACCTTATTAAGCAAACTTCCCGCGAAGGAACAAGCGGATGCTAACAATATCATCTATGACAGAACCCGTATCGAATCTGCATTTTCCTCTTACCCAAAAGCACTCCAAAATACGGCACACATTTTAAACAGTTGCTCAGTTGAGTTTGAGTTTGGAAAAATGAGCAACAAAAATCTGAAACATTATACCAACAGTGTACAAAACGATATCGAACTCTTACGGAGTGAAAGTTTGAAAGGACTATATTATCGTTACTCTCATCCGAAACCGGAAATTTTAGAACGGGTAGAAAAAGAATTGCGCATCATTGAGAAAATGAATTTCGCTTCTTACTTTCTTATTAATTGGGATATTATCAAATACGCACAACATAAAAACTATTATTACGTAGGTCGCGGCAGTGGTGCTAATAGTATGATTGCATATTTGCTGCGCATAACGGATGTAGACCCGATAGAATTAGATTTATACTTCGAGCGCTTTATTAATGAAAACAGAAGTAATCCGCCTGATTTTGATATAGATTTTTCGTGGACCGACCGCGACGACATGACGCGCTACATTTTTGAAACATTTGGTCCGGAACGAACCGCATTACTGGCCACCTATTCTACTTTCAAAAACGATGCGGTTATCCGTGAACTCGGAAAAGTATTTGGATTGCCGCCAAATGAAATTGAACACCTTCAATATCTCAAAGAAAGAAAATTGCATCCGCAAGATAATTTCGGACAGTTAATTTTCAAGTACAGTTCGTTTATACAAAATTATCCGAGTCACCTCAGCATTCACGCCAGTGGTATTCTCATTTCGGAGGAACCCATCATGGCATACAGCGCTACTTTCATGCCACCTAAAGGTTATGCTACTACACAATTCAGTATGCAGGAAGCTGAAGATATTGGTCTGGCAAAATTTGATATTTTAAGTCAGAGAGGACTGGGAAAAATTAAAGACAGTTTGGAATTAATAAAACTAAACAGCGGAACGGAAATTGACATTCATGATGTAAAAAAGTTTTATGAAGATGAAAAAGTAAAAGACTTATTGCGGGTTGGGAAATGCATTGGTTGCTTTTATGTTGAGTCGCCCGCTATGCGAATGTTGCTGGCCAAATTACAAGCCGATGATTATTTACGATTAGTTGCTGCCAGTTCAATCATAAGACCGGGTGTTGCAAAAAGCGGGATGATGCGTGAGTATATTTTAAGATACCGCGATAAAGCAAGAAGAAAAAAAGCTGAAGATGAGCTTCCTGTTTTTTACAATCTGTTAAAAGAAACATTTGGTGTGATGGTATATCAGGAAGATGTAATTAAAGTAGCGCATCTGTATGCCGGCTTATCTCTAGCTGAAGCAGATTATCTGCGAAGAGGCATGTCGTGGAAGTTTAAACAACGTAACGAATTTCACGAAGTAGAAAAAAGGTTTTTTGATAACTGTAAAGCCAAAGGCTACGATGAAAAAATAACGAAGGATATTTGGATACAAATTGAAAGCTTTGCCAATTTCGCTTTTTCCAAAGGGCACTCGGCCAGTTACGCCGTAGAAAGTTTTCAAGCGCTTTATTTAAAAGCCTATTTCCCCCTCGAGTACATGGTAGCTACACTTAACAACGGAGGCGGATTTTACCGTGTTGATTTATATTTGCATGAAGCGCGCATGCATGGTGCTACCATTATGCCTCCCTGTACTAATAAAAGCGAACTGCTTTGCAGTATTGAAGGTTCAACTATTTATTTGGGCTTAGTGCTGATTGGCGAATTGGAAACACACACGTCGGAAATTATTTTACAGGAACGAAAAAGAAATGGTCTCTACAAAAATCTGTATGACTTTATAAAAAGAACTTCTTTATCATTAGATCAAATCCGTCAGCTAATCCGCATTGGCGCATTTAATTTTACAGGAAAAAATAAAAAAGAATTACTGTGGGAAGCACATTCATGTATAAATCCCATACAGAAAAAAACGCATGAAACCGAATTATTTGATGTAAAGCCAAAGAAATACAAATTACCTACTTTATTCACATCATGGATTGATGATGCTTTTGATGAAATGGAAATATTAGGCTTCACACTAACTTCTCCATTTAAATTATTACGCCATCCGGAAGAAATACGCTCACTAACAGCCACACAACTAAAACAGCACATTGGTAAAGTAGTAGAAATAACAGGCTATCTCGTTACACAAAAAAACACAAAAACTTCGAAAGGAGATTACATGCATTTTGGAACGTTTATTGATGCTGAAGGGCTATGGATTGATACCGTCCACTTTCCACCGGTTGCAAAAGCATTTCCCTTTAAAGGAAAAGGCTGTTACCTAATAAAAGGTAAGGTAACCGAAGAATTTGACTTCTTGACCATTGAAGTACAAGAATTGCATCACATGCCTATGCTGAACCGCGATGATGTAACTGTAAACGAACCGAAAAATTTAATGCCGGATGAAAAACAAAACATAATTTATATGTAATTTTAAATTATGAAATCGGGGTCGTTAAATGAAATAAAAAAAGAGCTACAAGAATTAGAGCCGAACCGACTTGCCGAATTATGTATTAGTTTAGCGAAATACAAAAAAGAAAACAAAGACTATTTAGATTATTTACTTTTTGAAAGTCACGATAAAGATGGCTTTGTAAGTCAGGTAAAACAAGAAATTGATTTACTCTACTCAGAAATTAATCCCGACATGAATTTGTATTATGCAAAAAATATTTTGAGAAAGATTTTACGCATCACAAACAAATACATAAAATATGTTGGTGACAAATCGGTAGCGGTTGATTTACATATTTATTATTGCCGAAAACTAATAGAATCGCGTTTACCCATTGAAAAAAGCGCAAGGCTTGTGAATCTCAAAACTGCAGAAATTAAGAAGATTAAGACCTTACTGATTGCCTTACATCCCGATTTGCAATATGATTACATTAAGGAATTAGAAGAGATGGGTATAAAAATCTGATTCCTGTATTCCTATTTATTCAAGATAATATTTGCTAAATTTGTATAGCATGAGGGAGTTTAACATCAAAATAAATTACGTTCTCCTATTACTTACAGTTTTAATCGCTGGTCAAAAAACATTGGCTCAAAGCGAAAAACAAAAACTAGACAGCTTATTTAAAGTCGTTAAAACTGTAACGCAAGATTCCAGTAAAGCAAATGCCTACACCGCTATTGCCGAACAATACCTTTTATTTAATGTTGACAGCGCCTTCATTTTTATTAAAGAATATGATTTAATAGGGCAAAAACTTCAATCATCCAAAAATGAAAAACTTCATCAAAAAGGATTAAAACTTCACGCCACCGCTCTTCTGACCAGAGCTAACGGATATTTTTATTTAAGTCAGAACGACTCAGCTACACACTATGCCAAATCTGCTCTGGAAGTCTATAAAAAAATAAAAGATGAGCAGGGAATTGCGGCTTGTAATAATACGCTGGGAAATGTGGAAATGAATTTGTCAAATTTGGACGAAGCAGAAAGATACTTTATGTTAAATTATAACAACAGAAAAGTATTAGGGGTTTCTAAAATTGTAGGCGCAGCGTGTAATAACCTGGGAATGATTGCCGGTAAAAAAGCAGATTATAAAGCCGCTTCGAACTATTATCTGGAAAGTTTAAGAATTAAAGATTCCTTAGGGGATACGAAAGGTGTAGCAAAAACCTATAACAATTTGGGATTATTACATGCTGAACAAGGTGATGGAAAGACGGCCTTAAAATATTATAATAAATCGCTTGAAATTGATCTTGAATTAAATGATAAAAAAGGAGAAGCTGTTGCGTTGAATAACATGGCCATCATTTACTTTCAACACGAGAAAAATTATCCTAAATCAATTGAAACAAATGAAAAAGCTCTGGCCATACGTGAAGCCATTGGCGATAAAAAAGGTATCGGATCGTCTCTTAACAATTTAGGAACCATCTATAATGTTCTAACCGATTCCATGCTTAAGCATAATGAAAAAGAAAAAGCCAACGAATATCTTAAGAAGGCCGAAGATTATATTATACGGGCACTTGCAGTAAGAAGAGAAATTAAAGACCAGAACGGTGTTGCTTCAGCACTCAATAATCTCGGAAGTGTTTTTATATATAAAAACAAAATAGATGAAGCTATTAAAATTTGTAAAGAAGCTTTAGAGTTAGGAACAAAGTTACAAATCCCGGAAAGAGAAGAAGCTTCCTGCAAATGTTTATACGAGGCATATAACCGCAAGAAAGATTTTAAAAACGCGCTTTATTATTTACAACGCCAGATAGCGTTAACAGATTCGATAAGAAACGAAACAACCAAAAAAGAATTACTTACTAAAACACTTTCCTACGAATTTGAAAAGAAGAGTCTGGCAGACAGTTTAAAAAACGCTGAACAAATTAAACTGGAAAGATTAGACTTTGAAAACAAACAAACTAAGCAAAGGTATTTCACTATATCAGCCATTTTGGTTTCTGTTTTGATGTTTGTTTTATTGGCAGTAACATTCCGTAATTACAGAAATAAAAAGAAAATTTCGGAGACTTTAACCCGGCAAAATAAAATTATCACTCAGCAAAAAGAAGAAGTTGAGAGTAAAAACATTGCAATCAATCAACAGAAAGAAATCATTGAAGAAAAAAACAGAGAGATTGTTGATTCCATTCAATACGCAAAACGCATTCAAGATGCTATTCTCCCTGATAATAAAATTCTAAATGATTACTTCAGTGAATCCTTTATTTTATTTAAGCCAAAAGACATTGTTAGTGGCGATTTTTATTGGATTGAGAAAAAACAAAACACATTACATTTAGCTGTTGTAGACTGTACCGGTCATGGTGTACCGGGAGCTTTCATTTCTTTATTAGGTTATAATCTTTTAAACAGGTCTATTAATGAATTTAATTGCAAGAATCCGGCTGAAGTATTACAATGTATGGATGAAAAACTGGAAGAATTACTTCTGCGTTCATCAATTACTGTGCGAGACGGAATGGATTTAGCGTTTTGTACGTTTCATCAAACTAATAATGAAATCAAAATGAGTTTTGCCGGAGCACATAATCCATGTTGGTTAATTAGAAAAAAATCAGAAAAACCGGTTGGAAAAACCATTCTCGAATTTGATGAATATGCGCTTTATGAGCTGGCTGCGAACCGACAATCCATTGGAGGTTTTACAGATAAAAAACCGTATTTAGAAGAAAGTGTATCCCTCACTAAAGGTGATATGATTTATTTATTTAGTGATGGTTATGCCGATCAATTTGGTGGCGACAAAGGAAAAAAATTCAAATACGGAAAATTGCGTGAGCTTCTTTTATCTATCAATTCAAAGCCTTTAACATTCCAGCTCGATTCGTTAAATCAAACTATTGAAGCCTGGCGTGGTGAACAATCTCAAGTAGATGATATTTGTATAATCGGAATTAGGGTGTAATTGAAAGTTGTTCTAAAGTTAACTGTGCCGCTTTCTGTTCAGCCGAGCGTTTACTGTAATGCTCAAACTTCACATAAGGTTCATTATTAATAAACACCTGAACCGTATAAATTTTATCCCGACCGCGTTGCTCTTCACTCAGTAAACGGTACTCCAAACTTAGTTTATTTTTCTGTGTGTAAATCTGTAATTGGCTTTTGTAGTCTGAGTCCGTATTCGCTAACTCGTCTAAATTCAAATGCAGCTTGATAATACGTTGCACAATAAATTTCTTACATGCAGGAAATCCCTTATCCAGATAAATGGCGCCAATCAAAGCTTCAAAAGCATCGCCGTAAGCCGAAGACTTTCCCTTTTCGGTTTCTTTGATTCCTGTCTTCAAATATTTATCGATTCCAAACTTAATCGCGAGCTGTTGTAAAGATTGTCGGTTCACAACCTTTGATCTCAGTTGCGTAAGAAAGCCCTCGTCTTTATAAGGATATAATTTAAAAACATACTCGGCCACAACAGCGCCTAAAACGGCGTCGCCTAAAAATTCGAGGCGTTCATTGTTAACGGTCTCGCGCTTGCTACTATGTAAAAAGGCTTGTTTGTATAAAGAAATATTTCCGGGAGTAAATCCCAATACATTTTTTAAACTTTTAGAAAGTTCCTTTTCGGAAGAGTTTTTGAGTGTAAATCCCCTTAATAGCTTTAGCAAGCGAAAAAATTATGGATTATACTTGCGGAATACAACAGCAGCGTTGTGTCCGCCAAAGCCAAATGTATTACTGATGGCAACATCAATGTTACGCTTTTGTGCTTTATTTACTGTCAAATTCAGTTTTTGATCGATATCCGGATCCGGAGTTTCGAAATTAATGGTTGGAGGCACAATACCATTCTTAATAGCTAAAACTGTTGCTAAACCTTCAATTGCTCCGGCAGCACCTAATAAATGTCCGGTCATTGATTTAGTTGAGCTAATGTTCATTTTATAAGCTTGCTCTCCAAATACATTAACAATAGCTTTCAATTCGGCACCATCACCTAATGGTGTACTTGTTCCGTGTGTATTGATGTAATCAACCACATCGGCTGTAATACCTGAATCTCTTAATGCACGCTGCATAACCAGAGTAGCACCTAAACCTTCAGGATGCGGAGCAGTGATATGATGTGCGTCTGCACTCATACCTCCACCAATTACTTCAGCATAAATTTTTGCGCCGCGTGCTTTAGCGTGTTCTAATTCTTCCAAAACAAGAGCAACTCCACCCTCACCTAACACAAAACCATCACGGGTTTTATCATAAGGACGAGAAGCACGAGTTGGATCATCGTTGCGTGTACTCATGGCTTGCGCCGAATTAAATCCGCCAATACCACTCTCATTGATTGCCGCTTCAGAACCACCGCTCACAATAGCATTCGCTTTACCTAATCTGATATAAGTAAAAGCGTCGATTAAAGCTGATGTTGATGATGCGCAAGCAGAAACAGTAGTAAAGTTAGGACCGCGTAAACCAAAACGCATGGAGATATGACCCGAACAGATATCGGCAATCATTTTAGGAATAAAGAAAGGATTAAAACGTGGAGTTCCATCCCCTTTCGCAAACGCAAAAGTTTCAGTCTGGAATGTATCTAAACCTCCAATACCTGAACCCCAAATCACACCTACTTCATTCTTATCAATGCCTGGTTGGTCAATGCCCGAATCAGCAACCGCCTGTACGGATGCTGCAATACCATAATGACAAAAAGCGTCCAGTTTACGGGCTTCCTTTTTGTCAAAATAGTCATCTAAATTAAACCCCTTCACTTCACAAGCAAAGCGTGTTTTAAATTTAGATGCATCAAAACGCGTAATGTTTGCCGCACCACTAACTCCGTTTATTAAGTTAGTCCAATAATCCTGAACATTATTACCCAATGGAGTAATAGCACCCAGTCCGGTAACCACTACGCGTTTTAATTGCATAAGAAAATAAATTAACGATTATTTTGCGTTAGTTTCGATGTAAGTGATTGCATCACCTACAGTAGAGATTTTTTCAGCTTGTTCATCAGGAATCGCGATGTTGAATTCCTTTTCAAACTCCATGATTAATTCAACTGTATCCAAAGAATCAGCTCCTAAATCGTTAGTAAAGCTTGCAGTCGGAGTTACTTCTTTTTCATCAACACCTAATTTGTCAACGATAATTGATTTTACTTTGTTTGCTATGTCTGACATTTTATAAAGAATTTAAATTTGGCACAAAGATAGAGCTATCAGTAAAATATCAAAATAATTGAATGCTTTTTAAGGAACAGACTTTTAACAATATCCTTAATAAGTTGTGAACCAATAATTAATCGCAAAAGTATTACGACTTTTTCACGTCTTTGTGATGAGAATGACGCATTTTATGACGCAGGTGATTATGCTGAGAATGCTGCATAGCGTCCTTTGGCAACTGATCTTGTTTCTCTTTAAACACGTAATTCGTAATGATATAAATCAATAATCCCGCACCAATAAGTCCGCCCATTATATAAATACCTGTTAAGCTGTTAAACTCTTTACTTACGGTGTTTTTTAACTTTCCGCCAAAATCCGCATTAGCGAATAAAGAACTGAAAAGCAGAATGTTAAGCGCTAAAAAACGCTTCAGCCACATTCTATTTATTAAACTGTTTTTCATAGGAATATATATTTAAAGCATTATGCTTATTACTCTTCTTAAGTACAAAAGGGAGGCAATTCTGTAATAATATTACGACTAATAAGGCAAAAGGTTCGATAAAATTATTTTTTTTATTGAACAAAATATTGTTAATTTTGTATGCGAAAATAATAATGATAGAGAAAGGGGACGGAAAGTCCCCTCTTTTTTTGCCAAAATCAAATGATAACGAAAGAGCAGATAGCAGAATTGGCGAACGAGAAACTTCAAGGCACTTCCTTGTTTCTGGTAGACATTAAAGTGCTACCGGGTAATAAAATTGAGGTTTACGTGGATGGTGACAATGGAATTGGGATTAACGACTGTGTGAGTATAAGTCGCCATATTGAAGGTAGCCTCGACAGAGAAAAGGAAGATTTTTCGCTGGAAGTAAGTTCGCCTGACGCAACCAAACCAATTAAAATGGCGCGTCAGTATAACAAACATATTGGTCGCGATTTTGAGATAGTGCTAACGGATGCTTCCAAAATAACCGGCACTTTAAAGGCGGTGGATTCGTCGGGCAGTATTATAATTGAAACGGTAAGCCGCGAAAACAAACCGGTTGGTAAAGGAAAGATAAATGTGACTAAAGAACATCAAATACAATTAAACAATATAAAAGAATCAAAAATCAAACTTAAATTTTAAAAAAACAGAAATCATGGAAGGCGCAAACTTAATTGAATCGTTTTCGGAGTTTAAAGACATCAAAAACATCGATCGTGCTACATTAATGAGTATCATTGAAGACGTTTTTCGCAGCATGCTTGTGAAAAGATTCGGCACCGATAAAAATTTTGACATCATTGTAAACCCGGATAAAGGTGATATTGAAATCTGGAAAAACCGTCAGATTGTTGATGATGAGTTTGCTGAAGATTCTTTCGACTATGATGAAAACCGTCACATCAGCTTATCAGATGCTAAAAAAATTGAACCTGATTTTGAAATTGGTGAAGACGTGTCTGAACCTGTTAAATTGGAAGATTTCGGACGCCGTGCAGTATTGGCTATCCGTCAGAATTTAGTTCAAAAAATTCTTGAGCT
Source organism: Bacteroidota bacterium (assembly GCA_017303905.1). Lineage (NCBI taxonomy): Bacteria > Pseudomonadati > Bacteroidota > Bacteroidota bacterium. Next base: position 337,078 of record JAFLBH010000005.1, read on the forward strand.
TGAAAAGAGTGAAGTATATAACAAATATAAAGAGCGTGTTGGTGAAGTTATTACTGCTGAAGTATATCAAGTATGGAAAAAAGAAATCATGTTGATCGATGATGAAGGCAATGAGTTAATCTTACCTAAAACCGAGCAAATCCCATCTGATTTCTTTAAAAAAGGCGATACGGTGAAAGCTGTAGTTTCTAAAGTAGAAATGAAAGGCGGATCACCTTCTATTATCGTATCTCGTACATCGCCTGTTTTCTTAGAAAGACTATTTGAAACAGAAGTACCTGAAATTTTTGACGGATTAATTACCATTAAGAAAATTGTTCGTGAACCGGGCGAACGTGCTAAAGTAGCCGTTGAAAGTTACGACGATAGAATTGATCCTGTAGGAGCTTGCGTTGGTATGAAGGGTTCTCGTATTCACGGTATCGTTCGTGAATTGAAAAACGAAAATATTGACGTAATTAATTACACGGCTAATTCAAGTTTATTAATTCAACGTGCATTAAGTCCTGCTAAAGTAACCTCAATTAAAATTGATGATGAGAATAAGCGTGCTGATGTATTCTTACGCCCTGATCAAATTTCATTAGCTATCGGTAAAGGTGGATTTAACATCAAATTAGCTAGCAAATTAACCGGATATGAAATCGACGTTTACCGTGATACTGACACTGATGTAGAAACTGAAGACGTAGATCTTGATGAATTTGCAGACGAAATTGAACCAGCTATTATTGATGAACTAAAGGCGATTGGTTGCGATACTGCAAAATCAGTGCTTGAATTAAGTGATGATGAAATTAAGCGTCGTACAGGATTAGAAGAAGAAGCGATTTCTGATTTAAGACGAGTATTAGAGTCTGAATTCGAATAATTAAATAATTAACGCGCTTTATAATAAAAAAGAAAAGGAGTAAAAAACAAATATGTCAGAAGGATCAAAACAACTTCGCTTAACCAAAGTTGCCAAGGAATTTAACTTATCCCTCGGGAAAATAGTTGAATTTCTTACCGCAAAAGGCAAACCGGTTGAGAATAACCCGAATGCAAAAATCGGGGAGGAAGAATATTCTTTATTATTAAAAGAATTTTCAAGCGATAAAAGTGCGCGTGAAGAAGCTGAGCAAGTTTCCCAAACTATCAATAAGGTTAAACGCGAAACTATTGTCTTGGATGATAAAAAAGCCAAACAAAAAGAAGCTGAAAAGCAAGCTGAAGAGGTTGTAATAAAAGAAATAGCACCGGCTAAAGTTGCAACCAAAACCAAAAAAGTTGAGGAAGAAAAAACTGAAGTTGTAAAAACCGAAGTTGATAATCTTGAAGGACCAAAAGTATTAGGTAAAGTTGATTTGAGTAGTATCAATACAAAAACTAAACCTGATAAAAAATCGAAAAAGGAAGCAGAGAAAACAGAAGAGGAACCTAAGAAAGGTAAAAAGAAAGTAGAAGTTGTTGAAGAACCTGTTATTGAATCTCCTGTTTCTGAAACTCCGGTTGTGGAAGAAGAAAAAGTTGATTTTCTTGAAACACGCTACGAAAAACTTGACGGTCCGAAAATTTTAGGTAAAGTTAATTTACCGGTTAAGGACGATAAGAAAAAACCTTCACAAGCTGATTTAAATGCCGATAAGAAAAAACGCAAGCGTATTCGTAAAGGTGGTTTATCAGAGGAGGAAATTAAAAAAGTAGGTAAAGAGCAAGCTGATAAAGCGAAGGAACGTGCAAAAGAAAAATATGGAGATCCTCGTAAAAAAGGCGCAGCTAAACCACGTCATGAGTTAACCGAAGAAGAAATTCAAAATCAAATTAAAGAAACCTTAGCTCGATTAAGTCAGAAAGGTTCTAAGTCTAAAACTTCTAAGTACCGTCGCGAAAAACGTGATGAAGTACGTGAACGTTTGGCTGAAGAACAAGAGTTAATGGAAGCTGACAAGAAATTGCTTCGTGTTGCCGAATTCGTATCTGCAAACCAAATGGCGCAGATGATGAATGTGCCGGTAACAAATATTATTTCAACGTGTATGGCTCTTGGATTATTCGTATCCATTAACCAACGATTGGATGCCGAAACTATTTCAATCGTTGCTGAAGAATTTGGATATAAGGTTGAATTTGCCTCTGCTGAAGATGTTGAAAGTGTTAAAGAAGAAGAAGTAGACAAACCTGAAGATTTAGAATGGCGCCCGCCTATCGTTACCGTAATGGGTCACGTTGATCACGGGAAAACATCTTTACTTGATTTTATCCGTAAAGCAAATGTAGTTGCCGGAGAAGCCGGAGGTATTACTCAGCATATCGGTGCTTATAACGTAAAATTGCCAACAGGCCGTTCAATCACATTCTTAGATACTCCCGGTCACGAAGCGTTTACCGCGATGCGTGCACGTGGTGCTAAAGTAACCGACGTTGCCATTATTGTGGTAGCTGCCGATGATAGCATCATGCCTCAAACAAAAGAGGCGATTAATCACGCTCAAGCTGCCGGTGTACCAATGATTTTTGCAATCAACAAAATTGATAAGCCCGGCGCAAATCCGGATAAGATTCGTGAAGGTTTATCGGTGATGAATATTTTAGTGGAAGAATGGGGTGGAAAATATCAGTGTCAGGAAGTTTCTGCGAAACAAGGAAAAAACATTGACCTCTTATTAGAGAAAGTATTGTTGGAATCTGAAATGATGGATTTAAAAGCAAATCCTAAACGTCACGCTTCCGGCAGTATTATTGAAGCATCGATGGAAGAAGGTCGCGGTTACGTTGCAACCATTCTTGTACAAAACGGAACCCTGCGTATTGGAGATGTTATGTTAGCCGGATCTTACAGCGGTAAAGTTCGTGCCATGTTCAACGAGCGTGGCGTGAAAGTTACGGAAGCCGGACCATCTACGCCTGTTAAAGTATTAGGATTAAGCGGTGCACCAACAGCAGGTGATAAATTCAACGTGATGGAAGATGAACGTGAAGCACGTGAAATCGCAACACGTCGTTTACAATTACAACGTGAACAAGGTATCCGTACACATAAACATATTACATTAGATGAAATTGGTCGCCGTTTAGCGATTGGTGATTTCAAAGAATTAAACATCATTGTTAAAGGTGATGTGGATGGTTCTATTGAGGCCTTGGCAGATTCATTGTTGAAATTATCAACTGAAAAAGTTCAGGTAAACATCATTCACAAATCAGTAGGTGCCATCAGTGAAAGTGATGTATTATTAGCATCTGCTTCAAATGCTATCATCGTAGGCTTCCAGGTTCGTCCTTCTACGAATGCTCGTAAATTAGCTGAGACAGAAGAAATCGATATCCGATTGTATTCTATCATCTACGACGCTATTAACGAAGTAAAAGCGGCCATGGAAGGAATGTTGGCGCCTGAGTTTGAAGAAAAAATCACTTGTAATATCGAAATCCGTGAAGTGTTTAATATTACCAAAGTTGGAACTATTGCGGGTTGTTATGTGTTAGATGGTAAAGTAAACCGTAACACTAAAGTTCGTATTATACGTGATGGTATTGTAGTTCACTCCGGAGCACTTGGTTCATTGAAACGCTTTAAAGATGATGTGAAAGAAGTGGCCGCAGGCTATGAGTGCGGATTAAACATCGAAGGATATAACGACATAAAAGTTGGCGATATCATTGAAGGATACGAAATGGTAGAAGTAAAAGCCAAACTTTAATTAAATTTCGGCGGTAAAATATAGTACTGTGTATTATATTTGCCGCCGCAAAATGTTCATTTCAAAAATTAAATCTTGGGGGATTAGCTCAGCTGGCTAGAGCGCTTGCATGGCATGCAAGAGGTCACCGGTTCGACTCCGGTATTCTCCACCTAAAATCCCTGCTTCGTGCGGGGATTTTATTTTAAAGCTGTTTCTTCTGCTTTTTGAGTTTCTCATCGCTTATACCAAATTCTTTCATTAACGAAACTCCATAATTCCGTATGTGGTCAATTACTTTTATCGACTTCAATCCGCGCTTTGTTAAACTGTATTCAACGCGTGGCGGAACTTCAGCGAAGATTTTTCTACTAATAAAACCATCAACCTCTAACTCCCTTAATTGTGAACTGAGCATTTTATCCGATATACGCGGTAAACTGCTTTTTAATTCCTTATATCGTAAGGTTTTTTCTTTGAGTCGCCATAAAATAGGCATTTTCCAGGTGCCACCAATTCTATCCATAGCAAACTCCACCGGGTTATAATACAACTTATTGTTAAAATGAAAATCAGGCATAATTTATATTAAGTTAGTAACTTACTTTAAAGTTAGTATTAAATTCGTAAAAGCAAAATTTAGCAACTTTATAAAAACAAACAATGCATTCAGGTAAAAACTATTCGCTTAAAGAAGTTCTTTTCTGGACAAGAAGAGACATCTATTTCCTCTTGTCAATATCTGCTATCCCAACCCTCTTATATATATTTTTAGATTGGAAATGGCTTTCCATTCCTTGGCTGCCAATCGCATTACTAGGTACTGCTGTTGCCTTTGCGGTTGGTTTTCGGAACAACGCATCGTATGATCGTATGTGGGAAGCACGTAAAGCCTGGGGCGCCATTGTTAACGGAAGCAGAAGCTGGGGCATTATGGTGAAAGATTATGTAAGTAATAAACATGCGGCAGTGAAATTAAGCGATGCTGATTTAAAAATTGTGCAAATGCAACTTATCAATCGTCACATTGCCTGGCTAACCGCACTTCGTTTCCAATTAAGAGAAGCCAGAGCCTGGGAGGCTATTTATAAAAAACACAATCAGGAATATAAAAACAAATGGTTCAGTGTAAAGGAACATAACACTAAGTTAGAAGAAGAATTAAAAAACTATTTGTCACAGGAAGAGTTTAATCATGTGATGTCGAAAACAAATAAGGCGGCGCAAATTATCGCCTTGCAATCACAACAACTTAAAAATTTATTAGAGCAAGGTTATATCGAAGATTTCAGACACATGGAACTGGAAAAAATGTTAATTGAATTTTTAAATCAACAAGGTGTTTCAGAAAGAATTAAAAATTTTCCGTATCCAAGACAATATGCTACTCTCAATTTATATTTCATTCGCATTTTTTCCATTCTTGTTCCGCTTGGTATGATGAAGGAGTTTGACAAATTAGGAGAACATTTAATTTGGCTCTCGATTCCTTTCAGCGCTCTATCTACTTGGATTTTCACTACCATGGAAAAAATCGGTGAGTCTACTGAAAGTCCTTTTGAAGGAAGCGCCAATGATGTTCCAATTACTGCGATCAGCCGAACCATTGAAATTGACTTGCTTGAAATGTTTAATCAAAGTAATATCCCTGCTCCTATCAAATCTGAAAACAATATCTTAATATAATTCACATGAAAATAGAAGACGTTTTTAAAAACAATCAAAAATGGATTGCCGAAAAATTAGCAATTAATCCAAATTATTTCGAAGAACTTTCAAAAGGACAAGCACCCGAATTCCTTTATATTGGCTGCTCTGATAGTCGCGTGACCGCCGAGGATATTATGGGCGTACAACCCGGAGAAGTGTTTGTACATCGTAACATCGCGAATCTGGTAAACAATATTGACTTAAATGTTATGTCAGTCGTAAATTATTCTGTACGTCATTTAAAAGTTAATCACGTTGTTGTATGCGGGCATTATAATTGTGGTGGAGTTAAAGCCGCTATGCAGTCAGTTGACTTAGGCATTTTAAATCCATGGTTGAGAAATATCCGAGATGTTTATCGTTTACACAAGAATGAATTAAATGCGATACAAAATGAAACGCAACGTTATAACCGCTTGGTGGAATTAAATGTACAGGAACAATGTGTGAATCTTATAAAAACGGCTGCCGTTCAACAAGCATACAAAGAAAGAGGATTACTGGTGCACGGTTGGGTTTTTGATGTTAACACAGGGAAATTAATAGACCTGAAAATCAATTTTGAAAACGTATTAAAGAACATCATGGAAATTTACAGATTGGATTAACATGAAAATTGCAATTATAGGAACAGGAAACGTAGGTGGCGCCTTAGCTACCAAGTGGGCGAAGTGCGGTCATGAAATTACATTAGGCGTACGCGATACAACTAATTTCAAGGGAAAAGAATTGCTAAACAACCCAAACACAACAGTTGATACCATTACTCAAGCCGTAAAAAAATCTGAAATTATTTTAATAGCAACACCAGCAATTACCGCAGTAGAAGTTGCGCAATCATTAGGAAATACAGAAGGCAAAGTTATTATTGACACCATGAATATTGTGATGGGAAAAGGTCCTTCCGGATTCAGTAACACCACCGATGCAATTCTTGTCAATACCCAAACTAAGGATGTTGTTAAATGTTTTAATACGACCGGATTTAATAATATGGTAAACCCGGTATATAACAACACGGCAATTGATGTATTTGTTGCTGGAGACAGCTTAAAAGGAAAGGATATCGCCACACAGCTGGCAAAAGACGCAGGATTTGGCGAATGCTATTCTGTAGGCGGGAATGACCGATTTGAACTCATGGAGAAATTCGCTTTCTTTTGGATTAACCTGGCCATGTTTAAAGGACAAGGCAGAGACATTGCATTTAAGCTTTTGAAGCGATAATCAATTCGTTACTTACCCCAAAACGGGTGATGAATTTCACCTTTTTATTTACGACATTTGTATAGATGCCTAAATTCTTTCGTCTATACTTTATACTTGTAGTTTTTACGCTTAACAAGGTTATTGCACAAGACCATGGTTTTTTTAATCAGGTTTGGCTGGAGGAAGGCTTGTCACAAAGCAGTATCAGCTCCATCGTACAAGATAAGAAAGGCCTCATGTGGTTTGGTACACAAGACGGTTTAAATCGTTACGACGGTCGATTGATTGAGCACTACAATTTTAAACCTTTCGATTCTAAATCTATCAGCGGTGATGATATTACCGGATTTTGTATTAAAGATAATAAGCTTTACGTAATTAGCTCGGGCGGATTGGACGTTATGGATTTAAACAACCAAAGCGTGGTTCACTACAAAGAAATTATCAAAGAAAAAGAAAAACCTGCTATCATCTCTCGCATTTGGAATATCAATGGCATCATTTACTTAAACACTAATAAAGGATTTACAAAACTTACCGAAAGCAACAATTCATTTAAAATTGAACCTATCCATTTTAAAGAGAAAGAAAAAAGCGAGTTACGAACTAATGTTTATTCTCTCTGCTATAGTGGGAATAATTCGATTTATGCCGCGACTAATAAAGGGCTATTTGTTATGGATTACGGCAAAACTGAATTTTCTCCTGTATTCGATATCAATACCCTTGTAAAAACAGACGCTAATTCTGCCATCGATTGCCAAACTATTCTTTTTAAAAACAATAAAATTTATTTTTCCATTGCTCAATCATTTTATGTTTTAGATATTCCGACATCACACATTAAAATGATTCCGCTACCATCATTTGCCCCTTCAATCATCAATCACAGTTACATCGATAATCTTGGTAAAATTTGGTTAGGAACGAATGGAGCCGGACTATTCCGATTAAGTGGCACTCTAAAAGATTCCATTTATCTGGAAAAATCATTTAACAAAAATTCAAATGAACAATTTGGGTTGAAGAGCAATGATATTTCAAGTATTTACCAAAACACTATCTCCAATTCCGATATTGTTTGGATTGGTACACGGGATGCCGGCGTGTTTAATTACAGCTATTCTAAAAATTCATTCGACCTAGCATCCTCTATTTTAAAAAGCAACGAGCCAAACTATTTTGGTATTGTAAAAGACAAAGATGGAGTAATATGGTCGGGATTTAATTATGGAATTCTGAAACTTGACAGGAAAAATAAATCGTTTTATCTCATTAACCTTACCGGGCAGCTAAGTAAAATTCAGAGATTTATTGAAGCAATTTATTGTGATGATGAAAATACAGTTTGGACAGGTTTCGGTAATTCACTCTATAAAATCGACAAGAAGAACAACACTTTAATTCCTGTACTGGAAAATATTTATCCCGGTAAACGTAACCAAGTCTTTAGAATCTTAAAATATAGCGACAGCGAAATATTACTATGTAACACGCAAGGTGTTTTAATTTACAATATTAAAAACGGAGCAACTGAATACAGAAACGAAGCGGATGTAAATGGTGAAAAGGTAAAAATAGAAGGTTCTAATTCATTCTTTATCGACAGCAAAAAAAACTGGTGGATTGGTAGCGCACGTGGCTTATTGTATATAAACAATACAACCGGAAAAGGAAAATACTTTACGCATGTTGTAGATGACACCAACAGTCTTGTTTCAAGTCGCATCATGGATATCAACGAAACTAAAACCGGGGATATTGCTGTTGCCACTACGAAAGGATTAAGTATTTTAAATAATCCTGACGGACAAACTAAATTCAGAAATTACCATAACGTCAAAGGCTTATCAAACAATTTTATTTACGGTTTATTGCGTGATGATAAAGGGAATTTCTGGATGAGCACGAATCTTGGCATTTCAGTTTACAATCCCGATAAAAATGAATTCAAAAGCTACAGTGCTTCCGATGGCGTTTGTATCAATGAGTTTAACTCTGCAGGCTTCCATAAATCGTTTGATGGTGAATTACTATTTGGAGGCATTGGCGGCTTAGTAAGTATTTATCCAAATAAGCAAATCATTAATAAAGTTGTACCTAATGTTTTTCTTAAGTCATTAAAGATTGAAAATTATAATGATAGCATTACAATCAATCTTAATTCACTGGAATTAGATTATAACCAAAACAAAATCAACTTTGAGTTTGTTGTACCCGATTTCCAAGGTGCTGATAATATTAACTTGTTTTACCGATTTAAACCCAGCGGTAAATGGACAAAAATAAATCCTTCGAAAGTTTTTTCACTCACCTTTGCCAAATTAGCGCCGGGCTCTTATAATTTGGAAATTAAAGCAGTAAACTCAGAAGGGATTGAATCTAAACCTCTCGCCTACTCCTTCACAATTAATCCGCCTTTTTGGAATACCTGGTGGTTTTTTGTTTTAATCATCGTTGGAATTATTTTAGCAAGCTGGGGTATTTACCGAATTCGCTTACATAATAAAATTGAGCACATTAAAGAAGTAGAAAGAGTACGTAAAGAAGAAAATGAAAAAGTACGTAAAGCCGCGGCTCTTGATTTACATGATGAATTTGGAAATGGATTAACCCGCATCTCAATGCTAATTGAAATGGCACGGATTCATATCCCAAAAGAAAATAAAGAAGCTAACGGAATACTTGATGTCATCTCACAAAATTCTCAACGTTTATATCAAGGCACTAAGGATTTTATTTGGTCTATCAATCCCGGTAATGATAATCTTTACGAAATAATTATCAGGGTAAAAGACTTTGGTGACGAATTATTTTACGGAACCGGATGCACATTTGAAGTTGAAGGACTGAATGATGAACTAAAAAACATCAAACAATTACCAAGTGCCGGACGAAACATTACAATGATATTTAAGGAAGCTTTGTCGAATATTGTAAAACATTCAAAGGCCAATAAGGTGAACCTTACTATTACACCAAATGGCTCTAGCATTTATGTAAAATTAAAAGATAACGGCATCGGATTTGAAGAGAAAGCAGGGAAAAATAGTTTTGGATTATCTAACATGCAGCAACGCGCCAGTCGTGCCTCTGCAAACATAAATATTCGTTCAGAAAAAAATAACGGAACAGAAATAACCTTAAGCATTCAAAAATCACTTAATACAATTTCGCATGAAAACTAACGGAACAAAACGAATTATAATTGTGGAAGATGATGCCATCATCCGCAATGCATTTGTAACTCTTATCCAACAAAATGGTGACTACACCGTAGCTAATGCCTATGATAATGCAGAAGCTGCCATTAAAAACCTTAACAATGATACACCTGACATTTGTTTAATGGACATCGAATTGCCCGGTATGAATGGCATTGAAGCCATCCCTAAGATAAAAGCAATTATGCCAAACACACAAGTAGTTGTTGTGACTGTATATGAAAACGATGAATTGGTTTTTAAAGCGCTTTGCGAAGGCGCAAGTGGTTATCTTACTAAAAACATGCCTCCGCAAAAATTAATCGAATCACTAAAAGAATTAGAAAATGGCGGCGCGCCTATGAGTACTAACATTGCGCGTTTAGTTGTTTCCTCCTTTCATAAAAACCGTCAGAGTCCGTTAACAGCGCGTGAGCTGGAAGTACTTGAATTACTCGCTTCGGGGAAAAGTTATTCTACCATTGCCGACCAACTTTTTGTTGATAAGGAAACCATTAAATCACACATTAAAAATATTTACTTAAAGCTTGAAGTACACTCCAAAGCCGAAGCTATTGAGAAAGCCCGTAAAAGTAAATACATCTGATTTTAACTTTTCTTTAACACATCCCCCTTCATGGGGGATTTTTTTTGTCGTTTACCTAACGTTTGTAATACTGCTCCTTCTCCTTAGGCCGCTTACACAACTTGATTACCATTCAACACAATCACCCAAACAGGGTGTAAACTTCTTTATCGGTACAAAATAACTTTATAAAAAAATAAACGCATGAAAAGGCTATTTATCTGTTTATTGATACTCGCTGCTACTTGTTCCTTCGCAAGTAAAGCGTTTAACAATGGTATCATTTCAGGCACAATTAAAGATGATAAGCTAGAAGTGATTCCTTTTACTACGGTATTTCTAAAGAATCTATCCGACTCCTCTTTATATAAAGGAGAAGTATCTAATGAAGCAGGGGAATTTTCATTCAACAACATTAAAGAAGGAAATTATTTCGTAGAAATAAAATCAATTGGATATCAATCTTACCGCAGTGCCAAAATTTCGATTTCCGAATCAACACCTGAATTAAAACTAGGGACTATTGCTTTAAAGTCTGAAGTAAAAGATCTCAACACGGTTAATATCATTGCGGAAAAACCTTTCATTGAAAGACAAGTTGACAGAACGGTAGTGAATGTTGAAAATAGTATTATTCATAGTGGATCTTCGGTAATGGATGTAATGGAAAAATTACCGGGCGTACAAGTTAACCAAGACGGGCAAATTAGTTTAAAAGGTAAGCAAGGTCTTATAATAATGATAGATGGGAAACCAACTACTATGTCAGGTCAGGATTTAGCTAATTTTTTAAGAAGCAGTTCAGCCTCCCATGTACAGAAAATAGAAATTATCACAAATCCCTCTGCTAAGTACGATGCTGCAGGAAACGCAGGAATAATTAATATAGTCATGAAAAAAAATAAGCGTGAAGGATTTAACGGCAGCGTGAATGCAGGTTACGGGCAAGGTAGGTATGAAAAAATGAATGCCGGAATTAATATTTCCTACAAAGAAAAAAAATACAACCTCTTTGCAGGTTACAATTTTTCTTACAGAAAAGGATTCAATAATTTAACGCTAAACCGAAAGTTCTATTATGCTGATACACTAAATACTATTTTTGATACAGATAATTATATTGTATTTCCATTTAATACACATTCTCCCAGAGTTGGTGCGGATTTCTTCCTGTCAAAACGCACCACTTTATCATTAATAGGTAGCAGTGTACTCAATAGCTTTAATTCTATAGGTGATAATCACACAAACATTCTGAATGGCAATGGCACCAAACTATACAGTTATGATTTTAAAAACAGGTCATATACCAATTCGTTCAATTACTCAGTTAATTCACAATTAAAACATCAGCTTGATACTACAGGAAAAGAAATTACTGTTGATTTAGATTATGCTACCTATGGAAATAACGCCGACCAAAGATTTACGAATACAACCCTTAATAACGACGGTGGACTGATCAATGAAACTATTATGATTGGCGACCAGGATGCAAGCCTTAGTATTTACTCGGCAAAAGCAGATTATACAAACCCCTTTAAGAACGGATCGAAACTTGAAGCCGGCTTAAAATCAAGTTACGTGGAATCTGATAGCGACATTAAATTTTACAACCAATCTGAAAATAACTTAGTATTTGACAGTTTGCAAAGCAACCACTTTATATACAAGGAGAATATTAATGCCGCCTACCTCAACTACTTTAAAGAGTTCACAAAACTAAGTTTACAAATTGGATTAAGAGCTGAGCATACAGGTGCCGATGGAAAACAATTAATCACCGGCCAGACATTTAACCGAAATTATGTTCAACTTTTCCCCTCCGTATTTGCAGATTACAAAATCAATAAAAATCATGGAATCAACATAAATCTCGGCCGACGCATTGACAGGCCGGCTTATCAGCAAATGAATCCTTTCAGAAGATTTATAGACGCAACAACCTTTTCAGAAGGCAATCCATATCTTTTACCTCAATTAACTTACAATTCAGAACTTACTTATTCATACGCTAATATGTTTTTCTTAACATTAGGTTACAGCTATACAACAGATAACATTACAGATGTTTTAATTCAAGACGGAGAAAAGAAAATTACCATTCAAACCGTAGCGAATCTTGCAGAAGTTCATTCGTACAACGCCAATCTTGTATTCTCGAAAAAACTAACAAAATGGTGGACAACCAATACAAGTATACTAAGCTATTACACCCAATACACAGGAACCGTAAATAATTATTCATTTAATCAAGGCTGGCCTTCCTTTACATTTAACAGCTCCAATAGCTTTTCTATTGGTAAAGGCTTATCTGCTGAGTTGAGTTTCATTTACAATCACAAAACCTTATATGGAGTTACATTCATAAATCCAAATCATAATTTAACTGCCGGATTGCAGCAATCGCTACTCGACAAACGCGCTACTATCACTATCAACTACTCAGATATTTTCTGGAAAGCCTATCCAAGCGGGGTGACACAATTTGGAAACGTAAACGAACACTGGTCGGCTAAACGTGATACCCGTGTATTAAACATAACTTTTAATTATCGATTTGGTAAAGGCCAGGTACTGAGAGGAAGAAGAAACACTGGTGCTGATGATGAAAAACGAAGAGCCGGATAAAATTTAACTATTTCTAAACTGATTTAACTCTGTAGAAATTATATTTTATGCAATTACTTTGTAAATTAGCAATGCATGAGAACGATTTTTTTGCTTTGCCTTTTTACGAGTTTCATTTGCGGATTTAGCCAATCGGATTTTAAATCCATCATGCGCGAACAATCTGAATTTTATTCAGCTTTCAAATTTACCAACGATAATTCATGGGATAGCCTAAACACCATTATCAATGGCTCTTCTCCGTCCGGAAAATCAAACCATAAAACCACAGCTTGCAATCTCACCAAAAAAGTGTTCGGATGGCATCCGTATTGGGTAGGTTCTGTTTACACCGCGTACGATTGGAATATGTTGAGTGATTTCTGTTATTTCGATTATGCTGTTTCTCCAACAACCGGGCAAAACACGAATACTTCTTTTGCATGGAGCACAAGCGCGGCAGTAACAGCTGCAAAAGCCAATGGTAAAAAAATACATATTTGCGCTACACTTTTTGCTGCACACTCTACTTTTTGGGCTTCATCAACTGCTCAAACGACTTTCATTAACAACATCGTTTCTTTATTGAATTCGAGAGGAGGAAATGGTGTAAACATCGACTTTGAAGGAATGGGGAGTGCCGATAAAACACCTTTCAAAAACTTCATGATTAATTTGAAAAACGCTTTAACCGCCGCAAATCCGAATTACGAGTTATCCATGGCGCTTTACGCTGTAGAATGGAGTTCAACTTTTGATATACCGGCCTTAAATCCCATTGTTACTAATTTCATTATTATGGGATACGATTATTATTATGCAGGTAGTACTTCGGCCGGACCTGAATCTCCTCTCTATAATTTTCAAACAACTTACAATTACACCGTAGCAAAATCCATTACTTACTATTTGAAACAAGGTGTTACTGCTTCCAAACTTTTATTAGGATTACCGTATTACGGCCGCGAGTGGGAAACCGTTAGTGCAACAGCACCGTCAACTACAACAGGAAATTTCACTTCCTCTCGTACCTACAGTTATGTAAAAAATAATCCTACAACCTATTCTGCTTCCAATAAAAAATGGGAAAGCACCTGTTATAATCCGTTTTATGTTTACTTAAGCGGTGGTATGAATCGTCAGTGTTGGATTGATGATGTTTACAGTATGGGGCGTAAATACGACTTGGTAAATCAACGTCGAATTGGAGGAATTGGTATTTGGGCTTTGGGTTACGATAATGGTTATAACGACTTATGGCAACTGATAGAAGATAAATTTTCGAATTGCGCCGTACAACCCTGCACGGATAGTTTATTTGACATGGGCGGACCTTATCGAAATTATTACGACAATGAAGCTTACAGTTATAGCATTGGCCCAAATGGCACCAGCAAGGTTCAATTGCAATTTAAAAGCTTTGCCTTAGAACAAGGATATGACACTTTGTTCCTGTATAACGGTTCAACAACCGCGGCACCACTTATTGGCGCTTATACCGGAACCAATAGTCCGGGCACAGTAACCTCAACCGGAACCGTTATTACCATTCGTTTTAAGTCGGATGTTGGCGTAGTGAATTCAGGATTTAAACTAATTTATAATTGTGTAAGTGCGACAGACATAAATGAAGCGGCAGAACAAAACAAAACACAGATGGTAATATTTCCGAATCCGAGTTCGGAATGGTTATACATAAAAAGCGAAGGAGATATCCGGCAAATTAAATTAACGAATACTTTAGGCGAAGAGATTTTCTATAGCAAGAATAGGATTTCAGAATTAAACTTGAAAAATTTTAATTTACCAAATGGTATTTACTTCCTGGATGTAATGAGTGTAAACGACAGACAAACATTCAAAATCATTTACCAGAATTAAAAAAGCCCCTTACGGGGCTTTTTTCTTAGAGTCTTCTAAACAAATCTTTGATATAATCCATAGTGGCAATCTCTTTATAGTTGTCACCAAAAGCGTGATTCCACATGAAAGGTAAATTATAAGATACCTGTGCCATTTTAGTAATGGTTTCTTCGTCCCACTCTTTACTTAATCCCTTCGGTAAATTTATTTTATGAGTTTCTATCATTTCTGAAAACTCTTTATGTCCTTTCGGATAAATATCGCCGAGATGCTGGAAAATAACACAGTTCGCATAACAGTGACGTGTTCCATGAATTTTAGATAAGCCATAACTTAATGCATGACACACACCTACTTCGCTGTAAGTTAAACTTAAGCCACCCATCAACGAGGCTACCATTAATTTATCATTGTTCTCAGGAGTTTGTCCTGAATTCTTCCCCAAATAAACTTCACGGCATAATTTCAAAGCTTGCTCTCCGTAGGCTAAACTAAAAGCATTATTGCGAATGCCGCTTTCACTTTCAATACAATGGATGTAAGTATCCATGCCGGTAAAGAACCACCAATCGGTAGGAACAGAAGCGATTAATTCAGGATCTAAAATCACCTGATTAAAAACTGTCCAATCACATTTCAAGCCCAATTTTTTTTCCGGTCCGGTTAATACAGCTGTCATACTCACCTCTGCACCAGTTCCCGAAATAGTTGGAACACCCAAATGATAAACACCGGGCTTCTTCACTAAATTTAATCCTTGATAAAGCGTTGAAGAACCTTCATTGGTAAGCATTAACGAAAGTGCTTTCGCGATATCCATAATACTTCCACCACCAATTCCGATGACTCCACTCGGTAAACCTTTCTTTGCTAAAATCTCATCACGCAGCGAATCAATTTGCTCAGTTGTTGGTTCATTTGGATCTACATCAATGAAATAAATTAAATCTTCCGGTTTATTCTGAAGATTATTAGATAAAGGTTTTCCTTTAAAATAATTATCTACTACGTAAACAAAATATTTATTATTCTCCTTACGAATCGGTTCGATTGTTTCTGCCAGTTGCGCAAAAGAGCCGCGACCGTAGGTCACTTTCTCTATATTTTTGAAATTCTTATGTAACATATTAAAATTATAATTGCAGTTCTCGACTCCGCTCGAACTGACATTCTTTTCATCTGCTGTCACATCGAGCGGAGTCGAGATGCAACCAGTTTATTTATATCAGTTCTCAACTTCCAGAACGAAGATGTTTAATTAAGCGTTAACTGTTTTTGTTGCTTTTACAAAGCACTCCGATATTTTCTTCGCTAAATCCTTCATTTGTTCTTCTGTCCACGACACACGAACACCAAAAGAAATTAAACGACCAATTACATTCTGTGTTTTTGGTAAATCGAGGTTTTTATAATCCTGAGGCGCACCCAAAATCTGAATTGGTAATTTAGAAACCGTGCTCATGTTTTTAATATGATCCCACTGATTAATGAAATGATACATGTTTTTATACCAATAATCGAAACCCGCTACACCGGCAGCTTTCATTTCATCAATGGTGCGTTGCGTTGTTTCAACATCAGGTAATAATAAATTCAAGAAAGTAGCAGAATCTCCGTCCGGATCAGCAAGACGTGCAAAACCAATTCCCGGTGTTTTAGATAATTCATTAATCATAAACTGTTTATTCTTACGATTAATCTCACGGATTTTAGGAACCTTGCGTGTTTGTGCCGCTCCCACTGCCGCATTTAATTCACCGATTCGGTAATTAAATCCTAAATACGGATGATTTTCCATACCACGAATTGCGCCAATATGATCGTGACCGTGATCGCTATAAACATCTGCTTTTTTATAGGTTTCTTCATCATTCGTTACTAAAACACCGCCTTCACCTGCAGTTGCAATTTTAAAGAAATCGAAAGAGTAAGAACCTGCTTTACCAAATAATCCCGTGTAAGTTCCTTTATACGACGAAGCGAACGCTTGTCCGGCATCTTCTACTAAAGTTAATTTATGTTCATTCACCACCTTCATGATGGCATCCATATCGGCCATACCGCCACACATATGTACTAAACAAACTCCTTTTGTTTTAGGAGTAATCGCCTTTTTAATACCCTCAGCACTCAAGCAAAGAGTTTCATCTACTTCCGCAAATACCGGAAGAGCGCCAACAAATAAAACCGCTTCAATAGTAGCAATAAATGTAAATGGAGGCACAATAACTTCATCGCCTGTTCCAATACCCGAAGCAGCCAAAGCTGTAGCAATAGCTGTGGAGCCTGAACTCATTGCGTGAGCATATTTTGCGCCGGTAATTTTCTTTACCTCATTTTCGAAATCTATCGCTTTCCAGTGATTATTGCGTTGCGCATCATGTTTATAGCGGAAAAGGATTCCGGTTTCCAATACATCGTTAACTTCTTTACGCTCTTCGGCGCCAAATAATTCTGTTCCTGGCATGGTATTAATTTTTTACAAAGATAGGGGGTTTTGAGGCTAATTAGGAGAAAAATACAGGTTATTATCAAGATCGGAAACACCAAAATTCACTGAACTTAATTTGCCATTTTGATAATAGCAATCGAGGTTGGCATCGTCGAATGAGATGCGTTTTTCGCCCCACTCATGATTTTCGGTATCGGTTAAAGAAAACCCGTTTGATTTCATGAGGGCAATCAGTTCCTTCTCGTTTAGAGTGAATATTTTATGGTTAAATAACGTGGTTTCAGGATTATCCACCTCCACGCTATTAAAGGTTTTATTTTTATGATTATCGAAGAATAAAGAAAAACCATGATCCCAGTAATGCATCACATAAGAGGAGGCCCCGAGAAGGTCATCATCAAGGGTTTCGGCTTCCTCGGCCGGACCGAAAAGCTCAGTAGCCTCAGTTACGGATTGCCCGAAATTAAGGTTACAAAAGCCTCTGAGAAGCTTGATATCAGGGCATAAGCTCATAATCGTTTAAATTTATCGAAAAGCGTTAATAATAGGAAAAACTGTGCGTAAATTTTTCTTAAAAAAAATTTTGTGGCTAGGGTTTAACCTTTTATATTTGCAGCCCTGTTACAGAAGTTCTTTATAATTTGTTCCGCACACGAAATTGTCTACCTCGGTAGGCAGGCACTTATAAAGAGTAATGATATCTCGATTCCGTAGCTCAGCCGGTAGAGCATTACACTTTTAATGTAAGGGTCCTGGGTTCGAATCCCAGCGGGATCAC